>PMLK01000095.1 GCA_003158875.1 Chloroflexota bacterium
CCGCGTCACGGACGACTACATGCGGGCCGTGGTTGCCGACGCCGACTGGACCACTCACGCCGTCGTGGACGGCGCTCCCATGGAAACCTTCCGCGCCCGCAAGCTGTTCCGCGAAATGGCGGACGCGGCCTGGGTCTGCGGCGACCCCGGCATCCAGTACGACACCACGATCAACGACTGGAACCCGGTCTCGAACTCGGCTCGCCAGCACGCGACCAACCCCTGTTCAGAGTTCTCGTTCCTGGACGACACCAGCTGCAACCTGGCCAGCCTCAACCTGATGAAGTTCGTCCGCGACGACGGCGAGTTCGATGTCGAGGGGTTCCGCTACGCCTGCCGGCTCACGATCACCGCGCAGGAGATCCTGGTCNNCAACGCCGGCTACCCCACTCCGGCAATCACCAGCAACTCGCACCTGTACCGGCCGCTCGGCCTCGGATACGCCAACCTCGGCGCGCTGCTGATGAACCGCGGCCTCGCCTACGACTCCGCCGAGGGTCAGGCCTACGCGGGCGCCATCACCTCGGTCATGACCGCCGAGGCCTATGGCCAGAGCGCGATCATCGCTCGCGACCACGGCGGCCCGTTCAAGGAATACAAGAAGAACGAGGAGCCGTTCCTGCGCGTCATCCAGAAGCATCGCGACGCCGCCCACGCCATCCCGGACAAGGCCGGCGTGCCGGCGGATCTGCACCGCGCCGCTCGCGACATCTGGGACAACACCCTGGAGCTTGGCCGCGCGAACGGCTTCCGCAACGCCCAGACCACTCTCCTCGCCCCAACGGGCTGTCTCGTCGGCAACAGCCTGGTCTTGACCGACCGCGGCCTGGTCAGGCTTCGCGGCCTTGCCAATCCGAACGGCCAGCAGTGGCAGGATCTGACCGACCTGCACGTCGCCACCGATGACGGCCCGCGCCAGGCGACCCGCTTCTTCCTCAACGGCGCCGAGCCGGTCGTGACCGTCGAGACGGCCCGCGGCTATCGCGTCCAGGGAACCACCACTCACCGCATCAAAGTCCTCGACGCCGAGGGCAACTGGGTCTGGCGCCGCTTCGCCGACGTCAAGGCCGGCGACCGAGTCCCGATGATGCTCGGCGGAATGATCGGCGAGCCGCGCGAGGTACCGCTTCCGCCCCTTCCCGAGGCCTACTGGACCTCTGACTACCGGACGTCAGTCCCCCGCCGAATGACAGCCGATCTGGCCGAGTTCGTCGGCTACTTCATGGGCGACGGCTCGCTCCATTCCAAGGGCCTGCGCTTCTGCGTCACCGAGACCGACAAGGACGTGGTTGACCGCATCGTCAACCTCGGGCGCGACCTGTTCGGCCTCGAGGCCGCGGTCCGCCAGGAGCAGGGCCACACCGAAGTCATGCTCCAGTCCGTTCGCCTGGTGCTCTGGTGGGAAGCTTGCGGCTTCGCCAAGCACAACCCCGATCCCGAAGGTGCTCATCGCGGCAAGGGCTATGAACCCGACATCCCCGACGCCGTCCTCTATTCGAACGATCCTGCCGTCTACCGCGCGTTCGTCCGGGGTCTCTTCGAGGCCGACGGCAACACCAACCACGGCTACGCCTACTGGTCGACGGTCTCGGAGCGGTTCAGCCGCGACGTCCAGACGCTACTGTTGACCCTGGGCTTCGTCACAACGCACAAGATCGACGAGCCGACCTTTGGGCATTTCGGCAACAACCCGATGCACGTCATCCGAACGCTGAACGTCAGTTCCGCGGCTCGATTCTTAGACGAGATCGGCTTCATGTCCGAGCGCAAGCGCGGCGCGCTGGCAGCCGTGGCGGCTCATCAAGACAATCCGCAGGCTGCCCGCTACGACCTCGTCCCGGTCAGTCGCAGCACGGTTGACAGGCTCGCACCGGAAAACGACAACCTCCGCAAGACGATGCTGTTCTCGCTCTCGCGCACCGGACTCGTCTCCCGCCGGTCCGCGACGGCCCTCCTCGCGCGCACCGCCGATCCCGAACTGGCCGAGAGCCTCAACTACTTCTACGACGAGATCGCTTCAGTTGCGCTCGGCGAGGAGGAGCTCACCTACGACATCTCGGTCCCGTCGAACGTGACCTACGTGGCCAACGGCTTCGTCAGCCACAACACCATTGCCTTCATGATGGATTGCGATACCNNGAGGGCTTCCTCAAGATCGTGAACAACACCGTTCCGGGCGCCCTGCGCAAGCTCGGCTACTCGCCGGAACAGGTCGACGCGATCGTGGCTTACGTCAACGAGCGAGAGACGATCGAAGGCGCGCCCGAACTCCGGCCGGAGCATCTGCCCGTCTTCGACTGCGCGTTCAAGCCGATGAACGGCACTCGCTCCATCCACTACATGGGCCACCTTCGGATGATGTCGGCGGTCCAGCCGTTCCTTTCGGGCGCCATCTCCAAGACGGTGAACATGCCCGAAGCGGCCACGGCCGAAGAGATCGAAACGGTCTACCTCGAAGGCTGGCGGATGGGCCTCAAGGCCATCGCCATCTACCGCGACAACAGCAAGCGCAGCCAGCCGCTCAACACCGGCAAGAAGAAGGACACCACGGAGGCCGACCTGGCAGCTGCGGTCGCCGCCGGCGTCGCCGCCGCCCCGACTGAGCCGAAGGCCTACCGCAAGCGCCTGCCGGCCGAGCGCCAGGCGATCACGCACAAGTTCGACATTGCCGGCCACGAGGGCTACATCACGGTCGGCCTCTATGACGACGGCCAGCCGGGCGAAATCTTCCTCAAGATGGCCAAGGAAGGTTCAACCATCAGCGGTCTGATGGACACCTTCGCCACCACCGTCAGCGTCGCCCTCCAGTACGGAGTGCCGCTGCGCGACCTGGTCCACAAGTTCGCCCANNCTTCACCAGCAACCCGGAAATCCCGATCGCCAAGTCGATCGTGGACTACATCTTCCGCTGGATGGGCTCGCGCTTCCTGCCGGCCGAAGAACGCGCCAGCCTGGGTCTAGTCGACCGCTCGTCGGCGCCTGAAACCTCGGTGCAGCCGCTCACCCTCGGGTTTGGCGGAGGCTCCGGAGTCGTCGGCGCCGGGACTTCAGGGAGCGGTACGTCGCCCGCCACGGGGCAAGCTTCACCGCTGAGCGGCAATGCCGGCGAAGCCGGCCCGTCGACGGCAGTGGCGGCTCCAGGCTTCGGCTCGACCTCAACGTCGCCCGCAAGTGAGGGCCCGCTCAACGCCACTCGCATCGAGCCCACCGCCGGCAGCACCAACGGCAACGGCCACTCCAACGGCAACGGCAACGGCGCCGCCGCCAGGCCCCGAGTCACCCTCGGCAACCTCGGCATCGGCAAGGCCCAGGTCACGTTCNNAACTGCGGCTCCACGAGCGGGTGCTCGTAATGGTGGAGGTTCGATGCCAATGGCAGTAGATCGTCCCAGGCCATCCCATGGTGCCACTGGCGTCGCCCAGGCTGATTCGGCATATCGTTCAATCCCTACGTTTCCCGGGTGGGCCGCAAACACGACCGTCGCCGAGAACGTCTGGTCCGACTTCGCCCAGCGACTAGACCAGGCCCGAACCTCTGTCGATTCGGACCGCCTGAATGCAGCCTGCAGGATGGCGATGAGGTCCGCAGCTGTGGAGACCGGCGCAATCGAGGGCCTTTACGAGTCCGACCGTGGTTTCACTTTCACCGTGGCCACAGAAGCCGCCGCTTGGGAGGCAGTGGCAAGCGAGAAGCGAGACTTCCGTGCTCACTTTGAGGCCCAACTGGCTGCCTACGAGTTGGTGCTCGATGCTGCCACTCGGCGCATACCGATCAGCCAGGCATGGGTCCGGCGTCTTCACGAGATCGCTTGTGCGAGCCAGGACACGTACGTCGCCCAGACTCCCTCTGGCTCGCAGCAGCAGACGCTCGCGAAGGGCGCCTACAAGTCAAATCCGAACCACGTTCTCCTGCCCGATTCAACGATCCACGCCTATGCCCCAGTCGACGAGACGCAGCCCGAGATGTCGCGCCTAATGGACGAACTCAACAGCGCGGAATTTACATCTGCCCATCCCGTACTTCAGACTTCATATGCCCACTATGCTTTGGTTGCCATCCATCCTTTCCAGGATGGCAACGGCCGCGTTGCCAGGGCACTAGCGTCAATCTATACCTATCGTGCTCTCTCCCTGCCTCTGGTCGTCTTTGCTGACCAGAGGCCCCTGTACTACGACACGCTGCTGGCCGCAGATCGCGGAGAGTGCCAGCCGTTCGTGGGCTTCATCCTCGAACGGGTCATGGACACGATTGCTCTTGTGATTGACAACCTCCGCACAGGATCCACTCCTCCTGAGGCTAGATTGGCTGCCTTCCGAGAACTGCTGACGGCCTCCGGCGGACTGACCCACAAGGAACTTGACGCGGTCGCCCGCCGCCTCCTCACAGCGGCCACTGAAGCAGTCGGCGAACGTATACGCGCCCTTCAGCTGCCCCCTGGAGTGAGAATTCAAGTTAGCAACGGCTCGGATAACGAGCCTGCGCCAAGTGGCTACCGCCACATTCCGGACGATCAGCTTCAAGTTCGTTTCGTTAACTTCGTGAGTGATCCGCCTGCGAACGCACATTTTCTGTTGCGATTCGAAGTCCTCATCGCAACAGAACGGACAGCCCGCAATACGTTTCTTGTTCGCCAAAGCAAAGGCGACGACGCCGTCGTCCGGCTAGGCGAGATCCACCCAGGCTTCTCTACTGTCCTGCAGATGAGACTCAAATCCTGGAGCGAGGGCGTCATCTCGAGCGGACTCGAAAGCTTGTACATCAGCGCCGAGTCATCCCTGAAAGGGCTCGGGTACTCCTCCTAGGATCGCCACCAGGCACTCGCCGCTTCTCTCGGATTAGTGATGTGCCTGATGGCGTTTCAATCGACGCTAACCCCAAGGGCAATCCAGAACGCGCGCTCGGCCATCTTGCGCACTCCGTACTCATCTGCCTTCTTGGCTTTCCCGGACATCGATGAGGCATCCGCCAGAACCAGAATGTCGAGACGTCTGGTGACACCGCCCACGGGCACCAGGCCCGCCGCGGCCGCCAAGTCCTGTTGACGACGATGGTCTAGGAGAACGCCTCCAATCGAGCAGGTGCTATCGCCCGTGAAGCAAACCGTCCTGCCCACAAGTTCAGGAACGCGGGTGACTGCAATGGCAGGAACCGATGCGGCGGCACGCAGGTCATCCATAGCGTCGCCGACGCCGAGCAGCTCAGCTGCAATCGCGAGGTCATCACGTTCAAATTCGGTGAGTACTCCATCGGCGAGCGCAGTCCTCGCCAGGTTTGAGAAGTAGGATCGGTGGATCGCCATGGCAGCCGGACCATCGATACCCCAATCGTCAGCGAGTTGCCCCAACGAGGCTACCTCGTCACTAGTCACTCGACGATCCTCCAGCACGCGGTCGAGCAAGTCTGCGTATGCGATCACGGCCTCGGGTTTGGGGCCGACGACCGGGACACGAGCCGGAATACGGCTGAGCAGGGTTCCGAGAGTGGCACGCGTCGCCGCCGGGGCCGCGCCCCTCGCCAGGCTCCGACCAGAGGGCGGAATCGGAGGCAGCGCGCGTCGAGGGAGAGGCAGAGGAAGCTGTGGTGGATGAGCCTTCATCTTCTCGAAGCAACAAGCCAGGAGCGCGGCCGTTGATCTCGCGTCCGAGAGCGCGCTATGACTCCGGCCCGTGTCAATGCCAAAGCACTCACAGCACTCGACCAAACGTCTTGCGCCCGTGATCGACGACGCCAGCCACATCGTGTCCAGGCCGGGCGCCCATTCGACGCGGTAGCCTGCGTGACCAAACTCGGCGTCCAAGAAACTCAGGTCGAAACGAATATTGTGGCCCACCACGATGCGATCGCCGAGGCATGCGGAAACGTCTCCGACTATGTCTGCGAATATCGGAGCGTTGACAACCTGGCTCGCAGTTATCCCGTGGATTCTTGTGGGACCAATGTCGCGGCAGGGATTTACGAGGGTCGTCCATTCCGCTTCCGACCTCATCCACGGGTCCAGCGCGACGATCCCGATTTCGACGACGCGGTCGTGTCCGCCCGGAAAAAGACCGGTCGTTTCAACATCGACGACAGCGAAACCTGTCGCCTGAGCAGCAGCGGCCATATCTACTCCCCTCCCGGTTCGGCGCTAGACAGCAATTGACGCTTCACTTCAGCGAACTCCTGGTCTGTCAATGCTCCCGTATGACGCAGCGCCGCCAACCGCTCCAACTCGCCTACCAGCGAGTGTTCGATCCCGCCCACATGCGCACTCTCGTGAGTCATCAAGTAGCTCGTGATCGTCGCCGTGATCGCCCCGAACAGGCCGATCCCCAGGAGCATCAACGCCATCGCGGCGAGGCGGCCTTCGGTGGTCTGCGGGTAGACGTCACCGTAGCCGGCGGTGGTCAGGGTGCCGACGCCCCACCAGAGCGCGTCGAAGGGGTTGTCGACGGCCTTGTTGATGCCCTTCTCGGCGATGTACATCCAGGCCGAACAGACGACCATCACGCCGAGCCACGCGAGCAGGAGCCAGGCGAAACCCTTGTGGCGAGCCAGACCGTGGACGTGCATCCCCGCTCGATACAGACCGGCGAAAGCGCGAACGAGTCGAAGCAGCCGCAGCAGCCGAAGGACTCGGAAGACGCGAATCGGCGGGGCGAGGGCGATCACGTCGATCCAGTGGCCGCGGAAGTAGCCGCTTCGGCTGCGCGCCGCCAGGATCCGCGACGCGAATTCGACCACGAACAGGCCCGTCAGGATCAGCTCGGCCGCCCCGAGCTCCGGACGCTCACCGGCCGGAAGATCGTCGACGATGAACCCGAGCGCGACGTAGACGATCGCCATGACGGCCATCGCCAGCTCCCAGGCGACCTCGTGGGTTACGAACCAGCCGTTGAACGCGTCTCGGCGCGACACGCGCGGAGGCTCGACTCTAGCGTCCCTCAGCGTCGCAACATGGCCCACAGGATCCCCACCTCTGCCTGGTCTCGGGACGCTCCCCCACTCTACTCGCCTGGCAACGCTCCGCGTTGACCGCTAGTACTTAATCGGCAGCCGGGAATTGCCGTCACATCGAGATCTTCGCCACCGAGTAGGCCTTGCGTGACGGCACGTACGTGATCGCGTAGGCATTCCCGGACGAGTCGAAGACCAGCCCAGTGCCGGTCAGCACCTCGTTCCCGAGGTCCGGCGTCTCCATCGGGAAACCGGATCTGAGCTTGCCGTTCGGCTCGAACACGGCTATTGCCTGATCGGTGACCCGACCGTTGCCCCAGATCTGCCAGGACGTCCAGACCGATCCGTCGGGCGCCGGAAAGACCGAAGCTGGGCCGTCGACTGCCGCGGGCCAACCTGGTTTCACCGAGCCATCGGACGCGAAAGCCGAAAGGTGCGACGCTGTCTTGCCGAACAGCTCCAGATCTCCGGTGTCCATGGTGGAGACATACAGGCCGCCATCGCCGGCGATCGCCAACTGGTGGAAGTCCTGGTTGGTCGGAAACGCCAGCCTGTTCTTGCTCACGAGAGTTCCGTCTGCCGCCAGCGTCACCAGCTCGTCTCCCGACATGCCGGAAACCAGCATGTGGACACGACCGTCGGGCGTTACCAGGATCGGCGAGACGAACGACGGAACCTCCCACGGCTTCCAACCTGCGCGTGACTTGCCATCGGGACCAAGCGCCACGATTTCCTGTGACCCCGGATTCTGCTCGTCGTACTGCTCCACGTAGATCGTCCCATCGGCGCCGAAAGCCGGGTGATCCAGCGGCCGAGAGCTCTGATACGGCCATGCGGGCAGAAGCTTGCCGTCGGTACCCAAGCAGTAGAGCGCCGATGGCCCGTTGGGGTCCTGGGGCGCTCGGCCGGGCAGGAAGTCCATGAAGCAGACCTGGCCGCTCGGCCTGACGACCAGTTGCCCGGAGTTGTAGTCGTGAAGCGCCGCAGGCGACTTGTACGGCCAGCCGGCGACCACTTTCCCGTCCGGGCTCACGGCCGTCACGTCGATCGAGGTGGGCGAGTCGGAGGTTGTACCGGTCTCGATGGCGGAGACGTAGACGGTCCCGTCCTTAGCCATCACATGGTTGCCGAGCCCCACCGGAACCGGCACGCCTCCGACCGGCCATCCGGACTTCGGCTTCCCATCGGCGCGGATCGCGAATACGGCACCCCGGAACCCATCGTCGGTCATGGCGTATTCAAGGACGACAATCGAACCGTCCGGCTGGACACCGACCACGTCCGCCTGGACGTCCGGGGCTAGTTGCAAGATCTCTGAGCCGCGCCACGGGGAGAGCGGAGGCAGGGCCGATGACGACAAAGGCCACGCTGTTTCCACAGGACGTGGCGTTGGGACTTCAGGCTCCATCGACGGGATGAAGCAGTCCGCCGGCATCGGCGTGAAGTGGCCTGGGTTGTCGTCGCATAGGATCCGAGTTGGGCTCGGCGTGGCACTCGAGAGCCCGGGAATGGCCTGAAAGTCTTGCACCCACGTGCACCCTGCGAACACGACGGAAATCGCCATGAGCCCGACCGCAAGCCGCCTCGATCTTCCATTGTTCGGATGGCCGCACATGACTCCCCCTCTTTCGCCTCGATGCATCGAGTATCGCCTGCCCGAGAGGAGAGGTCAGTCGGCCATGCGACACCACCGCCATCCAGCAGATCGCCCTATGGCGCGACCGCCCCACCCGCCGGCGGATCGCCGGCCTCAGGACGCCGCGGTCGAAGCGATTGATAAGCAAACGCGCCGACCAGGAGAAGCAGCCCCAGGCCGATCAGCGACAGGACCCGGTACGCGACATCGAGGTAGCTGAGGTCGAAGAGGAAGACCTTGCCAGTAGCGACGGCGAGCAGCCCGAGGCCGGCTTCGCGAATGCCCTGGCGCCAGCCGATGAGGCCGGTGAGGAATACGGCCATGCCAATCAGCGCCCAGAGGATCGAGACCGAAACCTGCGCCTGCTTCTGGAGTTCCTCGAGGGCAGTGACCCCGCCGACGCGCACCTGGAACACATTCACGAGCAGTACGGTCGCCAGGTAGACGAGCGCGACGCCGGTCATGAGGTACAGGCTCGATCTGGTGATCCTGTCGAAGGGCAGATACAGCGCCCCAGCGGCCACTGCCAGGACCGTGGACCCGATCGCGAACGTGGCGTTCAGGGCGAACCATTCGCCGCTCAGCGGCACTGCGGCCCTGACACCCAGGCGATCCAGCGGGACGATCTGGGCGAGGATCGCGGCAACTCCCGCCGTTACGAGAATTGCCGCGGCGGTGATGTACGTTCCGCGGCTGTACGACGGCCGGAACGACCAAATGCCCAGGATGACCGCCAGCCCGCACCAGGCCACGACCGCGAACGGCAGCGCCAGTTCGAACAACATCGTGTAGGCCGCGAGACCAGCGGCAGCGACGATCGTGCCTACCCGCAGGTCCGGCCTCGCGGTGATGAGCGCGGCCAGCAGGAACGAAGCGATGCCGATTCCGGCCGATGCGGTCACGAGGTCGATGAACGGCATTGCCGGCACGACGATCGAACCCGTAGAGGCGACGGGCATCTCGAAGACGAGCACGTGAGTCAGCGTCAGGACCGCGGCCATGGCGGCCGGAAGAAGCGGCGCATCCGGCCAGTGCACTTCCATCATCTCGATGACCGGAACGCGCCGCAGCCGAGCTCGCGATTCGGGAACGCCCGGAAGCCGGTCGAGCAAGCCTTCGGCGGCGATCGAAGCCGGCAGCAGGGCGGCCCAGGCGCCCATCAACGCCACGCCTGAGACTTCGAATCTCAAGACGTAGGCGATCAGCAGCAAACCCGCGGAAGTCAGGCCGCAGCGCACGTCGTGGCTGCGCGACAAGATTCCGGCCGCGGCTCCGGCAACCAGAAGGACGGCCAGCCCCAATCCGGCCGCATCGTCGAACGCGAAACGTCCAGGTCCGGAGACCCCCTGCAGCGTCCACTGATACCAGGGATATTCGAACTGGCCGAAATGCGCCAGCGCCAGAACACCGGCCAGCGCGGCCGCGCTCGCGATGTACGTATTGCTGACTCGGCCCCAGATCGCGGCCAGAGCCACTCCCTCGGCCGCCCAGGCCGCGACGAGCGCCGTGCCGGACAATTCGTACGGCAGCGCGTACGCGACGAGCAGCGATCCGACGACGAGAACGCCGATGCGAATCTCGCGATTCCGCGAAAGCAGTCCCGCAACCGCACCCGCAGCCAGCAAGCTCGCCAGGGTGAGTCCGGCCGAGTCCGCGAACGGGAACGGGCCGGAGCCAGTCACGCCCTGGAGCGACCAGTCGATGGTCGCGTAGTCGTACAGGCCCAGATGTGTCAGCGCGAGCGCGCCGATGATGCCGGCCACACTGCCCAGATAGTCGTCGTGGCGCAACCGCCACACGCCGACCAGGAGCGCGGCCTCGAACGCCAGTGGCGCCACGAGCGACGGGCCGGACAGCTCGAAGGGCAGCGAATAGGCGACGACCAACGACCCCACGACCAGGATGGCGATCCGGATGTCGTTCCTTCTGGAGAACCACGCCGCCGCCAGGCCGGCCGCCAGCGTCACCGCCAGAGCCAGTCCGGCCGCGTCGTCGAACGCGAAATACCCGGGCCCCGTCCTGCCCGCGAGCGACCAGCTGAGTAGCGGGTATTCGTACACGCCGAGGTGAGCGACGGCCATCGATCCGATGATCGCCGCGGCCCAGCCCGCGTACACGTTGCGACGCAGCCCGAAGGCCGCGGTCAAGACGGCTGCCTCGATTGCCCAGCCCATCGCCACCGGCGGGCCATCGAACTGACGCTCGATCGCGAGCGCCACGGCCGCGACGGCGATGGCATTGATGAAGACCCCGAACGGATACAGGTGCCCGCGCTTTCGGACGAAATAGGCACCGAACGCAAAGTGGGCGAGGGCGGCCGCGGCGACATACGCGCCTTGCCACGCGGCGAGGTTCCCGGAAAGGACCCACAGCCCGCCGCCGACGGCCAGGCTCGAATTGAGGAAGAAGAGCATGGCGGACCGCGCGGCCTCTTCTTCCAGGCCCGCCTCAGTCCGCGATCGGAGTTGGTCCGCGGCTGCCGCGACGGCGTGGAGAAGCCAGTAAACGGCGAGAGCAACGACCGCCGTCGCGGCGTCCGGCTTGGCACTCAGCCAATAGATGAGTTGCGGGGCGGTGAGCGCAAATGCGATCGGCGGCAACCAGCGCCACGATTTCGCGAGCGAGATTCCCGTCGTGCCCACGATGGTGATCGCCAGGAACGCGATTGTGATCGAGCTGGCGCCCGCGCCCATGATCGGCGGTGCGGCGGCGATGGCCAGTAACCCGTAAATGGCCACGGCCTCGGACTTGACCCGGACCGCAATGGCGGCCGATACGACCGCGGCGACAAACGAACCTGCCAGGGCGACTTCGGGCGGGTAGATCCCGTAGAAGCGCGTGCCGGCGAACAGCGACAGCGACACCACGCCGAGGCCTACCGCAACCAGGACGTGGCCGAGCTGCGCCTGGCGGCGCTCGAACAACCATGCCCCAAGCCCGACAAAAGTTGCGCCGCCCGCGAGCCCCAGAGCGACACGGCCTTCGGGCCCGATCCAACCGCGGCTGAAGGCCAGGCTCAGGAAGAAGATCGCTCCCAGGACGACCGCCGCTGCCCCAACCCAGGCCAGAAGGCGGCCCGTCATTCGAGACTCGAGGTCCCGCAACGAGGCGAGCGACATGCCGGGCTCGCTGGAGCGCGACGCGGCGGGGGCGGGTCGCGGGGACGGGTCCACGCGCGATGGGGCCGCGGCGGGCCGGGCGAACGCGTCCACGCGCGACTGCGAGCTCTGCCGCTGCGCCGCCTGTGCCGGGGCCTGATTCGGGCCGGGCTGCGCCGCCTGTGCCGGGGCGTTCTGCGGCTGCGGCGCTGGTGTCTGTGTCAGAACGTTCTGCGGCTGCGGCGCTGGTGTCTGTGTCGGCGCCTGATTCGGGCCGGACAGAGGCGGCCAACCCTGCGGGCGCGGCGAAGCCTGCCCGCGCGGCCACCCACGCTGCGGGGCTCCCCATTGCTGCGGGGCTCCCCACTGCGATTGAGCCGGCCAGGGCCGGCCCCGCTGATCCACCGGCGGCCACGGCCGTCCCCACGGATCCAGCGCTGGGGCCCCCGCGGCCGGCGCAGTGCGGCCCTCGACATCGGCCAGACGCGCCTCGAGTTCCGATAGTCGCCGCGTCAGTTCAGCTAGCTCTTGCTCGAGGCGGACCCTCTCCCGTTCCCCATCGTCCATCCCTCGCCGCTCCTCGACTGCCGCTCGCCTGCTTCACACGTTTGCCGGGCCTACCCTTGGGGATCGTACCTATCGAAGCGCTCGGAAGTTATCCGTTATCGGACAGTGCCGCTTCGCCGGCAGCCACCCGGAGCAGTACAGCCCGTGGCAGAGGAGTCAGCCAAGCAGACCATGAACGAGCAATAGAGCTGGGTGTCGACGCCCGTCCAATTCTGACCCTAACGCCGCCCGGTCGACGACCGACCCCCTTGCCGCCACGAGTGGCTGTCTCGACCCAAACAAGCCCAGGCTTGAAGCTCATGTTCCCCGCAACTTTTTGCAGCATCCTCCTCGGTGCCGCTCACTCACGACCATCCTGCCAAATGACAACCCGGGTAGCGCGGTGCCGGATCCCGCGCCGGATCTGACCCCTTGAGCGCTGAGTGCGTCTTCGGCAAGGTTTCAGATCATGCCAAACGGCGACCGCTGCTGGCTTCTGGCAGACACTCAGGACGATTCAGGCTCGGGAAGGCGCCGTGTTGGCCGTTGCCACGCTCCCAAGCCTGCCCCGTGTTGCCCGGGTTCGCATTTGTCAT
>PMLK01000098.1 GCA_003158875.1 Chloroflexota bacterium
CAACGGCAAGGTCCTGTGCGCCCTGTCCGGCGGAGTGGATTCGGCCGTGGCTGCGACCCTGGTCCACAGGGCCGTTGGCGACCGTTTGATCTGCGTGCACGTCGACCACGGCATGATGCGGAAGAACGAGACGGAGCTTCTCGCCACGGCGTTCGAGCAGCTCGGGGTCCGTGTCATCGTCGTCAACGCCCGAGATNNCGGCAACGAGTTCATCCGCGTCTTTGAGGAGGAAGCGGCCAAGCTGGGCGAGATCGCCTTCCTGACCCAGGGCACTCTCTACCCCGACGTGATCGAGTCGGCGACCTCCGACAAGGAGAAGTCGGCCAGCAAGATCAAGACTCATCACAACGTCGGCGGCCTGCCCGAAGACATGAAGTTCCAGCTGATCGAACCGCTGCGGTATCTGTTCAAGGACGAGGTGCGCGCCGTGGGGACGGAACTCGGGCTGCCCGACTCGATGGTCCAGCGCCAACCCTTCCCGGGCCCCGGCCTGGCGATCCGCATCATCGGCGAGGTCACGCAAGAACGACTCGACACTCTGCGCGAAGCCGACTGGATCGTCATCGACGAGATCAAGGCCGCCGGCCTGTACCGCGAGATCTGGCAGTCCTTCGCGATCCTCACTCCACTCCGGTCAGTTGGGGTCATGGGAGACGGCCGAACGTACGCCAATGTCGTAGCCATCCGAGCCGTTACGTCCGAGGACGCGATGACGGCCGATTGGGCCAAACTGCCGTATGACATCCTGGGCAAGATCAGTTCGCGCATCGTCAACGAGGTGCCCGGCGTAAACCGGGTCGTCTACGACATCAGCTCCAAGCCACCGTCCACCATCGAGTGGGAGTAAAGGCGTCGGGCGCCGCCGGGCAGGCAGACTACAGTCCCGCTCGAAACCGACCCCAAGGAGATCGAGGCTTGCACAGGCTCTTCGGTGCCATCGCGGTCTTTGCCGGCTGGCTTTCGATTGGGATCGGCGCGGCGTCGGGGCTGCTGACTTCGCAATTCCTCGGCCTTTCCCATACCGAAGGCGTGCTTCCGCCCCAAAGCGTCTACGGCATAGCCGGCGTCGTCGTCCTCTGGATTCTGGTCGCCGCGGCGCTGGCGCTGGCGGTGCCGATGTCCGCCGCCATGCTTTCGACCGAGCCGAGCCGCCGTCTCTCGTGGATCGCGGTAGGGATGGGCATCGCCTTCTTCGCGCTCATGCCAGACGACCTTGGCCGCTCGTTTGCCCTTCCTCTGTTGCCGGGCGCCTTCTGCGTTTGGGTCGGCGGGCAGTTGATCTCGCAAGACTCCACCGGCGACGAGCGCGCCGTCCTGATGTCTGCGGCCTCGTCCACCACCGAGCAGAGCACGTCGACACGGGCCCTCGAGCCCGCTTCGCTTACACAAGCCGCCGCGATGCCGACCCCCGCGGGCGAGCCCGTGCCCGAAGCGGAGTCCGAGCCCGTGCCCGTGTCCGTGCCGACCGGTGCTACGTTGCCAGCGCACCAACCCCTTGCCGTGCGGGCACCCATTTCAGGTGACATCGCCGATCGCGACCCCGGCGAGAGACCCGGCACGGCGTCACGGACATGCCCGTGGTGTTCCGCGGAAGTGCCGGAGTCGGCGTCCTCTTGCCCAAACTGTTCGGCGGTCCTGACCGATCTGGAAGCCGAAAGCATCGCCATACCCGGCGTGACAGACGTGGCGCCTGAGCTGCGGCAGTATCAGGAGAAGGCTCTCCGCGGCAAATCCAAGCCGAATCTGTTGCGCATGATCTTCAGCGAAACCCCGATTCCGGTGGTCATAAATCCGCCGGAGCCGAGTGATACCGAAGCGCTGCTGCCGCCGAGTACAGCCGTCCGCGAGGAAATGGCCAGACTGGATGCCGAGATCGCGGCCGGCCAGATTCCTGCTAAGGAGGCGGAACCGGACCTCGCCACGGTCCCCGCCACGGCACCCGCCACGGCCTCGACGCCAGGCCCCGCCACTGCCCCCGCCACGGCACCCGCCACGGCCCCGACACCCAAGCCCCGACGGCGCGCCCCGCGCACCTGACCCCGCCACCAATCGGGCGGCGCCGCAGCCGGGCTATCCTGCCGGACATGATCGACCCTCAGCCCAGACTTCCCTCACCCGGTCCGTCCTTCCTGAAGGAAATCGAGATCCGGCCCGGAGACGAGCGACGTGTCGGGATGTCGCAGCCCCAGACGGTCGAGGGCTGGTGGATGGGCCTTCTGTGGTGCGAGCACAACGGTCAACTCGTTACGTTCAACGACCTGGCCCCCGACTACGGCACGCCTCCCGGCTCACCGCTGCTTCGTCTTGGGCCTGGGCTCTCCGGGTCCATGTCAGGGCTGATTCTCGAGGAAGGCGGCCGTCAGCAACTCAGATTGCGCCTTGGCCAGGCCCCAGCGGACGAGCAAGCTCCGTGGGACTCGCCGCTGATCGTGGTGGCAGGTTTCCGCTTCGAGCCGGCGCGCGTTCTCACAATGCGCGATTCGGAATTGGCCCTGACCATTCTCCAGGCCTTTCGCGACGCTGTGCTGCGGCTCGCCTACTGAACCTGAACCCGGGCTGCCGAGTCAACCGATTGGGAGGCGCCGGCAGCGACCGTCGCGCACCACTGCGAACCTCAGGTATCTCGATCGGCCCATCGTCGCTAGACTCGTGGCGTGAAAGATGTCTTCGATGAATTCATGGAGGAACTGCGCCGTCGCCAGGCCCAGCGGGATGCGGGCGTGGACCAGACCAGCGGCGAGTCGTCGGCGGCCGGCGACCAGGAACCGGACAGCGGATCAGGGAAGGATGAGACGATGAGGTCTGTCGGACCAGATTCTGACGACAACGAGCGCGACGACCAGGAGCCGGAGCGCCCGAGCTTCGGCGGTGGGTTCCGAGGCGGCGTCGGCGGAGGCTCTCGGCGACGAGGGAAATCGTCGGGAGACATTCCGGAAATCAAGATCGGACGTGGCTGGATCGTCCTGGGCATCGTCTTTCTCGTCCTGCTCGTCCTTTCGAGCATCTTCGCCCTGACGGTCAACCTTTCGACCGACGCTATCTGGTTCCAGAGTGTCGGCTTCGGAAACGTCTTCTGGACTCGGCTGGGCACCGAGGTCTTGTACTTCGTCGTCGGATTCGCGGCGGCGTTCCTGTTCGTGTGGATCAACCTCTATCTCGCGGGCAGATTCATCCCCAACGTCCCCAGGCGGCAGTTCTCGCTGGACGACTTCCTCGACCGCTTCAGCGTCGACCGCTACCTCAATGGCGACGACGTAGGTGGAGGGCTGTTCGGACGGCCCGCCGCGCGAGTGGTCAAGCGCGACACAACTGAAATCGCCGACGTCAGCCGGCCGGTCTTCTGGGTGCTCATCGGCGTCGGCGCCTTGATCGCCCTGGGCCTGGGCGGGGCAGCGCTGGGGGGCTGGGACACCATCCAGCTCTTCCTCCATCGCGTCCCGTTCGGCCAGACGGACCCGACTTTCGGCAAGGACATCAGTTTCTTCATGTTCGAGCTGCCGTTCTACCGGCTGCTCCAGCAATACGCGAACACACTGCTGCTGGTGACGCTCGCCCTGACGGGCGTTAGATACCTGGTCGCCGTCGTGACCGGCGCACCTATGCCGACGGCCGCCAGGACGCACCTGGGAGTGCTGGCCGCGCTCTACCTGTGGTCGGCCGCCGTTGGTTATCAGCTCGACCGCTACGAGCTCGTTTACAGCAACACGAGTGGCATTTTCCAGGGCATCAGCTACACGGACGACACCGCGCGGATGGTCGTCATGAACGTCATGACCGTCCTGACCGCGTTCGTAGGCTGCTTCGTCGCGGGCTTTGCCATTACTCGCTGGCGGACACCGCTGGTCCTGACACTCGTCTTCTGGGCCGGCGCCTTCGTGGTCCTGGAGGGCGGCTATCCGCAGCTTGTCCAGCGGCTCACCGTCGACCCCAACCAGCAGGTCAAGGAATCGAGCTACATCAGCGACAACATCGCCATGACCAGGCTCGCCTTCAATCTGACAGGCTGGACGGGTACCGCCTCAACGCTCGACCAGACCGTCACGCAGCAGGCGGTGCAGTCTGAGGCGTCCACGATCCAGAACGTTCGACTGTGGGATTACCAGCCGCTCGAGCAGACCCTCGACCAGCTCCAGGTGATCCGCACCTACTACAACTTCAGCGACGTGGACACCGACCGCTACGTCTTCAACACAGCCTCCGCCTGCGCGCCCGCGGCTCCGCCCTGCGTCCGCCAGGTGATGCTTGCCGGTCGAGAATTCGATCCGTCCAAGTACGCCAAGCAGAACAGCAGCGACGTCAGCTGGGTGAACCTGCACATCAGCTACACCCACGGCGTCGGACTAGCCATGGTCCCGGTCAACGAAGTCGGCCAGGGCGGCCAGCCTAACCTGATGATCTCGGACCTGCCGCCGACCTCCAGCAACGGAGCTCCGACGATCACCCAGCCACGCATCTATTTCGGCACGGACCAGAACGACTACGTCATCGTCGACGCGGCCAGTCAGGAGTTCGACTATCCGTCGTCGACGGGCGTGGGCGGCGATGCCTACACGAGTTGGACCGGCACAACCGGCATCAAGATCGATACGCCGCTATCGAAACTGCTCTTCGCGGCCCGCTTTGGCGACCTGAACCTGCTCATCAGCGATCAGGTGACCGGCTCCAGCCAGCTGCTGTTCCACCGTTCCATCCAGGACCGCGTCAATCTCATCGCTCCGTTCTTGCGCCTGGACAAGGACCCCTACCTCGTCGTGACTTCGGACGGCAAGCTCGACTACGTCCAGGACGCATTCACGACCAGCGCCGCCTTCCCGGACGCCAACACGTTCGATCCCGGCACGGACTCGAGCGTCAGCGGCTTAGCCGGCAATCCGTTCAATTACGTCCGCAATAGCGTCAAGATCGTCATGGATGCCTACGACGGCACGATGACGTTCTACGTCACCGATCCCACGGATCCGATTATTCAGGCCTGGGAGGGCGTCTTCCCCGACCTGTTCAAGCCGCTCAGTGACATGCCGATGGACATTCGCGGCGACCCATCCAACCCAACCGTGAACCCCGGCCATCTCCGCTATCCGGAAGACATGTTCAACGCTCAGACCAGCATGTTCGAGAAGTACCACGTCACCGATCCGGTGGTTTTCTTCAAGAACGGCGACGTCTGGAGCGTTCCTCAGAACTCCTCCAGCGATGCCACCGCCGGGTCGAACCCGCCCACGCAACTGCCCCTTGAGGCTTACTACGTGCAGATGCGGATCCCGGGCAGCGCCAACCCCGAATTCCTGCTGATGCAGCCGATGGCCCCGTCCGGTCGAAAGAACATGATCGCCTGGGTGGCCGCGCACAACGACCCCGGCTCATACGGCCAGGTCAGTGTTGTCGACTTCCCCTCCGGAGCGAACGTATTCGGTCCGGAGCAGATGGAAGCCAAAATCGCTTCCAACACGGACATCAGCCAACAGATAACCCTCTGGGCACAGGGCGGAAGTCAGGTGATCCTCGGCAACATGCTCGTGCTCCCGATCCAGAATTCGCTCCTTTACGTGGAGCCTGTCTACCTAGTCTCCACGAGCAACCAGATACCGGCCTTCGTAAAGGTGGTGGTAGGCACGCCGAGCCAGGTCGTCTGGGGCGACACGTTGCAAGACGCCTTGAACCAGATCTACGCCGGGCAGGGAGCCATAGCGCCCGGAAGCTCGGGGTCGCCCGGTACGCCTACAGCCAGCCCCACCACGTCACTCAGCTCGCCGACAGTCGGCCCGTCCGGTGTGGCTCCCACCGCCGGAACGAGTATCTCGACAAGCGGCAGCGTTCAGGAACTCACGGCCGAGGCGAGCGCACACTTCAACGCCGCGCAAGCCGCCGCTCAACGCGGCGACTGGGCGACTTACGGGAGTGAGATGAAACTCGTTGAACAGCTCCTGACGGAGATCCAGAACGCCGTCGGCACGGTCCCTCCTTCCGGGAATTGAGGTAGCGAGATGGTCGCGCAAGCGGGGCATCCGGCCGCCGAGTTGGGTGCCCCCGTGCGGCAGGGCTGGCTTGACCGAGCTGGGCGAGCCGTGCGCTTTGGGATCGCCGATCGCGACACCGTCATGGTGGCGCTGTCGGGCTTCCTGATCCGCGGCGGGATCTTGATCCTGCTCGTTCCAAGCCTCGTTCTGCCGACGGTGATCGGCCTCGCGGCGTTTACGGGCGTCGACGCATTCGGCATCGACGGCCGCGCCTCCGTGTGGCTCGTGGAGATGGCAATGGCCGCGGCTCTGGCTGCGGCTGTGTGGCTGGTGGCCGCGTTCGTGGTGGGCTCCATCGTCGACGTCTGGCTCATCGAAGCGGAGTTGGACCCAAACGGCCACTCCCCACGGCAGCGACGGCCGCTGCCCGACCGCAGGATGATCTTGGACCTCGCGGCGATCCGAGCGTTCCTCGCGCTGCCACTGATCGCCGCGATCCTGTGGGCCTCGTCCCGCGTCTACACGTCGACGTACAACGAGCTGACCGCACCGGGCGACCTGTCCAGTCCGTTCGTCTGGCGAGTCTTCCAAGGTGCGGCCGACGGATTCCTGGTCATCGGCGTGGCGTGGCTGGTCACCGAAACCCTGGGCGCCATAGCGATCAGGCGTGCCGTTCTGCTCGATCGCGGCGTCTACCGGTCCATCGCCGAAGCTGCGCTGCAGCTGCTGCGCCGGCCCGTCAGTTCGGCCGCCACTATCGTTGGCACTCTCGCGACGTTTGCCGTGGCGGCGCTGTTCGCGATCGCCGCCACTTCCACCGCGTTCGACTGGGTCCGAATCGCGGTTCGTACCGCCGGCCCCACGAACCTGCTAACCGGCTTGACTGAATTCGCCGTCCTCGTGGGCGCTGCCCTCGTTCTCGGATTTGCCTGGGTCGCGGCGCTGGCGGTGTCCGGCGTGGCGTCTGCATGGCGGAGCGCCGCGTTCACGGAGGAGACGGCAGATGCCGCGGCCGGCCACTCGCCCAACTGACCCGGTTGGGACTATCGGACCGCGTTTCGGTGAGATCGGGGGATTGACCCCAGACCCCATCGAAGGAACCCTCCAGGAGTGCGGCCGGATCCATCGGCCATGTCAGCGGAGGATTCCGCGTGGTTGAAACCTCGCTCTGCCCGAGATGCTCGACGGCGGTCCCGTCCGACCAGGCGTTCTGCGGTCGGTGCGGTGCGCCGCTGGCCGCCGATCCGTCCCTGGCGTCAACCGATGACCGGCACTTCCAGGACGACTCCGCTGCGGACGGCGGCTCGACGACGGCCCGACCTCGCGGCAAGGCGTCGTCAAGTGCGGAGGCACAGTCCGTCGCGGCTGACAGGCTGGCCGCGGCGCTGGGTTTCGCCATGCCCACCCAGCCCGAAAGCTCGGCTGTGCGACCGATCGCCCACGCAACGCCCGGCGGCCTCCAGCCGTCCGGCGGCTCGGCGACGCGCGCGGCCGGTCCTCGAGCGAGCGCGACGCTCTTCGCGGAGGCGGCGGGGCCGATTTCCGGCGCGGCACCGACCGCCGAACCGCTGCCAGCGGCTACTCCGGCGGCCGCACCCGACGAGGCGTTCCCGGCTGATCCCGATCCGGCCCCGCCACTCGACTCGGCCATCGAGCCCGAGCCGGCTGCGGTCCCGTCCGGCTACCAGGTGATCCCGACGCCGCCGTCCTACTCGCCGTTCTCCCCCTCGCCGTTCTCTGCCGCGCCTGCGCAGCCGGCACCCGCACAGCCGGCGCCGCTACCCGAGCCGACCGAGTCGGCTATCGGACCGGAAGCGGGCGCAAAAGCCGAGCACAAAGAATCGATCCAGGAGCTCGTGGCCTTCGGCCTCGTCGCCGCTGGCGCCGTGGTGGGCATCGCCAGCCTGTTTCTGCCCTGGGGAAACGCCACGGACGGGGCTGGCATCGCTATCGACGCATTGCGCTCGCGAGCTAACGAGTGGGGCTGGTCGATGTCGGCAGCGATCCCGTTGTTTCTGCTCAGCGCTTTGATGCTGGGCGCGGCATACGGCAGCGATCGCGCCAAGGAACGAATCCCGAACCTTGCCGTCGTCGTCGGCCAGGTCACGGACTTGATTCTGCCCATGATCCTGGGCGGACTCTACCTGGGCGTCGTCGTCATGGCGGCGACCTATCCCTGGGGATTCGGAATGGGCGTGGCGGTCATGTTCGTGGCCGCGGGACTGCTCATCGGGGGAGCTATCGTGAACCTCTTGTTCCCGCCCAAGACCGAGTCCGACGCCCACTAACAGCGCCGGCGGCCCTTCTCGTTCGGTCGTCACCCGAGGGACCGTGCCTTCGTCATAGGCCCGCGACACCCTGTAGAGGGCCGGGGCCGGCCTGATAAACTCGCAAGCAGCTACCGGTCCGCCCCGATCGTCTCGGATCCGCCTGTTACAGAGAAATCCAGAGCCCATGCCTGACATCGCCGGCCAGCTCCAAAGCGCCATCGACGCGTTCATATCCAGCTCGGTAGTCCACTTTGTCATTTCCAGCACGGTGGGCTATCTCTTCATCGCCTGGCTGGCGGCCGCCTACTGGGCATTCAGGGACATGCACGATCGGACCGAGAATCGAGTTCTGCCTTACGTCGCGGCCGCCCTGATCCTCGTCCCTTCGCCGTTCCTGTTCGTGCTCGGCGTGATCATCTACCGCGTCATCCGACCGCCCGAGAGACTCGGTGAGGTCTACGAGCGGAACCTGGCGGAAGAGGCGCTGCTTGCCGAAGTCGAGGCCGTGAAGACGTGCCGCAACTGCGACAAGCGTGTCGACGCGGAATGGCTCATGTGTCCGTGGTGCCGGACCCGGCTCAATCGTGTCTGCCCCAACTGCGAGCGGCTCGTGGGCCTGGATTGGACACTGTGCGCCTGGTGCGGCAAGGACTTCGAACGTCCAGCGACAACCGAAAGGACGGTGCCTGAGGTTGCAGTCGGCGCTCCGTTCAGGCATGTGGGCGAAGTTACGCACACGACCGCTCCTTCGGGCGATACGATCAGCAACCGCAAGCCAGCCGTCGGGGGCTGAGACCAGCGGATTTCGGAGGGCCCAGCCCGCCTCATGCTCGAAGACCGGCACAACGCGCAAGGCTCGAGCGCGGGTTCGGACGGCGATCAGAACCTAACGCCAGCAAACGGCGAGAGTCGGCCAACGGATGTGGCTTCGGCCACTCCGGCGACGCAGCCGACCTCCACGCTTGACGGACCGGTGGGGCGGCCGCCCGCGCCCGCGCCCGCGCCAGACGGGTCCACGCGACCGGGTTCGCAGCCACAGCAATCCGGGCCCACGGGGCTGAGATCGCCGAGCTACCCGGGCTCGCAACCTCAACCTCAGTCACAACCGCCATCGTGGCCCGCTCAGTCGGGATGGCAGCAACCCGGCTACGCCCCGATCCCAAGCGGCCCGCCGCCGCAATCCGCGTGGCCCGCATATCCCGCCAGGTCCTCTCAGCCGGCGTGGCCCAACTACTCGGGCTGGCCGCTGCAACCCGCATGGCCCAACTACTCCGGCTGGCCGCCGCAATCCGCGTACCCGTGGCAGCCCGCCGCCCTACCGTGGCCCGTCGGGCAGGT
This sequence comes from Chloroflexota bacterium, assembly GCA_003158875.1. Classification (GTDB taxonomy): domain Bacteria; phylum Chloroflexota; class Limnocylindria; order Limnocylindrales; family CSP1-4; genus Fen-1039. Next base: position 9,566 of record PMLK01000098.1, read on the forward strand.
GGCCTGGGGCTACTCGCAGCCGCCCGAACTCCCGCCGGTACTCGAGCCGCCCGGCAGTTTTCACCCGCCCATCTCTCGCCGGCCGATTTTCTCGCTGCGAGGTCGCATATCGCCGCGGCTCTATGCCATCGGCATCGCCATCGGACTGCCGGGGATCGTCGCCTTACTGCTGATCATGATCGGCGCCACGGCCGGAATACAGTTCGCCCCGGCGCCGCTGCCGGTTTGGATTCAGATCGAGGTGGTCAGCGTGGTGGCCGCCGCGGGGCTCATAAGCTGGGCAGTGGCTCAGTCACGCCAGAGGCGCGTGGACGGATGGCGAGACTACAACGGTCCTTCTCCGTTCCTGACCGCCGGCGCGTTCCTGGCGACCGCAACGGCCGGCAGTCTACCGATCGAGGTGATCCTCAAGCTGGCCAATGTCGATGTCCAGTCTCCTCCGGCGACGCTTGCCATGCTCCTGGCGTACGTGGCCTCCTACTTCGGGCTGGTCCACTTCCTGGCGGTCCGCTGCGGAGCACTGACGTGGCACGACATCGCCCAGCCCCGAAACCTCGCCCCCAGCCCGGACGACTGGGGCGACGCGGAGCCGTCGCCGGGCTGGACGAGATCGTGGGGATTCGACATTGGGGCCGTCAGGGCGCGCATCTCAAATCGTCGAGCCGCCGACGTACTCGTCGCGCTGGCCATGGTTCTGCCGGTGATGATCGTGTCCAACCTGATATCGTCGGGGCTGCTCTTCGCCCTCGGCCTGAAGGTCACCGACGTAACGCCCGATCAAACGGTCGCCCGGGACGGGCTGTCGATCTTGACAACCCTCATCACGGTAGCGGTGATAGTCCCGATCGGAGAGGAGGTCTTCTTCCGGGGCTTCATCACCAACGCCTGGGCACGGTCGATGAGTCACAACTCCGCGATTCTCCGCTCGGCGCTCTTCTTCGCCTTCGTCCACGTGATGAACACGGCCAGCACGGACGCCGCCATCTCGTGGCGAGTGGCCATCTTCAACTTCGGGGCCCGCGTGCCGGTGGCACTGGCGCTGACGTGGCTGTATGTGCGCCGCCGTTCGATCCTGGCTTCCGGGACCCTGCACGCCGGATACAACGGCCTGATCACGCTGATCTCGTATCTGTAGCCTGATCGAGGCCGCCAACGGCCACGCTTCGGGCCACGCTTTGGGCCGCGCATAAGCGGCGGTTAGGTGGCGCATAAGCGGCATTCGCTAGTCTCCCGTCGTTCCCGGACGCCGGATGGCGAGAGGAATCGGCGGGCTTTCGTCGTTCGGCTCCGGGAGCGACTCTCCACCATCGGCGTTTCGGGAGGTTGGGAATCGTGGTCCGGCGGGACGGTCCAGCGGCAGCCGCCGAACGGCTTGGGGACGGTATCGCACCCGCCTTCGAGAGGCCTCGGGAGAGACTGGCGCTGCACGGCGCCGCGGCCTTGAGCGCTGCGGAGCTAATCGGCGTCTTGTGGGGAACGGGTGTCCGCGGTCACACCGCCGTCGAGGCCGCCGCCGACGTGCTACGCCGCCACGAAGGCCTGGTGGGGCTGGCTCGCGCCGCCGACGCGGAATTGGAGGCAGTTCCGGGCGTAGGTCCGGTACGGGCCGCGCAGCTCAGCGCCGCCTTCGAACTGGGGCGGCGAATGATCACGGATTGGCCGCAGAACCGCTGGACCGTGCGCAGCCCCCGCGACGTCGGTGAGCGCTTGGTTCCGCAGATGGGTTACCTGGAGCGGGAGGAACTGCGGGTCGTCTTGCTGAACACCCGCAACGCCGTCCTGAAGCAGGTGACCGTATACCAGGGAAACGTCTCGTCGAGCCTCGTCCGCGTGGGGGAGTTGTATAGAGACGCGGTGCGGCTGAACGCGAGCGGCGTGATCCTGGTCCACAACCACCCTTCCGGCGACCCCACCCCGAGTCCGGACGACCTCGCTCTGACTGCCGAGGCCCTGGCCGCCGGACGGCTTCTGGACATCCAGCTGCTGGACCATCTGATCGTGGCCGGCGACGGGTTCGTGTCTCTGCGCGACCGGGGCGTCGCCTTCGATCGCCACTCCTGACCGGCGGGCGAGGCGCGACGCCTTCATCGCACCGGCCAAACTCGCCGAACCGCCGGGCGGTTGTACACTGCGCCAGTTCGTGCCAGTACGCCGGGCCGCGAAACAGCTCGGATCGGGACGGACGCTATACTGCTTAGGCTTTCCAGGATCGAGGCGGGTAGTCCCGTCCTTCCGCGAAGTGGATTGGGGCCTACCGTCACAATCCGAGGGCCTCTGAACCCCTCGATCATCTGAGTCCTCAGGCTGGCGATCCCGTACCCATCCTCGGGGGAGCCAACGCCACGACAAGAAGGATCAGCCTCGAATCATGTTCGGACTGCACTCCCTGCTCGGCCTGTTCTCGCGAGACGTCGGGATCGACCTAGGCACCGCCAATACCCTCGTTTGGGTCCGCGACCGCGGCATCGTCATCAGCGAACCGAGCGTCGTCGCCCTGGAGGCCAAGACCAGAAAAGTCCTGGCCGTCGGCGCCGAGGCCAAGAGAATGGTCGGCCGAACGCCCGCCAGCATCATCGCCGTTAGACCTCTGCGCGACGGAGTCATCAGCGACTTCGACGTCACCCAGCAGATGATCGCCTACTTCGTACGCAAGGTTCACGACCGCATCGGCATGGTGCCGCGACCCCGGATGCTCCTCGGCATTCCGTCGGGCGTGACCGAAGTCGAGAAGCGCGCCGTCCGAGACGCAGCCATGAACGCCGGCGCCCGCTGGGCGGGCCTGATCGAGGAGCCGATGGCCGCCGCGATCGGGGCCGGATTGCCGATCAACGAGCCCACCGGCAGCATGATCATCGACATCGGTGGCGGCACCACTGAGGTGGCCGTCATCAGCCTCGGCGGCATCGTCGTGGCGCGCAGCATTCGCGTCGGTGGCGATGAGATGGACGCCGACATCGTGGCCTATGCCCGCCGCGAGTACAACCTCTTCCTTGGCGAGCGCACAGCCGAAGACATCAAGATCGCCATCGGATCCGCATCCTCGGGCGAATGGGACTCTCAGCGCGTCACGCTCCGGGGCCGTGATCTACTGACCGGCCTGCCTCGCGCCGTCGAGGTCGGTGGCGAGCAGATGCGCGAGGCGATCGAGCCGTCGCTGAACCTGATCGTCGACACGATCAAGGACACGATCGAGGAGACGCCGCCGGAGCTCGTGGCGGACATCATGGATCAGGGCATCGTTCTCGCAGGCGGCGGCGCGCTGCTGTCCGGTCTGGACCGCCGCATCGCCGAGGCAACTCAGATGCCGGTCCACATCGCCAACGATCCACTGACCTGCGTCGTCCGTGGAACGGGCGTCGTGCTCGAAGAGCTCGACTTGATGGAAGAAGTTCTTGTGGCGGACACTTACGCCCGCCCGGCCCGCTGACACATAGCCGGGCCAGGATGGCCGAATGAACGCAGTCTCAGCCACTCGCCGTACGCTCCGAAGGGCATGGACCACCTTTGGGGTCCTGCTGATCGTCAGCGTTGGACTGATGGGCGTTTCCGGGACGCACACCGCTCACGAACTCACGTCCGCGGTGAATACGGTCGCGAGTCCGGTCGAGGGCTTCCTGGCGGGAGCGAACGACACAGTTAACTCCTACTTCACCGCGCTAACGCAGATCGATCATCTTCGGACCGAGAACCAGCGGCTTTCGGATGAGAACCTGACGCTCCAGGAAGAACTGGACCGCATGGGCGCCATCTCCAAGTTGAACGACGACTGGACGAAGGTGACGTCTGCGGCCGCCGGAGTGCCCTATCTCACCACTCCAGTCCGAGTGATCGTCAGATCTACTTCGTCGGTCACGGAGCGCACGATCGTCATCAACAAAGGCAAGAACGACGGCCTCGCCGTGGGTCAGGTCGTTATCGACGCCGGCGGCGCTCTCGTCGGACGGCTCAGCACGGTCGACGCCACCGTCTCGAAGGTCCTCCTGATCAGCGACCCTTCGGCCGTCGTTATCGCCAAGGAATCCAAGACCGGGGCCACAGGCACTGTGACGGGAACAGTCACCGGCGATTTGCAGATGAAGTACGTGGACGTCGCCCAGACGCTGACTGTGGGCGATCCGGTGGTGACGGCCGGCGAAGCTCTGGCGGGCACCAACGACACCTCGCCCTACCCGCCCGGTCTGCTGATAGGCACGATTGCCGACGTGAGCGCGCCGCGCAACGAGGTCGTCCAGAGCGCCACCATCAGTCCGACGGCCCAGCTCGAGAACGCCACGTTCTTGCTCGTGATCCTGGACTACACGGGCGGCTTCGGGGCGCCGATAGTCACATGCGGAACCGAACCAAGCACCCCGCCGTCCTCCCCCACACCCAAGTCCAAGGCCACTCCGCACGCTTCCAGCGCAGGCACGACTCCCGCTCCGGCTCCAACCTGCGTGCCCCAGGCGACGCTCGCGCCGCTGCCCGTGACCACGGTCCAGCCGAACGCGACGCCAAAGCGCAAGTAAGGATGAGCGGGGGAGGCGGCGGCTTCAAACCTGCTACTCTCCGGGCCTCTATACCAACGGAGTGGGTGTGAAAGGACTCGTCTTGGCGGGAGGCACGGCCACTCGCCTCTTCCCGCTCACAATCGTCACCAACAAACACCTGCTGCCGATCTACGACCGGCCGATGATCTACTACCCGATCGCGACGCTCGCCGGGATGGGCATCCGGGAGGTCATGGTCATCGTCGGCGGCAAGAGCGTCGGCGAAGTCGTGGAGCTGCTCGCTGACGGCGAACACTTTGGGCTCGACCTGACGTACCGATATCAGCGCGGCGCACTCGGCATCGCCCATGCCATCGGCCTGGCGAGGGACTTCGTCGGCGACGACTCCTTCTGCTGCGTACTCGGCGACAACGTGTTGCTCGGCGAGCCTCTCGCGGAAACGGCGCAGCAGTTCGCGGACGGACCGTGCGGCGCCGGGACGCTGCTGTATGAAGTTGCCGATCCGGAACGCTTCGGTGTCGCCGAACTGGACGCCCAGGGCAATGTCGTCGCCTTCGAAGAGAAGCCGGCCAAACCCAAGAGCAACCTGATTCCGATCGGCGTCTACTTCCTCCGGCCCGATGCGTTCGACTTCGTGGACCGGCTGGAGCCGTCGAGTCGGGGCGAACTCGAAATCACCGACCTGCTGAACCACTATCTCCCGGGGCATCTGTTCGCCCCGCGATTCGAAGGCCTATGGACGGACGCCGGAACGGTGACGTCGCTGATTCGGGCCGCCGAACTGGCCGAACAGGAATCGCGGGCCGGACGGCTCAGCGCTCCGCCGATTCGGCCCGACAGGTGACCGCGCCTGCAAGCCCGAGATTTCGCCGCCTGCTCGTGACCGGCGGCGCCGGGTTCATCGGCTCGTGCTTCGTCCGCGACACTCTCGCCCGGCGCGACGGCACCACGATCGTCGTTCTGGACAAGATGACCTACGCGGGCAATCGGGCCAATCTGGCCCCGGTCGTGGCCGATCCCGAGCAAGCGGCGCACCTGACATTCGTCGTCGGGGACATCGCCGACGCGAAAGCCGTTGCGCCGCTCGTCGCCGGCGTGGACGCGGTCGTCAATTTCGCCGCCGAGTCGCATGTCGACCGTTCGATCCTGGATCCCGAGGCGTTCCTGAGAACCGACGTCATGGGCGTCCACGTTCTGTTGGAAGCGTGCCGGCTGGAGCAGGAACGAGCCCGCAAGGGAGATCGCGCCGCCGCTCCACGGTTTCTGCAGGTCTCAACGGACGAGGTCTATGGCTCGGTGGAAACGGGCGCCAGCCGCGAGGGTGACCGCCTGGAGCCGCGCTCGCCGTATTCCGCTGCCAAGGCCGGCGGCGAGCTGCTGGTCAATTCCTACTTCGTTACTTACGGAATGGACGCCCTGGTGACTCGCGGCTCGAACACTTACGGCCCATACCACCACCCCGAGAAACTGATCCCGCTATTCATCACCAACGCCATCGACGACCAGCCCCTGCCGCTTTACGGCGACGGTCTGCAGCGCCGCGACTGGCTATACGTGGCGGATCACGCCGGGGCGATCGGGCACGTTCTGCAAAACGGCCGGTCGGGCGAGGTCTACAACGTTCCGGCGGAAAACGAGCGCACCAACCGGGCGGTGGTAACGGACCTTCTCGCGCTCCTCGACAAGCCCTGGTCGCTGGTCCGGCAGGTCGAGGATCGGGCCGGCCACGACAGGCGCTACGCTATGGACGGCTCCAAGCTCGCGGCTCTCGGCTGGACCAACGGCATGAAGTTCGAAGACGGTCTGGCCGCCACGGTCGACTGGTATCTCGCCCACGAAGACTGGTGGCGGGCCATCAAGTCGGGCGACTGGAATGCCTACTACGAGCGCCAGTACGCGGCTCGACTCGCCTCGTCCAAAGAGGCCGGCCGGTGAGGGTCGCAGTGACGGGTGCCGGAGGGCGGCTCGGGACTGCACTCGTAAGCCAGCTGGGAGAGACCGACTTCGTGCGCCAGGTATTGGCCTGGGACCTGCCGGAGCACGACCTCGATGACCCAGCCTCCGCCCAGCGCCTGGTCTCTCGGTCGAGGCCCGACGTCGTCATTCACGCGGCAGCCTGGACCGACGTGAACGGCTGTGCCGAACAACCGCTGCTGGCCATGCGCCGCAACGGCGCCGCGACCGGGGAGCTTGCCCAGGCCTGCGCGAGTTCCGGAGCGGCCCTGGTCGTGGTTTCCACGAACGAAGTCTTCGACGGGCGACGCACCGACAAGCTGCCCTATCTGCCCACCGACGCCACCCATCCAAACAACCCGTACGGCGAATCCAAGCTTGCCGGAGAAGCGTCCGCTCGAGCCGCGTTCGGGGCCGCCGATGCCGACTTTGCCGCGGCGGCGATGGGCACCGGCGGTGGGCGGGATTCGACCGTGCCCGCTTTGGCGATCGTGAGGACCGCCTGGCTGTTCGGTCTGCCAGGCACGGATTTCCCGCGCAAGATCCTGGCCGCCGCCGACGAGGCCCGTCGATCGGGTACGGGCATGAAGCTCGTGGCCGACGAGATCGGCTGCCCCACTTATGCGACGGATCTGGCGGCCGCGATCGTGAGACTGGTGAGGGAATGGGGCCGGGCCGGCGGGCGAGGATTCGGCGGAATTCATCACGTCGTCAACGGCGGAGTGGCTTCGAGGGCGGCCTGGGCCCGAGAAGTGCTGCGGCTCGCCGCCATAGACGTGCCCACGGACGACGTGCCGATGAATACGTGGACCCGGCCGTCAACGCCGCCGCTGTGGGGCGTGCTCGCTGCCACTCCCCTTCCCGGCGGTCCGCTGCGGTCGTGGCAGGAGGCCCTGGCGACGTACTTCGCTCTAATACCGAGGGACGCGTAGTAGGCTGGCCGTGATACACGCCGCCCTGGCGGGTTGAGGCGGTAGGAGCAACGGAGATGGCCGGCATGGACGAGGAATCGGGCAACAGCGCGGACACCGAGGCAAAACCGTCGGGAACGAACCCTCGACCGGGAGGCGGACGCAAGACCACTGCCGATAAGACATCGGCGGCTGCGGCTACGCCCGCGTCTCGGGCGCCCAGGGCCGCCGGTCCGGCAAAGGCGACCTCCCGCCCCACACGCGCGAAGCCTGCCACTCCCACCACGCCCGCTCCCGCGGCCACTGCCAGCGCAATTTCCGCCACGGCCAGACCAGCGAGGCTGGAGGCCGGCCCAGTCAGCGACGACGTGGTCAGCGCCGGCGTCGTCAACATCAACCAGGGTGGCGCCGGGGAAGTCGAAGCCGAGTCGATCTCGATACACCAGGGCGGCATAGGCGCCGCCTCCGCCGAAGACATCACGATTACCGCCGGCGGCATCGGCATGGCCAGCGCCGACGACATAGCCGTTCGTATCGGCGTCATCGGCATCGCTCGTGGCGAACGCGTTTCCACCGAGCTTGGCCCCATCGGCCTGGCCATCGGCCGGGAGGTGTCGGTTAAGCAAGGATTCGTCCGATTCGCACTGGGGCGGGACATCCGCTTCCGGCAGGGCGGAGCCGGCACGGTCGCGGCCGCCAAAGTCACCTTCGAAGGTCAAAGTGGAGCGCTGATCGTCGTCGCCCGCAAAGTCGAGGGCAGTGTTCGGCCGCTGCTCGACTGGCGCGGTGCGCTCGCCGCCGGAGCCGCGCTGGGCGTCGTCGTCGGCCTGCTGGCCCGCCGCAAGCGCGACTGATCGGACCGGCATTCGAGGCCATCGGCCGGCCCAGAGTGAGGCTCGGAAAGCCCCGTCGAAATAGTGGTCCGGCTATACTTCGAGGCCGGCGAGCGGCGTCCGAGGATCCCTCAGTCAAACCTCGAGCCAATTACAGGAGTTCCTCGTGATCGACTCGCCGCGGCAATCAATCCTTTGATGCGACGCTCGTCTGTCGCCGGAGGTGAGGGGTGATTCCGCTATCTCGCCCGGACCTGGGCCCGGAGGAGGCCGAGGCCGTGGCCGCGGTCATGCGCACTGGCATGCTGGCTCAGAATCACAAGGTGGCTGAGTTCGAGGCTCGCTGGGCTGAGTACTGCGGGGTCGAGCATGCCGTAGCCGTTTCGAGCGGCACGATCGCGTTGATGTCGGTTTTCGCCGGCCTCGGCCTGGGGCCCGGCGACGAAGTGATTACCGTCGCCCACACGTTCAACGCCACGGTCAGCTCGATCCTGTTCACCGGCGCCACGCCCGTATTCATCGATATCGAACCGGACACGTTCCTCATGAGCGCAGCCCGGATCCAAACCGCCATTACTTCACGGACGCGGGCCATCTGCCCGGTCAGTCTCTTCGGGCTGGTCGCCGACATGGACGCCATCCAGGCCCTGGCCGATCGCCACGGCCTCACGGTCGTCGAGGACGCGGGTCAGGCGCACGGAGCCGGCTATCGCGGCCGGCGGGCGGGAAGCTTTGGCTATGGCGCGTTCAGCTTCTACGGCACGGCCAACATGACCGCCGGCGAAGGTGGAATGGTCACGACCAACGACACGCGCCTTGCGGACTGGATTCGTCTGTTTCGCAACCACGGCATCCACGAGCGCCATCAGCACGAGATTCTCGGCTACAACTTCCGCATGACGGAGATCGCCGCGGCCATCGGCCTGGTTCAACTTGGCAAGCTCGAATCGAACACGGCCCGCCGCCAGGCGATAGCCGGACGGTATGAGGAAGCCCTGGCCGACCTGCCGATCCAGCTGCCGAGCTGGCCGGACGGGCGAACCCACGTATTCAACCAGTACACGGTCGCGGTCGGCGCCCATCGCGACTCCATCGTCGCGGACATGGACGCGGCCGGCATAACGTGCGGCGTCTACTACCCAATTCCACTCCATCGTCAGCCGTACGTGATGGAGTTGGGCCTCGAGGCGGAGTTGCCACGCACCGACGCCGCCGCCGCGACGAGCATGTCACTGCCTATCTATCCGAACCTGACCGAGGCGGAGCAGGACACAGTCGTGGCGGCGCTGCGGGCGTCCGTTCTGCGCCACGCCACCGCCGCGGGAGACGGATCGTGAACAAGCGCCCGGTCTGCATGGTCGTCCATGCCTACTACGAAGAAGACCCGCGAGTCCGGCGTCAGGCAGAGGCGCTCGTCGGTGCGGGCTGGGAGGTCGACGTCTTCGGCCTGCGTTGCGAGGGCGAGGCGCCGACCGGAACGGTCGCCGGCGTCAACGTTCATCGCCTGCCGGTCGGCCGCCACCAGGGCGCCGGCCCGCTCATGTACGTGGCGGAGTACGGGGCCTTTCTGGTTCGAGCGATGTTCGCCACGACGCGAGCCCACGCCCGACGCCACTACGGCCTGATCCAGGTCCACTCCATGCCGGACTACCTGGTCTTCGCGGCAACGCCGCTGAAGATGGCCGGCGTGCCGGTTCTGCTGGATCTGCACGAAGTCATGGTCGAGTTCTTCAAGACACGCTTCCCGGGCGCCGCCAACGGGCTGACCAACTCCCTGCTCCGCCTCCAGGAAAAGATGTCGATCGCCTTCGCCGACCACGTCTTGACCGTCTGCGATCCGTTCGCCGATCGATTGCTGCGCAACGGCCTCAAGCCGGAGCGCCTGACCGTGGTCATGAACAGTCCGGACCTGCGCTTGTTCGATCCGAGCGTTCATCCGCGGCGCGAGTTCATGGCCGACGGCACTCTCCGGATCGTCTACACCGGCGCCCTGACGCCCACATACGAACTCGACGTGCTGCTCCGTGCCATCGCCGAGGTCCGCACGGATCGGCCCAAGCTGCCGATGACGGTCGCGTTCTACGGGCGCGGCGATTCCAGGGATTCGCTAGAGGCACTCGCGACATCTCTCGGCATCGCCGATCTATTGACCATGCCGGGCCGCATTCCGATCGAGCAGGTCTCGGCCGCAGTCGCGGTCGCGGACGTCGGGATCGCCCCCACTCGCCTGGACCCGTTCACCGAATTGACCCTCTCGGGCAAGGTGATGGAGTACGCGGCCATGGGCAAGCCGGTCGTGGCCTCGAGACTGCCCTCAGTGGCCGGATACTTCGCCCCCGACACGCTCGCCTTCTACGATCCCGGCGATGCTCGCTCGATGGCAGACGCCATCCTGCGCCTCGTGGACGAGCCCACGGAGACAGCGGCTCGGGTCGCCTCGACCGCCGAGCGCATCGAAGAGTTGAGCTGGGCCCGCCAGTTCGCGGCCTACCGCGGAGTCGTGGAACAGCTCCAAGCCCGGAGGTCCGCGGGCCGCGATCGGTAGGCTTCGAGGTTGCGGTTCGTCCATCCCTGAAGCGAATGTTCAGGCGGCGCTGAATCGACCTCTCAAGATTTCGCCGGAACGTGGCGTTTGGGTCGCGATTGGAGAAGCCCCAACGTGCGTGCGGCGCCGATCATCGGGCGGAATGCGGTAGCATACGGCTCCGTTAGCCGGCGTGTGCCGCCGAGACCACGTTCGCAACCAGGACGTTCAGATGACCTTCCGCGCTCAGACCACCCAGAGGCCTACCCGCCGCCGAACTCGCCGCAGCGATACGCGCCGAGCAGTCTGGCTCACGATCTCCTTCTCATTGGCGATTGCCTGCGCGCTGTCGCTGATGGGCGGCGTGTTCGCGGCCAGCTACTACCAGGACCACGGCGCTCCGATAGCGTCGGTCAACGGCGAGGCGATCAGTAAGGACGCGCTCAGCACGAGGGTCAAGGTCGACAGGGCGCGCTACGACCGACGTCTGACGGAAGACCAGACTATGCGCAACCAGGGCAAGATCTCGACCGACGACTACGCAACGCTAGAGAGTGCGATCACCAACAGCGAGACCTCCCTCAGCACGGACGGGCTGACGGAGATCATCAACGAGGCGGAACTCCGGCAGTACGCCTCGAAGAACAACATCACCGTCACCGACCAGCAAGTCGACGACCAGATCAAGCTGGATAGCACCGTCCCGGAACTGCGCTACGTCAAGATCATCAGCGTGCCAGTCGAGGCCACCGCGCCCGCGTCCGCCCCGACGCAGGCCGACTCTGACAAAGCGCTGGCCCAGGCCCAGGCGTATCTGGCCGAGGTCAAAGCAGGCAAGTCCTGGGATGACGTCGCGACCGAAGCCGAGGCCGGCCAGCAGATGAGCACGAACAGCGGCGGTGGAGACATCGGGCTCAAGCCCAAGGCGGACCTGACGATCGATCCCGATCTGGCCGACGCCATCTTCAACCTGGCCAAGACCGGCGACACCACCGCGATCATGCAGGGCGTCAACGGCGCCTATCGATTTGCGACCGTCACCACGATCGTTCCCTCCTGGGTGGACAGCGGCTGGGAAACGTCCATGAACTCAGCCGCCGGCTCCGACGCGTATCGGGACTATGCCCGCAACGAGGCGATCAACAAGGCCATTCAGAAGGTCATCGAAGCCAAGTACATCTCGGGTGAGACGGTTCAACGCGACGTTCGCGAGATTCAGGTCCGTTCCGGGTTCGGCCAGCTCGGCGACGGGGACGAAGTGAAGGTCAGCCTGATGGTCTTCTCCCCAAGCCACAACATGTCCACGGCCAACACGGATACGGATACCACGGACGCCAACTGGACGGACGCCCTCGCTCGGGCGAAGGCAGCCGTAGCCAAGCTGCACGAGGACCCGACCAAGTTCTCGACGATGGCCAAAGACAGCAGTACGAACGACGACACCAACTTTGCCAGCATGGCCGGCAACATTCCCTGGATCCCGTCTGACTGGTTCAACGCCACGACCGAAGCCGACCCGACCACGGGTCAGACGAACACCGGCCTGGGCATGACCAACGTTGCCAACGCGGTGTTCCAGAGTGACCTGCCGGCCGGGACAATTCTGGATCCGGTTCTCGAGCCCAACTACGGCTATGTGGTGGTCCTGTTCCAGGGCCGCCGCCCGGCGCCCGCCCAGCGCATCGCCAATGCCGCCTTCGATATCAACTCCGGCGTCGATTTCGAGACCGAAGCCAAGTCCGTCTCCGAAGCCGCGGACGCCATCAACGGCGGCGACCTCGGCTGGGTTTCGCCCTACATGCTGACCAGCGAGCAGCAGGCGGCCATCTACGCCACTCCCGTCGGCCGTGCCACCAACATCATCGATGACGGAAGCGGCGGCTACTACATGTACAAGGTGGTCAGCGAGCAGACCCGAGCGCCCGATGCCGCCCAGCAAGCCAAGCTGAAGAAGGTCGTGTACTCGAGCTGGCTCAACGAGCTAAACGCCGATTCGCTCGTCTGGCAGGATAGCGCGGCAGTCTCGGCACTGGCCTCGGCATCGCCCGCCCAGTAGCACAGGACTGTGCTCGACGCATTCTTAGCCGAGGCTCGGATCCGCTGGGGCTGGAACCCGGCGGCCGGGATCCAGATCGCCGCGCCCGAGGGTCTGGCGGCCACACCCGTCGAGCCGTCGCGGCCGTTGATCCTCGTGCCACTGGCCTTGTGGCACGCTCGTAGCGACGCCGCGCTCACACTCGAGCCGCTGCCCGGCCGCCACTCGATGACCGAGGGCGGTGCGGCGGCCGTACTGAGGCGCCTCTACCCTGCCGATCACGTCGTCGGGCGGATCGGCGCCGCCGAGACGACCACCATCGGCGGCCTGGACGACGCCACTCTGGCCGGCCCGCTGTACGTGGCGCCGCTGTCGCCGGAACTAGCCTGGGCCGGGCCGTGGTCGCTGCCCTGGATTTCGGATCGGCTGCGCCGTCCCGACGGCTGCCCCTGGGACCGGGAACAGACCCACGCTTCGCTCAAGAAGAATCTGCTGGAAGAAGCGTACGAGGCTTACGACGCCCTGGACGGCGGCGCCACGCTGGATCTGGCCGGCGAGCTGGGCGACCTGTACCTCCAGATCGTTCTCCACGCCCAGCTCGCCGCCGAGGCCGGGGTCTTTGACATGACCACGGTCCAGGAGATGATCAGCGCCAAGATCGTGCGACGGCACCCCCACGTCTTCGGCGAAGCCAGGGTCGAGACCGCGTCGGACGTCAATCGGCAGTGGGAGCAGATCAAACGAGGCGAGCGCGAGGCGGCGGCTCAGGCCGCATCCGCAGCCGCGGGCACGAGCAGAACGGGGCTCGCGGCCGCACCCGAAGTTCGGAGCGCCCTTGACGGGATTTCGCGCTCCATGCCCGCCCTTGCCGCGACCCAGGAAATGCAGGAGCGGGCGGCGCACCTCGGCTACGACTGGCCCGAGATCGTCGGCGTTTTGGACAAGGTCCATGAGGAGCTGGCCGAACTCGCCGCCGCCGTCACCGACGAAGAGAAGCGCGAGGAAGTCGGCGACCTGCTGCTCGTCGTGACCAACCTGGCCCGCCATCACGGCGTCGAAGCTGAGGGGGCTCTGCGGGCCGCCGCCGACAAGTTCCGCAACCGCTTTAGACGTGTCGAGCGGATGGCTCGCGAGCGCGGCGTTCAACTGCGCGACCTGAGCTTCGCCGAACTCGACGATCTGTGGGATGCTGCCAAGGCCGAGATACGAGCCGAGGCCGCCAAAGCCACGGATTCGGCCGACCGTGAGTCGGCAACCGGTCCGACGCCGGCAGCCCAGGGCTCAGAGGCCAACACAGACACCCCGGCTTAGGAGAACGTCATGACCATCGAATCTCAATCGATCACGCGGTCAGACGGCCGTCTTCCGGGCGATCTGCGGCCCGTGACTCTGACTCTCGGCGTTCAGAAGTGGGCCGAGGGATCGTGCCTGATCAAAGTCGGCGGCACCGAGGTGCTGTGCGCGGCCACCATCGAGGACAAGATTCCGCCTCATCTCCGCGGCAAGGGCACCGGCTGGGTGACGGCCGAGTACAGCATGCTGCCGCGGGCGACCAGCGAGCGCAACGTCCGTGAAGCGGCCAAAGGCAAGCTCGGCGGACGAACGCACGAGATCCAGCGCCTGGTCGGCCGATCGCTGCGCGGCATCGTCGACATGGGCAAGCTGGGGGAACGGACCATCACGGTGGACTGCGACGTTCTCAACGCCGACGGCGGGACCCGGACCGCGTCCATCACGGGCGGCTGGGTGGCGATGGCCGCGGCGTTGCGCACGTACGGGATGGAACGCTGCCTGATCGGGCGCGTGGCTGCCGTCAGCGTGGGCATCGTGAACGGGACGAAGTACCTCGATCTGGACTATTCCGAGGACTCCAAGGCGGAAGTGGACTTCAACGTCGTCGCCACCGACGCGGGCCGCTACGTGGAATTGCAGGGCACGGCCGAGGGCAAGCCGTTCGAACGCACCGACATCGACCGCATGCTGGAGCTGGCCGGTATCGGGCTCGAGAAGCTATTCACGGCCCAGGCCGAGGCGCTCGCCTCGGTCAAGCGCTAGGCCGCGGCGATGGGCGGCCCGGACCGCGCCCGCTTGCTGGTCGCCACCCGCTCCTCCCACAAGCTGCGCGAGCTGCGAGAGCTGCTCGGCGTCCGTACCGAGTTGATCGACCTGGACGATATCGTCATTCCCGACGAAGCGATCGAAGACGGCGAGACGTTCGACGCCAACGCCGCCAAGAAGGCCAGATTCTTCTGCGAACTATCCGGGCTGCCAACTCTGGCCGACGATTCGGGCATCGAAGTCGACGCGCTCGGTGGCGGCCCAGGGGTCCGGACACGGCGCTACGCGGGCGAGAACGCGACCGACGAAGAGAACAACGTCAAGCTGCTGGGCGCCCTGAACGGCCTGGCCCCGGAACGTCGCGGGGCTCGGTATCGATGCGCGCTGGCGCTGGCCCTGCCGGAGAACCGCGGCCCACACGGCGGATTGCCGATGCGCTTCGCCCACGGCACGCTGGAAGGCCGCATAGCGGTCGCGCCGCGTGGCAACGGTGGTTTCGGCTACGACCCGATCTTCGAGCCCTCCGTGGAGCCGCCCGGCGGTCGGACGCTGGGTGAGTGGACGCCCGAAGCGAAGAACCGCATCTCTCACCGAGGCCTGGCCGCCCGTCGAATGAGCCGCATCCTCACCGACCTGGGCTTCTAGCCGGCTCGACCCTGGCGTGGTCCGCCCCGCCATGCCTGCGACCCCGCGCCGCCCCGCGTGCCCGACCCTTGCGCATCTCTATACCGATCGGTATACTACCCGCATGGACAACCGAGCGACGATCCTGACAAGCGCCCTTGAACTGTGGGGCCAGCGCGGCTACGACGCGGTGGGCGTCCAGGAGGTCGTGGAGTCGGCCGGTGTTACCAAGCCGACTCTGTACCACTACTTCGGCAGTAAGCGCGGCCTGCTCGACGCGCTCATCGCCGAACGCTCCTGCGGCCTGCGCGAGGCGCTGACGTCCGCGGCCGACTATCACGGCGACCTAACCGGCACTCTGGAGAAGATCGTGCGCGTCTACATCGACTTTGCCCGGCGCGAGGCCGAGTTCTACAGGATGCAGCTCGGGTTCTGGTTTGCGCCGCCGCAGAGTGACGAATACGCGGCCGTAAAGGCCAGCAACATCGGCCAGCACGCGACCCTGGAGGCACTGTTCGAAGCCGCGGTCGCCGACCACGGCAACATGCTCGGCCGCCACAAGGCTTACGCCGCGACGTTCCTGGGGATGATCAACACTTACATTGGGCTGTGGCTCAACGGCTACGCAGAGCTGGACGACAGGCTGGTCTACGGTGCGGTCCATCAGTTCCAGCACGGTATCTACTCGTGACGGGGCCCGCGATGGACGCGGCGCCGGAACGCGCCAACGCGCCCGAACGCGCCGGCTGGGCTCGCGACGCGATCTTCTACCACATCTATCCGCTGGGATTGTGCGGCGCCCCCGCGCGCAACGACTTAGGCGCGGCGCCGGTTGAGCGCTTGGACTCGCTGCTGCCGTGGCTGGACCACATCCGCGGCCTCGGTTGCAACGCCCTGTACATCGGGCCGCTGTTCGAGTCCACGGCCCACGGCTACGACACGGCCGACTACTGGCATCTGGACCGCCGCCTTGGCACGGACGAAACGCTCCGACGGTTCGTCGCCGCGGCCCACGCCACGGGCCTCCGGGTCGTGCTGGACGGTGTCTTCAACCACGTTGGGCGCGACTTCTGGGCGTTCCGCGACGTAAAGGCCAACGGCGCGGCTTCGGCCTTCCGAGACTGGTTCGCCGGCCTGCGCTTCGACGGTCGGAGCCCGTACGGCGACCCGTTCACCTACCAGGGGTGGCACGGCCACTTCGATCTCGTGACGCTCAACCTCTCGAATCCGGATGTGCGCGGCCACATCTTCGGCGCGGTGGAGAGCTGGATCAGGGAGTTCGAGATCGACGGCCTCCGGCTCGACGCCGCCGACGTCCTCGACCTGGGCTTCCAGCGCGACCTGGCCGCCTTCGTCCGTTCGATCGACCCCGAGTTCTGGCTGTTCGGTGAGGTCGTACACGGCGACTACAGGCGCTGGGCCAACCCCGAAACACTCGACTCGGTCACCAACTACGAGGCCTACAAGGGCCTGTACTCGAGCCTGGTCGACCGCAACTATTTCGAGATCGCCTACACGCTCAATCGCGAGTTCGGGCAGCGCGGCCTATACGCGGGCTTGCCCCTCTTCAACTTCGTCGACAACCACGACCAGGACCGCGTGGCCAGCAAGCTCGACGAAGCCCGGCTCCTCTACCCGCTCTACCTTCTGCTCTTCACGATGCCGGGCGTGCCGTCGATCTACTACGGCTCCGAGTGGGGAGTGACCGGCAAGCTCGCGCCCGGAGACGACAGCCCGGTTCGGCAGGCGATCGACCTTGCCGCGGGGCCCAGTCTCGGCTCGCAGCCGAAGCTCGCGGACGCGATCAAGCAATTCGCCGCGATCCGGACCGGGTCGGTTGCTCTGCGCCGGGGAACTTACCGGCAGCTCCACGTCGCCGCGGAGCAGTTCGCCTTCGTCCGCGAGACGGCCGAGGAAACGGTCGTGGTTCTGCTCAACGCCTCGGACAAAGCGGTTGAAGTTGCGTTGCCCGTGGCGGAGGAGGCGGAGTGGCGCGACGTTCTCAACGGCGACACGGCAACCTCGACCGGCGGGCATCTCCGCAGCGAAGTCCCCGCCGGCTGGGGCCGAATCCTCGCGCGTCGAACGCGCTAGAGCGTCGCCAGCGCCGTTTCGCCCTGCGCGGCATGGCGGCGCGACCAGCGGTACAACGCGAAGGCCGATGCCATGAGGACCATCATCGTCACGTAGTCAGAGGCCATGTTCCGCCACGGGCGGTACATATCCCCGGCGAAGGCGATGCCGGCAACCTGCCACGCGACCATGATCGCCAGGAGACCGCAAGCCAGGAGCCGGGTCAACTGATCTGGCGGCGAGCGATAGACACGCCACGCGGCCATCAGGGCGGCGGCGTAGATCAAGAGGTCGAGGAGGAGTGCGGGGATGCCGAGTTCGGCCGCTACTTCAGGCAGCATGGAATGGGCCCAATCGAGGTCCAGCCTGGCCTGGGCGGGTTTGTAGTTGTCAACGTACTGGGTGCCGAACTGGTTGAGGCTGATGCCCAGCAGCGGATGATCGATGGCCATACGGATGCCGGCCTGGGTCGCGTACCAGCGCTCCATCACTGAACCTTTGCCGGACGGAGTCGATGGATTCCACGAGTCGAACCGACTCTGGCCCACGACGGCGACCATAACGTTCCGGTAGGCCTGGTTGAGCGGGGGAGCCGCCTGGAGCACCAGGGCCGGCCAGGGGATTACCACGGCCGACAGGAGGGTCACCGCAACGAGGATGGTGGCGCGCCGCCGCCAGGTGTGGACGAACAGAAGGAGCAGAACGAGGCAGCCGCCGAACGAGGCAAGGTAGGCGGTCTTGGTGAATGTCAGGAACAGCGCCACGATGTCGACCGGGACGGCCGCAAGAAGCACGGCAATGATCGGCGTGGGTAGTCGCAGGTAGCGATTGCGATGAGCCAGAAGCAGCACGAGTAGAAGCGGCAGCGTCATGGCGAGCATCTCGCCGAACAGGCCGATGTTGAAGTAGGTGATGCGAGAGATCAGCAGACGATTCGTCTGCATTACCGAGAGTGTCTTCATGGCGGGAACGGTCTGGGCAATGTTGAGCAAACTACCGATCGCCACCGAGATCACCAGGACGATCATCACCCGGATCAGGTCGCGCCTCGTCGGCCGGAGAAGCAGCAACGCCCCGGCGATGAAGAACGGCTCCAGGATGCCGTGGAGGAGCACCGTCGTGCTCGACAAGAGATTTGGCGAGGCGGCGGTGGACACCAGGGCGAAACACAGCATCGCGACCATGCTCACGAGCGCCACGCCGGGGATGGAGATGCTCCTGTTCGGCAAGATGGCGAGCGTGTGGCTGGGTCGCGGTTCTCGATCGCGCATGACGAGTCCGATGCCGATGGCCGCGACGAAGATCGTCTGGTCGATCACCTGGAGCGGACCGAAGTCCCACGAGATCTGCGCGACATCGATGATGGGCGTCAGAAGCAGCATCGCCAGCAACCCGATGCGCGGGCGCAGGACCGCCAGACCGGCGATGCCGGCGGCGACAAGCGGCACGACGCCGGCCACAAAGCGGGCTACTTCGCCGGCCTGGATGTCGTAGGGAGCGTGCTGGTTCTGGGCGGCGATGATGAAAGCTGCCACGGCCGCGATGGGAGCGGCGGCGAATCTGACGACTTCGCGGAGTGTGAGCGCCCGCAGCTTGGGAGCGCTTGGAGCCATCGGCTTTGCTAAGGGAATATCCATTGTTCGAGTCTGTCCAGCCTTCCTGAGATCAGCCTGAAGCCACAGCGGTGCTAGGGCTTCGTGCTAACTGGTGCAACCCCTGAGGGTCGACGGGCATTCTAGCCGCGGCGTGACGCCGTGAGATGAAGTGTCCCGAATGTAACCGATATCGCGTTTGGCGTTGCAAATCGGCCACTGCTGCGCCACTCCAATGAAGGGTGCGGCCTTCTACACGGCCAGACTGTGGCGTGACAGGAACTCCCAGATCGTCCGCGCAGCATCGAACGAGTGGCTCGTGGAGCCGTAGCTCGTGCCGGCGGGCGTAGCGCACCACGGCACCGGCCGCCACGACGTGGCCGCCACCGCGACCACTGCCAGAACGATGCCGATTGCTCGCTTCACGAAACGACCATATCCAGGCGAACGCAACGGCATTCGCGGCTCATGTAAGAGGCGGGCAAGACGCACCGGTCCTGGCGGCCCGGCGCCGCGGAGCGCCCTCCCAACTCCTAAGATGCGTCGAGCGCTGTCGAGGGGGCGCGCAATTCTTCGAACTGGCGGGGCGATGTCGCTTTCACGACCTATCGGTCGGCCCTCAGCCAGACGCGCCGAGCTTCCGAGTGGTCGGCACGGTTGTAGCGGCCACCGGCGATAGGTGGCAGATCCAGGATCTTGCCGATCCCGACGCAGATGGCGACACCGTTCTTCTCTCCGGCACTCGCCTTGGGATTGTCGGCGTAGTGTCCGGGGAATTACGGCCGCCACCATGGACGAGATCATCGTCGCCCCGGTCAACGGCCGCCAGGCGGGCAGACTTCTGTCTGTCGGCATCGTGGCCCATCGCCCGTGCATCACGGGCTGGCCGGTTCCCTTGTCGTGCCAACCGGCGATCCGTTGATCAGTGACGAGGCGCGCCGGAACTAACTGCTGGATCTGATCGAACATGCACTCGACGACGCCGACGGCTCATCGACCGACAAGCCCGAGCCGACACGGGCCGAGCCGACACCGGCCGAGTTGATGAGCGGCTCCCGAGCGTCAAGGGCGAGCGGTGAAGGTGCCGATTATGGTGCGATTGGTCGCTGACTGACAATGGCTGGCTTGCGTTCGCGATCTGATCGAAGTCGTCCGCGCGACTCCACTGCCAAGTTCGGCACGCTGCCGCAATGCTAGGCTCTCTCTCGTAGGTCTCAGGCACGCTGACCCGAGGGAGTTCGATGAAGTTCTTCCAGCGCCACGAAGAAGATGTTCCCGAGACAACCCGACTGGAGCGCGTCGTCAAGGAGCGTGATTACTACCACTCGGAGGTGGCAATCACTCCTGACGGCACGCGGATCGTTTCTGGCTCTAGTGGGAGGAAATCGGGTCGAACGACGATCCTCGTGCAGGATCTCCTGACGGGACGTATCGAGCACAGGCTGGAGGGCCACACCAACTGGGCACGTTACGTAGCTGTAACACCGGACGGCGCTCATGTCGTTTCGAGCAGCGCAGACGGAACCGTGAGGATCTGGGACCTGGCGAGCGGCCAATCGGAGCGTACGATCGCGGTCGCCGATCCAGCGAAAGAGGGCGGACAGTCGTTGACCGTGGCGATGACCCCGGATGGAACCCGGGTTGTGTGTTCCTATACCGGAACGCGGAGCGACGTACCCTCCCATTACCCACGAGGTATGAGCGTCTGGGATCTGGCGAGCGGCAGTCATGTGCGGGCCCTCGGAGTACCTGACGACGACGCCTACTATCTGGTGGTGACTCCGGATGGTACCCAGGTGATTTCGGACGACGGCGCGACAATCAACGTCTGGAACCTGGCCAGCGGCGAGCTGGTCCGAAAGCTCGAGGGTCACAAGGGATCAATATTCGCTCTTGCAGTGACTCCGGACGGCAGCCACCTGGTTTCGTCGGCCGAAGACCAGACCGTTCGTGTCTGGCACCTCGCAAGCGGCAGCCTGGTGCGGACCCTGAAAGTACCCGGCGACGACCACGTCAATCACTTAGTGGTGACTCCGGATGGCAGGCGGGTCGTCTCAGGCGGCGGGAAGATGGTCCGCGTATGGCGCTTGGATAGCGGCCGCCTCGAGTGTGCCCTGCAGGGTTCGGTTTGGCCCAAAGGGCAGGAGTACTCCGAATCGATTCATGGCGTGGCAGTCACGCCGGACGGCAAACGATTCGTTACTTCCGACTTCCTTGCAATCCGCGTCTGGATTCTCAGCCCAATTGAAACGACTGAGTCATTTGCCGACAAGGTGCGCCGCATCAGGGTTGGCATGACCGAAAAGGAACTGACGGCGCTCATCGGGCAGCCCAGGTACGTCGGCAGCGGGGCTGCGGCCTTCGCTCTCTTCCCACAAATGATCGGTAGTGTCCCAGACGATGTCCTGGAAAGTGAGCCATGGATCTTCGATTCCGACTTTGGTGAGTTCCAGGTCGTGCTGAGGCAGGGTCGCGTCGTAGATACAGAGGCCGGAGGCTTCGGCGTCAACGGGCTCCTTCGTCGCCTTGCAGCGGGCAACACCGCAGTGTCGAAGCCCGACGACCGTGGCAGCAAGCCAACCGCTAGCGCGAAAACGGCCGCCAAGAATTCCGAGATAGCTGGCCACTGGCTGGTCGTCGGGTCGTCAGTGGAGTTCGAGATCTCGTTTCCCAAAGGCAAACTCATCGTCTCAGGAAAGGACGCAGACGACGGCGAGGAGCTGGAGGTCCGAGAACCGAAGTGGGATGGCGAGACGCTCTCTCTCACGTTGGTTGTGCCCACGTCGCGCTGGACGAACACGTTCCACATGGCCCCGGCCAACGATCACACAATGCGCGGAACGTACGAGGGCAGCGGCGGCCGTGGAGCGGAGACATGGAAGAGGAAGGGGCAACTCTACACTCCTGACTAGACCGGCCAGTCCCCGTTTACCCGAGTCGATGACCACTCCTCGCCAGGGCGCAACGGCCGTGATTCGGCGAACGTGCACTCGCTGATTCGGGAAGCATCGATGACATGGGCCTGGACGCCGAGCACGGCCCGTGAAGCAGCAGCCGAGTATTCTGCGATACTCACGCTCGACACAGTCGGGGTGTGGCCTAGTTGGTAAGGCGCGTGCTTTGGGAGCACGAGATCGTGGGTTCGAGTCCCGCCACCCCGACCACTCCATCGGCGCCGCGAGCCTGCCGGATTTCGCTCAGTTCCGCGTTTCCGGAGCCCACCCCAGAACAACGCATCCGCTCG
Source organism: Chloroflexota bacterium (assembly GCA_003158875.1). GTDB lineage: Bacteria > Chloroflexota > Limnocylindria > Limnocylindrales > CSP1-4 > Fen-1039. Next base: position 31,900 of record PMLK01000098.1, read on the forward strand.
CTAGTCGCGGCGGGTCCAGAGGGTGGAGAGCCGCTCACGACGAGACGCCACTCCCACGATCTGCGCCACCCGACCGGCGCGGGTTTCGGGGCGCTTTGCCTGGTAGACCCACGCCAGGGCCGATCGGCGGACCGATGCGGATTGGCCGTCGAAGTGTTCGCGGGCACCCGGCGATGCCGCCAGCGCCGCGGCGAGGCTACGTTGCCCCCTGAACGCACAAGACCGGCGCTGCCTGGCGCCGGTCTTGACATGCTGAATGCGGCAGAGGCGCTATGCCCCTACCGCGAAGCTTTGCCGGCCCGGGTGTCACCGCTGATGTTTCCGGCGCGTGGTCTCCACTCGAGGTTGAGCGCGGCACGATCAGGGTCGGCCTGGAACGGGACAGTCCCGCCCTCCGTGCGAGTTAGTCGCAAGCTTGTGGCCGCCATCGATGCCTTCACCATGCCTCCAGAGAACACTGGCGCGGATGAGACGCCAACAACGTACGCCGCCGCCGGGTCGATATCAACACCCGAACGGATGGGAGCTGATAGGAATCCCGTTCGCCTCTCGGCTCGTCCCGCGGGCAGTCCGCGCCGACATCTCCAGTGCGGCGCCGCACTTCGGATTCGCGCGCCGCAAGGAGCGGTCAGGAACGTGACCACCAACCCCGGACAGCTTGGAACCGCGGCGTCGGCTGCCGGCGAATGGGCCCTCGACGACACCGTGACCTACCTCGACCACGGTTCCTTCGGCGCGTGTCTCAATTCGATTCTGGCCGTGCAACGAGGCTGGCGCGACAAGCTTGAGAGCGAACCATCGCGATTTCTGGGCCGCGACCTCGCCGACCTGCTCGACTGGACTCGCTCCGAGATCGGGGCGTTCATTGGGGCGGAAGCCGACGACCTGGTCCTGGTTCCGAATGCCACGACGGGGCTGAACACGGTTCTTCGGTCGCTGCGCTTCAGCCACGGCGATGAGATCGTCGCCACCGACCACGCCTGCAACCCAACCCTGAACGCGGTCCGATTCGCCGCCGCTCAGTCCTCGGCACGCGTCGTGCTGGCCCGCATTCCATTCCCGACCCAAACGCCCGACCAGGCCCTCGACGCGATAGTGGCGGCAATCACGCCCAACACCAAACTGGCGGTGATCGAGCACGTGACGAGTTCCACGGCCCTGGTCCTGCCGATTGAACGGATCGTGGCGGCACTGGCGGAGAGAGGCGTGGACGTGCTGGTGGATGGCGCCCACGGCCCGGGCATGGTTCCGGTGGCGCTTCGCGACTTCAAACCCGCCTACTACGTCGGCGACGGGCACAAGTGGATCTGCTCGCCCAAGGGCTCGGCGTTCGTATATGTGCGACGCGATCGGCAGGCGCTGATCAAGCCCCTCGCCATCTCCGACGGCAGCAGCGACAACCGCGTCGACCGCTCGAAGTTCCGGCTCGAATTCGACGCCTACGGAACCATCGACCCGAGCGCCTGGCTGACCACTCCGGCCGCGATCGACGGCATGGCCGAAACCGTGACCGGCGGCTGGCCCGTCCTGGCCACGAGAAATCGACGCCTCGCGACGGCGGCACGCAAGCTGGTCGCCGACACGCTGGGCACGGACTCGACTGCCCCGGATCAGATGATCGGGGCGATGGCGAGCGTCGTACTGCCGGGCGGGCCATGGCCGCTGGATGAAGCGATGCGCCGGATCGAGACCATTCAGCGAACCCTGCGACTCCGCCGCTTCGCGGTGCCGCTCCTCGCCTGGCCGAGCCCGTGGCTCATGGACTCGGGCGACCTGGAGCCCGGCACGGAATTCGGGCTGCTGGTTCGAATGTCGGCCCAGGCCTACAACCACGTCGGTCAATACCAGAAGATGGCCGCGGTTGTCGCCGGTTTCACGGCCGAGTCGACGGTCCGATGAGACTCAGGGCGGGCTGATCGAACCGGCGCCATCGACCAGATCGACCTGGAAGGCACGCCCCCGCAGGCCCGTTCTAGCCCCGTACTCTCTCGCCGCGGCGGTCTGCACGGCCGGCACCGCGTCGGCCAGGACGAGGTTCACGGTGTAGCCACCGGAACCCGTGGCCATCATTCGCGACCCGATCACTCCGGGGATCGCGGCCACGACATCGACCATCGCCTCCACTGCCGGGGAACTCGTCAGGTAGAGGTCGCGCAGGGCTGCGTGCGACTCGGCGAAGAGGCGGCCAAGCTCGTCGAGATCGCCCGTTTCGAGGGCCGCGGCCGTAGCGACGACGCGAGCATTCTCCGACACCACGTACTCCGCGCGAGCCGCGACGCTCTCGGGCAGGACGTCTCGATAACGGCGTAGCGACGCCGCGTCCAGGTCGCGCAACGAGCACAGCCCGGGCATCTTCTCGGCGAGCAACGCCACAGCTCTGGCGCACTCGGCCCGGTACTTCGCCGGCGTCCCGTGCCGCTCGCCCGTGTCGCACAGCACGACCTCAACCCCGAACGGCATGGCCACCGGCCGAACTTCGAGCGAGCGGTAGTCGAGCAGCAGCGCTCGATCCGCTCGTCCGGCGGCGCCCGCCAGCATATCGAGAATTCCGGCGTCCACACCCACATAGTCGCGTTCGGCGCGCTGCGCCAGCGAGGCGAGATGAGCTGGGGAGAGGACCCGGCCGCGGCCTATCAGGGCCAGTGTAGAGGCGAGTTCCAGCGCCGCGGACGAGCCCAGCCCGCCGCCGACCGGGAGTGTCGTGTCCACGACGCCGTCGAAACCGCCTATGCCGATGCCGGCTTCGCGCAATGACCAGGCCGCTCCTACGACATGCTCGGTCCAGGCGGCCGCGTGGGCGGGGGCGTGAGTCGCGTGGTCGGCCGCATCGATTCGGGCATGGCGTCGGCCGCGGCCGGCGGCGTCGCGCGGAATGCCGGTCGGTATCGAGTCGATGTCGAACGACCCCGTCTCGCTCGACTGCCGGGACACCACGCGCACCACGCCGTCGGACCGGCGCCGATAGGCCAGCCGCGTTTCCAGGCCGATGGCCGCGGGCAGGGCGAACGCCTCGTTGAACTCCATGAAATCGCCGATCAGGTTGACCCGTCCCGGCGCCCGAACTATCTCGAGCGGCGAGGGATCGTCCTGCCGCCCGAAAGCGGCGTCCAGATCGGCGGCCAGGGTCTCGATTCGAGTCTGGTCGGATTTCGTGACAGCCATCGTCAGATGCTAGCGCGGCCCTCGGGCCGGCGCCCGCTCCGCTTCGGCATCGGCTAGCATCCACGCATGGCTCGCTTCTCGACACGCGCAATACTGGCGGCGACCCGGACGCCGGAAGTAACTCAGACGCCTTCGGCCGTCCCGATCTATCAGTCGGCCGCCTTTTCCGCCTCCGACGCCGACGAACTCGGTGCGGTCCTCACTGGCACGCAACCCGGCTACGCGTATAGCCGCATCGACAACCCCACGACTGCGGCACTCGGCGCAGCCATCGCCGACCTGGAAGGCGCCGAAGCCGGCCTCTCGTTCGCGACGGGCATGGCCGCCATTCACGCCGCGATACTGTCGACGGTCAAGGCCGGGCAGACGATCGTAGCCACGCAAGCGCTCTACGGAACCACGCGCGACCTGCTCGTCCGTGTCCTGGGCAATCTCGGCATCGCGACCGTGTTCGTCGATCCCACGGACCTCGCCGCCGTCGACGCCGCGCTGGCCGCGTCCGGTGCGCCGGTCCTGTACGTGGAGACGATCTCCAACCCCACGATCGTGGTTTCGGATATCTCCGCTCTCGCGGCCGCGGCCCACCGGCATAGTGCCCTGCTGCTCGTCGACAACACCTTCGCGTCGCCATACGCGTGCCGACCCATCGAACACGGCGCCGATCTGGTGATGCACTCGGCCACGAAATATCTATCCGGCCACGCCGACGCTCTGGCGGGGGTTGTGGTGGGCCGGCGCGAGCTGGTCGACGCGTTGCGCCCGATTCTCGTGGACGCCGGCGGGGCACTCGCGCCGCTCGCCGCATACCTGGTCCTGCGCGGCCTGCCGACGCTGTCGCTGCGTATGGAGCGGCATAGCGAGACGGCCACGGATCTCGCCGCGTGGCTGCAGGGTCAGGACAACGTGGAACGGGTCTACTATCCCGGCCTGCCGTTCGACGCGGGGCATGCCGTCGCGCGGCGGCAGCTGGACGTGTTCGGCGGGATGCTCGCCTTCGAACTGCGGGGCGGGCGAGATGCCGGGCGGGCCTTCCTCGACGCGATGCGCATCGCCGAACGAACGGCCTCGCTGGGCGCTGTCCGGACGATCACCACACACCCGCCCTCCACCACTCATCGCCAGCTGGACTCCGCCGCGCTCGCGGCCGCAGGCATCGCGCCGGGTCTGCTCCGTTGTTCCGTGGGGCTCGAGGACGTGCAGGATCTGCGCGAGGACTTTGAACGTGGCCTCGACGCGGCGCGGGGCGCCGAGGGACGCCCGGCCTAGGTCGCCGGGGAGTGGCGCGGTCGCCGGGGAGTGGCGCGGGGCGGTGGCACTCGACGCGGGGCGCCAATCCAGAAGCCGGAGCACTTTCGCACTCCGGCTTCTGGATTACTCGCTTCAGGAGCGGCCGCGGCGCTGGCCGCCGCCGTTGGACCCTAGTACTGGAAGAGCAGCTCGCGGTACTTCGGCAGCGGCCAAAGCTCGTCGGCCACGATGGTCTCGAGTTCGTCGGCAGCGGCGCGAACCGCATTCTGAGCGGGGATCACCTCGTCGTGGAACGCCTTGGCCTCGGCCTGCACGGAAGCCGCTTCGTGGGCTGCGTGCTGGGAGTGCTCCAGAGCGTGGATCGCATCGACGAGCTTGTCGGCCAGTTCGGCGACCGTGGTCTTGACGTGAGTCACGGCCTTGGAGGCGCCGGCGCCTTCCAGAACGCCGAGGTAGTTCACAGCCGCGGGCAGGATCATGGTCTTGGCCATGTCCAGGGCGCAGTTGGCCTCGATGTTGGAGACCTTGACGTAGCGCTCCCAGTTGATTTCGACGCGGGCCGCGAGCTCGCGCTCGGACAGGACGCCGAAATGGGAGAAGATCCGCTTGGCCTTCGCGGTGGTGAGGGCCGGGAGAGCGTCAACGGTGCTTCGGTTGTTCGGTAGACCGCGCTTTTCGGCCTCGGCGTGCCACTCCTCGGCGTAGTTGTTGCCCTCGAAGAGGACCTGCTTGTTGGACTTGATGATCGCAGACAGGATCTTGGTCAGGCCGGCGAAGTCGCAGGGCTCGAGCTTGTCCAGCTCGTCCGCCAGCTTCTCGAGAGAATCGGCGACGGCGGTGTTGAGAATGGTCTGCGGCCAGTAGATCGGGGCCGACGAGCCAACAGCGCGGAACTCGAACTTATTGCCGGTGAAGGCGAAAGGCGAGGTCCTGTTGCGGTCCGTTGCGTCGCGCGGGAGGACCGGCAGAGTCGTGACGCCCAGCGTCATCGTGCCGCCGGTCTTGGAGGTCGATGCCGAACCCTTCTCGAGCTGCTCGACGACGTCCTCTAGCTGTGCGCCGAGGAAGATCGAGACGATCGCCGGCGGAGCTTCGTTCGCGCCCAGGCGATGGTCGTTGCCCGCATCGGCGACGCCGGCGCGGAGAAGATCGGCGTGCTCGTTGACGGCCCGGATGATCGCGGCCAGGAAGGCCAGGAACTGGGCGTTGTCGTGCGGGTTGTGGCCGGGCTCGAGGAGGTTCTCTCCATCGTCCGTGCCCATCGACCAGTTGTTGTGCTTGCCTGAGCCGTTGATGCCGACGAAAGGCTTCTCGTGGGCCAGGAACATGAGGTCGTGCTGAGCCGCGATCTTCTTCATCGTGCTCAGGACGATCATGTTGTGGTCGGACCCGACCGAAGTGGCCTCGTAAACGGGCGCCATCTCGAACTGGGCCGGAGCCACTTCGTTGTGGCGGGTCTTGCTGGGGATGCCGAGGCGCCATAGCTCTCGGTCGAGATCCATCATGAAGGCCAGCATTCGCTCGCGGATCGAGCCGAAGTACTGATCCTCGAGCTCCTGGCCCTTGGGGGACGGAGCGCCGAAGAGGGTGCGGCCTGTGAGGATGAGGTCCGGGCGCTGCTCGGCCAGCCGGCGGTCGACCAGGAAGTACTCC
>PMLK01000072.1 GCA_003158875.1 Chloroflexota bacterium
TTCCTGTTGGATCTCCACCGCTGGATCGTGTCCGACGAGGGCTCCGTCCGCGCCGGAATCCCTCACGAACACAAGAAGGGCTGGCAGGGGCTCATCGCGCGCGGCTGGGTCGAGACGTGGCGGGCGCCACGGTTGATTCTCGGCCCCTCGATCGATTGGCAGCCCAATTGGATCTGGGGTCAGATCAACTCGGCGATGGGCTGATCCACCCGGCGACGATGGAAAGCCGAGCCGCCGCCGACCCTTGACTATCGCCGTGGCGTGTCGAGAATCTCGCGGACCTTTCGGGCAAGCAGCTCCGGTGTGTACGGCTTGGCCACGAAAGCGTGGTGCAGCCGAGACGCCTCATCGAGAACCGCCGAATCGGCGTGGCCGGACATGAGCAGAGCTCGAGCCCGGGGGGCGAGGACCGAGAGTTTCCGGATGAGCGTGGGGCCGCTCATGCCGGGCATGATGACGTCGCTGACTATGAGGTCGATTGTGTCGCCGGCTCTCAGCGCCACCTGTATCGCGTCGGCCCCGTTGGCCGCCTCGAGAACCGTGTAGCCACGAGCGTGGAGACCAAGCACAGCCAACCGTCGGACGCGAGGCTCATCCTCGACGACGAGCACGGTCTCGGTCCCGTCCGACACCGGGGGGGCCGACGGATCTGCCGGTCGAGGATCGGCCGGTCCGACCTGGCTGGGTAAATGAATTCGGAACATGGTCCCCCGGTGCGGCTCCGAATAGACCTCCACGAAACCGGACAGTTGCTTCACGATTCCATGGCACGTCGCCAGGCCGAGACCGGTGCCCTTGCCATGTTCCTTCGTGGTGAAGAACGGTTCGAACAGGCGCGAGCGGACCTCCTCGGTCATCCCTTCGCCCGTATCGGTGACGGCCAGCAGGACGTGCGGCCCCGGCACCGCGCCCGGCTGCGACTCCGCTGTTTCCGAGTCGATCAACTCGTTGGCCAGCTCGATGGTCAAGCAGCCCCCGCGTGGCATCGCGTCCCGGGCGTTTACCGTCAGGTTCACCAGGAGCTGCTCGATCTGGCCCGGATCGGCCACGACCGTCCGCAGATCGCTAGCCAAAGAGGTCTCGATCTCGATGTCGTCGCCGAGCAAGCGCTGCAGCATGTTCAGGGAGTCTTGGACCAGGGAGCCGACATCCAGCCGCACGGGCGCGACGATCTGGCGGCTGGCGAAGGTCAGCAGCTGCCTGGTGAGACTCGCGGCCCGCTCACCGGCGGCCGACACTTCCTGCAGGTCCAGGCGGGCGGGATGGTCCGGAGGCAGTTCGGGCGGCAGGTCCGCGCGGCACAATTCAACGTAGCCAAAGATCGCCGTCAGGAGATTGTTGAAGTCGTGGGCCACGCCTCCGGCGAGGCGGCCGATCCCGTCCATCTTCTGGGCCTGGAGCAGCTGGTTCTGGAGGATCTTCGATTCGGTGATGTCCTGGACCAGTCCGTCGTAGGCGGTCAGCGTTCCGTCGCCGTCGAAACGCAGCACGAGCGTCTCGCGGACCCAACGAACGACTCCGTCCTTGCGGCGAATCCGATATTCGATGGGCGCGATCCGAACGCCGGTAAGAAGGCGGCGCATGTTCTCGTCGACGAGTACGCGGTCCTCCGGCATCACCAGGTTGCTCCAGAGCTGCGGGTCGGCATCGAGCTCGTCGGGTGCGTAGCCGGTGATCGCCACCGAGCCAGGCCCGTGGTTCACGGTGATCGGCGCCCCGTTGGCGATCCGCACGCTCACGATGTAGTTGGTGATTCCATCGATGATGTGCCGGTATCGTTCCTCGCTCTTCCGCAGAGCCTCTTGAGCCCGCTTCTGGTCGCTGATGTCCTGGTAGGCCCCGAGGACGCCGATGACCAGGCCGTCCTTGTCTCGAATGGGCACCTTGCTCGTCCTCGCCCAGCCGTCCGTGCCGTCCGTTTGGACCCTCGGCTCTTCGTATTCGATCCTCGCCAGGCCGGAACGCATGATCTCGTGGTCATCGGCGCGATACATCTCGGCGTCGGACCGCGTGTGGATATCGAAGTCCGTCTTACCCACAATCTCCGATGGGTCCGCGAGGTTCAGGTTCCGGGCGAACGCCGCGTTGCAGCCCACGAACACCGAGTCGCGATCCTTCCAGAAGACACGCTCCGGGAAGGTGTCCAGAACCGACCGCAGCATGGCCTGCGACCTGAACAACTCGTCCTCGACGCGTCGCCGGGCGGTGACGTCGCGCAGCGACATCGCGCAGCCGTCTCCGAGCCTGGTGATGCAGATCTCCACGCTGGATGTGCCGCCGTCCTGCTTGGCCCACTCGAGATCACGCTGTCCGGGCAGCGACTCCCCAGTCCGTGGCAAACCAGTCTCGACGGCCTGGACGCAGATGTCGAAGAGCCCGTCGGCCCAGGCTGGGAACAGCTCGAGCATGCGCCGGCCGGCAAGCTCAGCGCGGGCGCGATCGACCAAACGGCAGAAGGCCTGGTTAGCGTAGTCGAGGCGAAAGTCGACGATGTGCCCCGTGCCGACCCTGACGGCGCTCTGAAAGGCGACGCCGTCCGCCATGTCGTCGACGAAAGCCGTGTGCGGCCTATCTGACCGGGTCCGGGACGCATCTGCGCCATCGATCGCGGCGCGCTCGCCGTTCGGGTTGGCGCCGACCACGTCGTCAGGTCGCGGCCGTTGATCATGCGAATTCATTCTGGGCTCCGAACGTTCCTTCCCGTGCGCCCATGGTAGCGACCGGACAGCAAGTCCGGCGATACCGTCGTCCTCGTCGAGCCCCCACCCTGGGGCGAGCGACCCGACTAAGTGGCGCATAAGAGGGCCTGGCGATACTCATACGCGACGATCAGGGATGACGGCCGTTACCTACTACGCGGGCGAATTCCGCGACACAGACTCGGCTTTCCCGGAGCTGATCGGCTACGAGGTTGAGGTGGGTGGCGTGCGGGGTGTTCCGTCCGTGGATGTGCCGGCGGCACTGCGAACCTTCGAGTCTGGGATGCGCTCCGCCCTCGCGGCGCTGGACCCGGTGATCACTGTCGGCGCCACGCCGGCCACGATCACGGAGCTGGACGCCGCCCTCCGGATCGCAGCCATCGCCCACGGCGAGTGGACCCGGATCCATCCCTTTGCCAACGGCAACGGTCGGATCTCTCGGCTCTGGGCCAACTGGGTTGCCGCCCGCTACGGCCTGCCGCTCTTCGTTCGACTCCGCCCGCGTCCGGCCGCAAGTCTCTACGCCGGCGCCGCGGCCCTCTCGATGCGCGGCAACCACGCGCCGATGGTCGCGGTCTTCCACGAGATGCTGCGGTCATACCTGCGCGAAGGGTGACTGACGGCTGCTCCTTCGGCGGGCGGGGTGTAGCGCCAGGTAAACAGCCCCGTGTTGCCGAAATATTTGGCTTCTACTCCGGCGGCGAGCGCAACTCTGCTGGAGCCTGTCGACGGCGGTCGTGGCCGGGTCGATCAAGACCAACTCAGGAACTGCGGCAAACGCGGCATCGGCCGAAACGAGCGCATCGGCGCCATGGGCCAGAGCCACGGCCGCCAGGACCGCGTCGAACGCGCCCAACTCAGGATGCTGTTCGGGAACCAACTCGTCGGTCATGCGGGCGTTACGTTGCTCGTTGCGCCAATCATGAACGTCGAGTAGACCTCGATCCCGTCCGTCCTCGCTTGATGAGCCCCGGTTGATCGGCAGATAAGCGGACGAGACCAAGATCGCCGCATGCCGACGCTCCTCCGAACAGGGCCGTATACCTTCTTCATTGTGTTGCACGACTGCTCGGAACGCAGGCACGTTCACGTCAAAGGCGGCGGCCGAGGCGAGGCCAAGTACTGGCTTGAGCCAGTCGCAGAGCACGCGGCGACTCGGGGCTACACTGGCCGTGATCTCTCGAGGATCGAGCGCCTCCTACGCGACAATCGCGAGACGCTGATCCGGCGCTGGGACGAAGCATGCGAAGGCGAACCGACGTGAAGGCTGCCCTGATCCGAGATGTCCGCGTGGACGACCAGCAGATCACGTTCATGCTGACCGACGGCCGCGAAGTGTCCGCGCCAACCTCATGGTCGCCCCGCCTGGCGAATGCCAACCCGAAGGAGCGCGCGACCTGGCGGCTGGGCGGCTTCGGCACCCACGTCGAGTGGCCGGCCATCGACGAGCACATTGGCCTCTGGACCCTCCTGGGCGTGTCCGAGGAGGAAGTCCTGGAGGCCGCCGGCTTCGATATCCACCGGGATTCCGTTCGCAGCTAACAACCGCTACTTCGCCGGAGCATATGCCGCTCCCGATCGACCTCGACACCATCGCGCACCCCGCGCGCGGTGAGTCGTTCCTGCAGCTCCCACTCGGTCAGCGCTGCCGCTCGCACCAGGGCTAGAACGACCAATCGATCTGTCGGTCGGCCGCCAGAAGCAAGTTGGCATGGCAAAACGGATGACTGCCGGCGAACGGCGCGGCTTTGCCTCGAGCCATCGGATGCAGCGAGCAGACCACCCGCTCAGCGGGGATCCTCAACCGAGACCTAACTCCTGTGCCCACACACCCCATAGGAGGAAGACGGCGTCGCTGGTCTCGACCAGCAGCTCGATCACTGCGTCGGCAAAGGGCCTCCAGGCGGCGCGGTGCCTGTCCGACCTGCCCTTCTGAAGCGTCAGTGACGAGTTGAGTAGCAGGACATGCCGGGTCCAGTTCTCGAGCGTCGCGCCCGGTGGGGCCCGAAAGCCGTCTCGCCTGGCCTCGGCGAGTATTCGCCCAAGTGAGGGCGGTCGACGAACACCCTTCGGGAGCGACGCCGGCACCGAGAATGCCAGACCGCAAGCCTGATACTTGTTTGGATAGGGGTCCTGGCCGAGGATCACCGCCCGAACGGAGTCCGGCGGCGTGGCTTCGAACGCAGCGAAGACATGCTCCGAGCCCGGGCGGACGTCAGGTTGACTTGGCACCCTCGCGCTGTCGAGGAAGTCCTCAAGGCTCCGGCAGTAGGCCTCGCCAAGCCTCCCCGCGAGTGCCCCCCAGCCTCCACCGATATTCCGAATCGAGCAGGTCGTAGCCATCATGCCGCCGCCCAATGCTCAGATAGAACCTCGGCCTGCTCCAGAACCGTGATCGTGGCTTTGGCTTGCTTGTCCGGCGGGTACCCGTGGCGCTTGAGGCAGCGCTTGACGTAGACGCGGAGCTGGGCTCGGACGTCCTCGCGGACGGTCCAGTCGATCTTGACGTTGGCCTTCACGGTCTTGACCAGCTCGCGGGCTATGTCGCGGAGGGTTTCGTCGCCCAGGACGGCGACGGCGGAGTCGTTGACGCCGAGTGCGTCGTAGAACGCCAGCTCGTCCTCACTCAGCCCCAGCTGCTCGCCGCGGGCGTCGCGGGCACGCATGTCGCGGGCGAGGGCGATCAGCTCCTCGATGACCTGGGCAGTCTCGACGGCGCGGTTTTGGTAGCGACGGACGGCTTCGTCGAGCATCTTCTCGAAAGAGCGGGCCTCCACGACATTGCGGCGGCCGCGCGACTTGATCTCGCCCTTGAGCAGCTTGGCCAGCAGCTCCACGGCCAGGTTCTTCTCCGGCATCTCGTGAACCTCTGCGAGGAAATCGTCTGACAGGATCGAAATGTCGGGCTTCTTTAGGCCGGCGGCGGCGAAGATGTCGATGATCTCGTCCGAGGCGACGGCGCGAGAGACTATCTGGCGGATGGCGTGGTCCAGGTCCTCGCGGTCGTGCGGCCCGTGCACGGTTCCCTTGACGAGGACGGCCCGCACGGCCTGGAAGAAGGCGACATCCTGGAGGATCGACATCGCCTCGTCCGACGGCACGGCCAGCGCGAATGCCTTGGACAGCGATCCGACTGCGTCGAGCAGGCGCTCCTTGCCGTTCGGGTGGCCCTCGTGGGACCTCAGCCCAAGGATGTGCTCCTGCGCCCTGGGCAGCACGGACACGCGCTCGGCCGCGGATCCGCTACAGAACGCCGACCAATCGAAACCATCGAACAGCCCGAGGCAGACCTCGTACTCGCGCTGCATCGCATGGATCGCATCTTGCTGATTGAAAGTGGGCTTGCCCTTACCGCCCGACTCCGTGTACACGGCCAGCGCCTTGCGCAACTCATCGGCGAGGCCCAGGTAATCCACCACTAGGCCGCCCGGCTTTTCCTTGAAGACGCGGTTCACGCGCGCGATCGCCTGCATGAGGCCGTGGCCGTGCATCGGCTTGTCGAGGTACATCGTGTGGAGGCTCGGCGCGTCGAAGCCGGTCAGCCACATGTCACGAACGATGACGATGCGGAACGGATCCTCTGGATCGCGGAAGCGGCGCGCCATCGCCTCGCGGCGAGACTTGTTGCGAATGTGCGGCTGCCACTCCAAGGGATCAGCCGCGTTGCCGGTCATGACGACCTTGATCGTGCCGGCGTCGTCGCCCTCCCCTGCCCACTCAGGCCGCAGCGCCACGATCTCGCGGNNGCAGACCACCATGGCCTTGCCGTTATTGGCGAGCGAGCGGTTTTCGTAGTGTTGGACCAAGTCCGCAGCGACCAGCTTCAGCCGCTTCTCCGAGCCGACGACGGCGGCCAGCTGCGCCCACTTGCTCTTGAGGCCTTCCTTGCGTTCGACCTCCTCGCCTTCGGTGACCTCTTCGAAGTCGGGGTCGATCTTGGGCCGTTCGGCCTCGGATAGCTCGAGCTTCGCCAGCCGGCTTTCGTAATAGATGCGGACGGTGGCGCCATCTTCGACCGCGCGCTGGATGTCGTAAATGTCGATGTAGTCGCCGAAGACCGCCCGCGTGTCTCGGTCCGCCAATTCGACCGGCGTGCCTGTGAAGCCGACGAACGATGCCTCAGGCAGCACGTCGCGGATCTGCTTGGCAAATCCGTATGAGACTTCGCCGGTGGATCGGTTGATCTTGCCGGCGAAGCCGTACTGGCTGCGATGGGCCTCGTCGGCGATGACGACGATGTTGCGCCGGTCGGAAAGCACGGCGTTGCGTTCGCCGGGCTCCGGCGGTAGGAATTTCTGGATCGTCGTGAAGACGACGCCACCGCCTGCGACGCGGAGCTTCTCGCGCAGATCGGCGCGGTCCTCCGCTTGCACGGGGTCTTGACGCAGCAGGTCTCGACAGCGGGCGAAGGTGCCGAAGAGCTGGTCGTCCAGGTCATTTCGGTCCGTGATGACGACGATCGTCGGGTTCTCCATCGCCGGATCGAGGATCAGGCGTCCGGCGTAGAAGGCCATCGTCAGGCTCTTTCCAGAACCTTGGGTATGCCAGACGACGCCGATCCGACGGTCACCCGGAACGCCACCGGGACGCCGATCGGACCCGTAGCCGGCCGGCTTCTCGGCGGCTCGCGCGAGTTCGGCGCCTGCGGCCGCCCGAAGCGTCTGCTCGA
>PMLK01000109.1 GCA_003158875.1 Chloroflexota bacterium
GAGGCCCTGCTCGACTCCGAAGCGTCGATGACGCACTTCCTGAACCTGGTCGCCGGCGAACCCGCCATCGCCCGTGTCCCGATCGTCATCGACTCGTCCAAGTGGTCCGTGCTGGAAGCCGGACTGCGCTGCGTCGGCGGCAAGCCCATCGTGAACTNNTTCCTGCGCCAGGCGCGGCTGGCCAAACGGTACGGCGCGGCGGTGATCGGCATGGCCTTCGACGAGCAGGGACAGGCCGACACGGTCGAACGCAAGGTCGACATCTGCAGGCGGGCCTACCGACTTCTGACCGAACAGGTCGGGCTGGCGNNCTTCGCCATCGGCACCGGCATCGAAGAGCACGCCGGTTACGCCGTCGCTTATGTCGAAGCCGTGCGGCGCCTCAAGGCGGAACTGCCCGGCGCTCATGTATCCGGCGGCGTATCCAACGTTTCGTTCGCCTTCCGCGGCAACGACACCGTACGCGAAGCGATCCACGCGGTCTTCCTCTACCACGCCATCGCCGCGGGCATGGACATGGGCATCGTCAACCCCGGGCAGCTGGCCGTGTACTCGGAGGTCCCCGCCGAGTTGCTGGTGCGTGTGGAGGATGTGGTTCTGAACCGCCGCCCCGACGCCACCGAGCGACTTCTGGAGATTGCGCCTCAATACGCCGCGGAGGGCTCGAGGCGGCCCGAGGCGGATCTCGCCTGGCGCGAGTGGCCCGTCACCGATCGGCTCCGCCACGCCCTCGTCGAGGGGCTCGACGCGTGGGTCGTTGACGATGCGGAGGAGGCACGCGCCGCCGCCGCTCATCCGATCGACGTCATCGAGGGACCGTTGATGGCGGGCATGAACGAAGTCGGCGACCTGTTCGGCGCCGGCAAGATGTTCCTGCCTCAGGTCGTCAAGAGCGCCCGGGTCATGAAGAAGGCCGTGGCTTATCTGGTCCCCTTCCTGGAGGCCGAGAAGGCCGCGTCCGGCGATACCCGCGCTCGCGGCAAGATCCTGATGGCGACGGTCAAGGGCGACGTTCACGACATCGGCAAGAACATCGTGGGCGTGGTCCTGGCCTGCAACAACTACGAGGTCGTGGACCTGGGAGTGATGGTTCCCGCAACCCGGATCCTGGAAGAGGCTCGGGCGCAGAAGGTCGATGTCATCGGCCTGTCCGGCCTCATCACGCCCTCACTCGAGGAGATGGCGCACGTCGCGGGCGAACTGTCGCGCGAGGGTTTCAATCTGCCCTTGCTGATCGGCGGCGCGACCACTTCCCGAGCTCACACCGCGGTCAAGATCGCGCCGCGCTACTCGGCGCCGGTGGTGCATGTCGCCGACGCGTCGCGGGCCGTTGGCGTCGTGTCGGAGTTGCTCGGGGAGCGGAGCGCGGCGTATGCGGCGAGCGTCGCCGCGGATCAGGAAGCCACTCGCGTTGAGCGGGCCGGGCGGCGCGAGCGCGTCACTCGCGTCTCGATTGAGGCGGCGCGAGCCAATCGGACGCGCGTCGATTTCTCCGTGCCGGCGCCCCGGCCGAGCTTCCTGGGAGTCCGCACCCTGGAAGTGCCACTTGCGGAGTTGATCGACTGGATCGATTGGTCGCCGTTCTTCCAGGCCTGGGAGTTGCACGGGTCGTATCCGGCGATCCTCGACGACCCCAAGCTGGGCGATTCGGCGCGAACGTTGTACGAGGACGGCCGGCAGCTTCTCGACAGCATCGTCGCCGAGCGCTCGCTGGCGGCACGGGCGGTGCTTGGCTTCTGGCCGGCAAATTCGGTCGGCGACGACATCGAGGTCTATGCGCCGTCGGAGGCGGCGAGCGGCGCGAGTGGTGCGGCGGGCGCGGCGGGCGCGGCGGGCGCGAGCGGCGCGAGTGGCGCGGCGGGTGCGGCGTCATCCCGAGACGACGTCCTGACGGTGATTCACACCCTGCGCCAGCAAATGGAGAAGCCGCCCGGCCGACCCAACGAGTCCCTCGCCGATTTCGTGGCGCCGGCCCAGCTCGGCGTGCCCGACTACCTGGGCGGATTCGCCGTCACGGCGGGCATCGGCGCAACCGAACTCGCCGAGTCGTTCGAGGCCGCCAACGACGACTATCGGGCGATCATGGTCAAGGCCCTGGCCGATCGGCTTGCGGAAGCCACCGCCGAGTACCTGCACGCCCAAGTTCGACGCGAGTTGTGGGGCTACGCTCGCGATGAAGCGCTGGATAAGCGCCAGGTAATCGGCGAGGAGTATCAAGGCATCAGACCGGCGCCGGGATATCCGGCATGCCCGGACCACACCGAGAAGGCGACACTCTTCGCGCTGCTCGACGCCGAGGCGCGCGCTGGGATNNGCGAGGACCAGCTGGCCGACTACGGCCGCCGCAAAGGCTGGTCGATCGACGAGGCGACGCACTGGTTGGCCCCGAATCTAGACGACTAGATTCGGGCACGGTCGGGCGGGTGAGGCGGGGTCGGGGCCGCGCGAGGCGGGCGCGGGTTGGGCGCGGCGCGTTCGGTCGCGTTCGGGCGCGGGTTGGGCGAGCGAGTCGATCACCGCATAAGCCCCCGGTAAGCGCCGTGAGATACGGTCCGTCGCATGGACGATGCACAGTTCGGGTCCGCACTCCGAGCCGTCAGGTTGCGGCGCGCGATGACCCAGGCCCATCTCGCTGCCCTGGCCGGAGTGAGTCGCTCGATCGTGTCGCTCATCGAACGGGGAGGCGCCGAAGAGACTTCCGTTCGGACGGTCCGCAAGGTCGCCTCAGTCCTGGGAGTGTCGGTGACGCTGACGTCTCGATGGCGCGGCGCGGAGATGGCAAAGCTGCTCGACGAAGCCCATGCGGCTCTGGTCGGGTACGTCGTGCAACAACTGTCCGGGGCGGGTTGGAGCGTGCGGCCCGAGCACACATTCAGCGTCTGGGGCGAGCGCGGCTCAATCGACGTCTTGGCCTGGAGCCACGCGGCCCGCGCACTGCTGTGCATCGAGTGCAAGACAAGACTCCCTGATGTCCAGGACGTCCTCTCGACCATGGATCGCAAGCGAAGGCTCGCTGCAACG
>PMLK01000014.1 GCA_003158875.1 Chloroflexota bacterium
GACCATCACGGTCCCGTGCCGGCGTATTACTTTGCAGTTGTCGCAGCGGGCCTTGACGGAAGCTCTGACTTTCAACTAAATCCTCGATATCCTTCGGCGGCGTTACTTGAGCCGATACGTGATTCGACCACGCGTCAGGTCGTAGGGCGAAAGCTCCACTCTGACACGGTCCCCCGGCAGGATGCGGATGAAGTTCATCCTTAGCTTGCCTGAGATATGCGCCAGAACGCGGTGTCCGTTTTCAAGCTCGACGGCGAACATCGTGTTGGGCAATGGCTCCAACACAGTTCCCTCGACCTCAATAGCGTCCTTCTTAGCCACGTTCTGTGTGTCGTCCCTTTCTCGCACGAATGCCGGCCTTTGCGGCCGACACACGAGCGAATAGGTTACCAAAGAACCTCGAGTCCGGCAACCCGGCTTCTCGAGCCTCAGATTGGCCCTGGCCAACCCGTCCCGCGAGGCGGGGCACGCCGGCGATTACCGCGTTCATGCCGTCGTCATTATGACGGGCCCATTCTCGGTCACCGCGATGGTGTGCTCGAAATGGGCGGCCAGGGAATGATCTGTGGTTACAACGGTCCAGCCATCGTCGAGTGTCTCCACGTCGGCGCTGCCCAGAGTTAGCATCGGCTCGATGGCCATGCACACGCCCGGAACAAGCTCTGCACCCGGACGTCCCGTGCGATAGTTAGGGACCTGCAGGTCTTCGTGCATCTTGGTGCCTATGCCATGGCCGACGAACGGTCGGACAATGTCGCACCGGCCTCCGACAGCCACATCCTCGACGGCACCCGACACGTCGGCGATATGCGCTCCCGGAACTGCTGCCGCGATGCCGGCCAAAAGGGCCAGTCGGGTGGTCTCGATGAGTCGAGCGACATCCTCCGGCTGCTTGCCGACGTAGAAAGTTCTGGCCGCGTCGCCATGGTAGCCCTGCCAGATGGCGCCGGCGTCCACGGAGACGACCTGGCCTTCTTCGATGACTCGATCGCCCGGAATACCGTGCACGACCTCGTCATCGATCGAGACGCAGATGCTGGCCGGAAAGCCTCGGTAGCCTTTGAAGGACGGCCGCGCTCCCGACTTCCGAATGTAATCCTCGGCAATAGCGTCGAGCGCAGCCGTGGTCACTCCGGGCTTGAGCTCTTCCTCCATCAGGGCGAGCACACCGGCGACGATGCGGCCGGCTTGCCGCATCAAATCGATCTCCTGACGTGTCCTGCGAGGAATGAGCACCATTGCGACTAGCTCCTGCTGCCGATAGCCGGCTCGATGGCCGCCAGCAGGTCCTTGGACACGTTCTCGATGCCCGTCGTGCCGTCGACGGTCGCAAGGACACCATGGTCACGGTAGTAGCCGACGACCTGCTCCAGAGCTCCAAGCTGCTGGCGCAGCCGGGCCTGGACGGTCTCAGGCTTGTCGTCGTCGCGCTGGTAGAGCTCCGAGCCATCGACATCGCAGATCCCGGCCTGCTTGGGCGGCTTGCCCTGGAGATGGTACGGATGACCCTGGGCTCTGCAAATCCAGCGACCACCGAGCCTGGAAACAAGCTCGGGCTCCGGGACCTCGATCAGCGGGGCGACGTTGACTCGCCCGCCCTTGTCGCCGAGGGCCTTGTCCAGAACCTCGGCCTGGGCGGTATTGCGCGGAAAACCATCGAGCAGGATGCCGGCTTCGGCGTCCGGCTTGGCCAGACGCTCCAGCAGCATCTCGATAGTCACCGCGTCCGGCACCAGTTCGCCACGATCCATGAAGCCCTTGGCGGTAACGCCGAGAGGAGTCTGGTCGCGTACGGCCGCCCGGAACAGATCGCCGGTGGCGACGTGGGCGAGGCCTAGCTTCTCGGAGAGAATCTGAGCCTGCGTGCCTTTGCCGGCGCCTGGGGCGCCGAGCAGCACGACCACCCGACCGATAGATGCCGTCATCGAATGAAGCCCTCGTAGCTGCGCATCATCAGTTGGGCCTCCAGCTGCTTCATCGTCTCCACGACAACGCTGACGACGATGAGAATGCTGGTACCTCCCAGACCGACGCCGACGCCGGCGTTGGACAGGTTCTGGAACGTGGGCAAGGCCGCGATGAGCATCGGCAGGACCGCTACGGAGGCCACGAAGAACGCACCGGCGACGGTGATGCGGAGCGCCACCCGCCTCAGGTACTCCTCAGTAGGAGCGCCCGGCCTGATGCCCGGAATGAAGCCTCCCGACTTCCGCAGGTTGTTCGCGGTCTCATCCGGTTTGAACACGATGAACGTATAGAAGAACGCGAATGCGAAGGTCAGCAGGAAGTACAGGGTCAGATACAGCGGCCCCGTCGTGGACAGCCAGGAGACGACTCCCTTGGCGACATCGCCGACCATTCCCGGAGTGTTGGTGAAGTAGGTGGCGATCTGCGCCGGGAACAGCAAGATGCTGATGGCAAAGATGATCGGAATGACGCCCGCCATGTTCACCCGCAGAGGCAGGAACGTAGATCCGCCCTGGTAGATGCGGTGACCTCGGACGCGGTTGGCGTACTGGATCGGGATCCGGCGCTGACCTTCCTGGACGAAGATGATCACGAAGATGATCAGGAGGCCGACCAGTCCGAGGAGGAACAATTCCAGCCAGTCCGGTGATGTCAGGAATGAGGTAACGGCCGATGGAACGCGCGACACGATGCCGGCGAAGNNGCCGTTGCCGATGCCCTTTTCGGTCATCAACTCGCCAAGCCACATCAGCAGTACCGAGCCGACTGTCAGGGCCAGGATCATGCTCAGGCTCTCGTACTTCTCGAAACTGAACGGAACGTTGAACTCTGTCGGGTACTGAGCGTTGAGAACGCTGAGGATGCCGTAGGACTGGAGCGCGGCGAGCGGAACGGAGAGCCAGCGTGAGTAGCTGGTGATCTTGTTCCTGCCGTACTCACCTTCACGGCTCAGCGCCTGCAGGGACGGGATAGTGCTCTGCAGGATCTGCATGATGATCGTGGCGTTGATGTACGGGTTGAGCCCGAGACCGACGATCGACATCCTCTTCAGGTCGCCGCCCGAGAAGAGCGTCAACAGGCCAAAAACGCCGCTGTCGGCCCCAGAGGACAGTGCGCTCGGGTTGATGCCGGGGATCAACACGTGCGACAGGGCACGGTAGACCACCAGGATCCCGAGAACGAACAGCAGCCGCCGACGGATGTCCGGCGCGCGGAACGCGTTGAGCATCGACTCGAGCATTGCTAAGGCGCCCTTCTATGCTTCCGAGCNNCGGCTTCGTCAGCCGAGCTCGTCGAGGGGAGGGTCTCGGAAGTAGCCGCATTCTCGGGTGCCTTCGCCGGAGCTGACACGACAACCTGGGCAGCGGCGTCATCGGACGTCGAGCCGTCGACAGTCGGGAACTCCAGTACCTGGGCCTTGCCGCCGGCCGCTTCAATCTTGGCCGCGGCCGTCTTGCTGAATGCGTCGGCCACAACGAACAGAGGCCGGGTAACGTCGCCCTGGCCGAGGACCTTCAGTGGTTTGTTGAGCGTACGGACGAGGCCGGCAGCCGCAAGGATGTCTGCCGTAACCGTGACCGGCGCGGGCTTGGTCGCCTTGACGGCCTTGCCATCGATCTCGGGTGCATCGAGTACGCCTGTCTCGGCCAGAGCCGAGATGAGGCCGACATTCACGACCTCGTACTCGATGCGGAATCGGTTCTTGAAGCCGCGGAGCTTGGGCACGCGGACGTGGATCGGGGTTTGTCCACCCTCGAACCAGGCCGGGCCTGCGTGGTGCCCGGTACGCGCCTGCTGGCCCTT
>PMLK01000011.1 GCA_003158875.1 Chloroflexota bacterium
TACTGCGGCCCCGGATCCGGGGCGGTGTGCGCACCGGCTTCGGAGTCGCGAGTCACCTTCCCGAGTACACCGTTGACGAGGCGCCTCGCCGGTTCGCCACTGTAAGTGCGAGCCAACTCGACCCATTCGGCAATCGCCACCCGGGACGGCGTGCCGGAGTGTAGCACCTCCCCGATGCCGCTACGCAGCAGAGTCCGGTCCATTTTCGCGAGTTGCACTACCGGGTATTGCGGGGCGAGTCGCTCGATCATCGCGTCGATCCGCTCGCGGTCATCGACGACCGACGTCACCAAGCCGCGTGAGAACGTCGCGGTCGCCTCATCGGCATCGGTCTCGGAGAGATGCCGTTCCAGAATTGTCGGCGCGGTGCGCTGGCCGAACTCCGCTTCGAAGAGGGCGGCGAGGGCCAGACGGCGCCCAAGACGATGCGAGCTGACCTCGTCGGCGGTGTCGCGGTGCGCCGCAGGACCGCGACCCGCGTCTTCCGCGGTCGGAGTCAACTTCTCCAGCCCCCGACACCATCGATGACGACCGTGACTTCGCCCAGCTCAAGCCCGAGGAGTCGTTCTACCGTGGCTCCGACCGCCTGGCGTACCTGGGCCGCAAGGGGCGCAAGCGCGTGGCCAGGCCTGGCGACGATCCAGACCCTCAGAGCTACCTTGCCATCGCCCACGCGCGCTCTTACGGGCGGCCCGGCAAGTCGCGCCAGAGGACCTCCTCGCCCACCCCGGCCCACCTTGAGCACGCCGGGGACTTCGAGTGCGGCCAGTCGCACCATCTCCACGATGACCGAGTGGCTGACGGCCAACGGTCCCGACGGCGCGTTCGCCCTCGACCGAGGCCTGGAGGAGTCGTCGGGAGCGGGAGCGGACGGGCTCATCCGTGCCGGGGCTTCCCGCGGAAGGCGTCCGCGATCAAATCGGGGATTCGGGCCCGTCCGGCTGTGACGCCTGCGTCCAGGGCGAACTCAATCATTCGCCGCTTCGCCGAGCCGTGCGTGATCAGGACCATGCCCTTCACGCCTAGCAGCGGTGAGGCCCCCATCTTCTCGTAGTCGAAGAGCGTCCGGATGCGGCCGATCGAAGGACGCATCAGCAAATAGGCGAGCTTGCCTCGAATGCTTCCTCGAAACTCCTTCTCCCAGAGACCGAAGATGAACGTCGCCAGACCCTCAAAAAACTTCATGGTCACGTTTCCGACCATGGCATCGCAGACCGCCACGTCCGCCATGTGCTTGACGAGGTCCCGGCCCTCTACGTTGCCGATGAAGTTGAGCGTCCCTTCCGCGTCGAGCGTCTCCGTCGCCTGCTGGACCGCCTGATCGCCCTTGCCCCTCTCCTCGCCGATGCTCAGTAGGCCAACTCTGGGGTTCACTACGCCCAGCACTCGTTCCGCGTACAGCGAACCCATGTGGGCAAACTGGTAAAGGTTGTTGCCGGTCGAGTCCATGTTGGCGCCGATGTCCAGCAACACGAACGGCCCCGTCTCGGTGACCATCTGGACCGCCAGAGCGGGCCGATCCACGCCAGGAAGCCGTCCGAGCTTAAGCACCGCGGCGGCCATGCCCGCGCCTGAATGACCCGCCGTCACCAGAACGTCGGCCCGCCCCTGCTTGACCAGATCCATGGCGACCATGATCGACGAGTCCTTCTTGGACTTGAGCGCCTGGGCGGGCGACTCGTCCATCTCGACGACCTGGCTGGCCGGCACGATCTCCACGTTCGGTGGAATCTGCCCCACGGCCACTTCGGCAATGCGCTCCGGGGCGCCGACCAGCAGCACCCGCTCCGCGGGATGTGATCGAGCCCACGACAGCGTGCCGCTGACTATCTCGAGGGGCGCATGATCGCCGCCCATGGCGTCGACGGCAACGCGGATTGGGCCGTCGTTGACTGTCCGAACTGTGCCCAGATCCACCAGATCAGGCCTGCTGCTGAGGCTTTTCCTGCTTGATCTCGACTATCGGCCGACCGTTGTAGTAGCCGCACACCGGGCAGGCGTGGTGCACCTGCTTGGGCTGATGGCAGTGCGAACAGGCCTCGAGGTGCGGCACCGTCAGCGCCAGGTGGGAACGGCGATCGCCTTGCCGTGCGTGCGAGACTCTCCTCTTCGGAACACCCATTTAGATGCTTACTCCTTGTCGCTCCGGCGTGGGGCCAGAAGGCTGGGCCGGTGAGGCGCCGGGGCGCGTTTCGATGAAACCGTGATGGGATACGACAAAGCATACCCCGCAGGTGGGGCCGACGCGGGAGTTTACTCGGTCTGGGCTATCTCGTCACGCTCCCAAGGCACAGCCAGCCTCCAAGATTGCCTCAGCCGTCGGCGCCACAGACTCCCGCCACGGACACAAAGACTGAATTCTGCAGGGAAACCGGCAGTGTCGGGACTGCGGCGTCGAATATGGCGTCCTGTCCCGGCGACAGGCTTGCCAGCGTCCGGTCGTCCCTGAGCCACGCCGCGGGCTTCATGTCGGAATCCAGGAGAACGGACGCAGACGGAGCCGGATCCGTACCGCTCCGAACTGCCGTTCGAGATGCGGCCTCTCACGATCAGGCCCGCGCCGCTGTCATCTGCCTGAGCTATCGGCTCCTGATGTCGAAAATGGACGCGGGCACGGTCGCAGCCTGCTGGAGCGTTGCGTTAACGCGCGCTCGATCTACCCTCGCCAAAAGAACGTTCGGACGGCACCGCAGGCGAGTGGACCGGGCCGTACGGAGTGGCTGTGGAGCCGGCGGCAGGTGAACATCCGGCCACGACCATCAGAAGAACCACGAGCGACCTGGCGGTCATGCCCGCCACGGCCCTCACTGGAGCAAGCCGCGTAGGCCTTCCAGTCGGGGGTCGATCTCCTCGTCCGGATGGTCGTGCGGGCCGCTCGCCAGCTCGAGCCCGCAGACGATACACAGACCCGGGCAATCTTCTCGGCATAACGGCGCGATCGGTTCGGCCAGGTTGATGAGGTCCCGAACGTCGTCCTCGAGGTCCAATTCGTGGTGGTTCGTCAAGCGCAATGCATCGGGCTCGTCGTCGGAATTCACGGCCGCGCCGCTCACCAGATCGATCGTCGGCAGCGCCTCTTCGTCGATGTCCAGTTCGACCGGCCATTCGACTTCGCGCAAGCAGCGGCTGCAGGTCTGGGCAATGGCGGTTCTGAGACGGCCGCGGACCATCAAGCCACGATTCGTCCGAGTGAGTCGCAGATCGCCGACCAGATCGCGAATCTGGACCAGACCTTCACCGAGCGACAGCGGCGGAGCCTCGACGCGGATGTCTCGAATCGAACCCAGCGGCTCACCGAGCAGCCCGGCGACGTTGAACAGCAACGCGTCAGCCCCGGACTGGTTCCCCGGCGTCCGATTCGTCGTATTCGTCGAAGCCTCCCTGGTCATCTCTATCCAGCGTGACCGCCGGAGATTCGTCGAGTTGCGACTCGATTGCGACCGAACGCCGGTCGTCCAACAGTTCTAAGCCACGTTTGATGGTCTTGAGCGTCCGCATCACTTCGCTCTCGAGGTTCGCCAGGACCTCGGCCGCGTAGTCGTCGGCGCCGCGTCGAATTTCGTCCGCTTCCAACTCTGCCTGACGGACTATCTCGTGACTGAGTTCCTCAGCCTGACGCGTCAGCTCTCGCTCCTCGATCAGATACGTCGCCTGCTCCTGGGCCCGCGCCAGAATCTGCTCCGCTTCCTCGCGAGCCCCCTCCAGCAGCCGCTCCACTTCGTTGGTCACGCGGCGAGCCGATTTGACCTCTTCCGGAATGGTCACGCGCAGCTGATCGATCCACTCGAGGGCGTCGGCCTGATTCACGATGACGTTGTCGCCGAAGGGGAGCCGCCTGCCGTTGGCTACGAGAGCCTCGAGACGCTCGATCAGGACGATGATGTCTATCGGTCGGGCCCTCCTTGGGCAGGTGGGTAAGGGCTGCCGGTGACTGGATTATAGCCCCCGACCATCTGTCGATAGACGCCTGGCCACGGCTTCCGGAACCATTTGGCGGACATCGCCGCCGAAGGCCGCTATCTCCTTGACGAGACTCGAACTCAGGTAGCTGTGCTCCAGCGCCGTCATGAAGAAGACGGTGTCCACCTCGGGTGCCAGCTTGCGGTTGGTGTGCGCCATCTGCAACTCGCTCTCGAAATCCGAGATCGCTCTCAGGCCGCGAACGATGAACGTCGCGTCGCGCTTGCGGCAGAAGTCGACTGTCAAACCGTCGAAGGTCTCTACTTCTATGCGACCACGCAAGTCATGCGGGCAGGTCTCGTCCAACGCCTCACGGATGACCGTGACCCGGTCCTGCAAGGAAGATGCCGGGCTCGACTTATGCGGGTTCACCAGGACTCCCAGGATGACCCGATCGAACATGGCCGCCGCTCGCGAGACGACGTCCAGATGCCCGAAAGTGATCGGGTCGAACGAGCCCGGATAGACGGCGACCTTCACCTGGCTGGCTCCTCAGTCGGACGGTAGAACGTAAGCGTCGTTTCCCCGAAACGACGGGTCCGCACTGATGCTAGCAGCCCGATGGCCTGCACAGGGGGCGTGCGCCAGAAGTGCTTGGCCACGACCCACGCTCCCGAACGGATGAGTCCGGCACCCGCATCGGCCAGGGCGGCGAGAGTTGCGTCCATCAAGGCCGTGTCGACGTACGGGGGATCGACGAGTACGAGGTCGAACGGTCCATCCTCGCCTGCCCGATCGCGGAGGTAGGCAGGGACGTCGGATCTCACGATACGACCGCGCTCCGCCAGGTGGGTCGACGCCAGGTTGTCCGCAATCGTGCGGGCGGCCCCGGCGTCGCGTTCCACGAAGACCGCCGCGGCGGCACCGCGTGACAGCGCCTCGATTCCGCCGGCACCGGAGCCCGCGAACAGATCGAGCACTCTCGCATCCGCGAGATCCGGTTCCAGGATGGCGAACAAGGTCTGTTTCACCCGATCGGCGAGCGGGCGAGTGCCCTCGCCGGGCGCTCGCAGACGCAGGCCGCGGGCGGAACCTGCGATGACGCGCCCGGCCTCGCTCATGGCTCCGTCTCGACATCAGGTTGGAGGTCCAGTTCGGCCGCCACGTCGGACAGGATCTCCCCGGCCCCCACACGTGCCAGCCAGCCGGACCGCAGCTCAATCGCGAGAGCGTCATGGCCCTTCCTGAGAGCTCCGGCATCGTCCACCAGGCCCTCGGCTACCGCCCGAGCCGCGGCCGCCCTGATGCGGTCCTGCTTGGACTTCAGCGATGCGATGCGAAGCGTCGGCAAGCCGCTCTGATGCAGCCCCAGCAATTCGCCTTCCCGACGCAACTCCAGGTCTAGCTCCGCCAGGTCGAAACCGTCGGTGTGAGATTCGAGCGCCTGCAGGCGCGCCACGGCCGTCGCGTCGTTCGAATCGGAGACGAGGATGCAATACGACTGAGCTTCTCCGCGGCCAACGCGGCCCCGGAGCTGATGAAGCTGCGCCAGCCCGAATCGATCTGCGTCGAGAATCAGCATCACCGTCGCCTGCGGTACGTCCACACCGACTTCTAGCACGGTCGTGCCGACGAGCACGTCCAGCTCGCCGCGTCGGAACAGATCCATAGTCGCGTCGCGGACGACGGCCTTCATCTGGCCATGAACCACACCCACCCTGACCGCTGGCTCGGGCGCCAGACCGAGGGCCGCCGCGGCCGAGGCCAGACTCTCCGGAAGAGACTCAGCCACTTCCGCTGCAGACCGAGCGGCGCTCTCCTCGTCCTCTTCCACGAGCGGCACGACGACGAAGGCACGATGCCCCGCCCGAACCTCGCGAACTATGAGCTGGTAGGCGCCGCGCGAGGATTCACCACGCAGGCCCGTTAGATCGGCCGACTTGCGGATCCCCGTCTTGACGGTCAGTCGCCCGGCCGGCATGGATCGCAGATCCGATACATCCAGATCGGCCAGGAGAATCTGACCCAACGTGCGCGGAATCGGCGTCGCCGTCATGAGCAGCACATCCGGCGACCGTCCCTTCGCGCTCAGGGCTTCCCGCTGCGCCACCCCGAACCGGTGCTGCTCGTCGACGACCGCCAGAGCCAGGTCCTTGAATTGGACCGACTCCTGGACCAGGGCGTGGGTTCCGACCACCACTCTGCCGACGCTCATCCCGAGCAGTCCATCGCCGGCGGCCGGAGCCGCCAATTGCTCGAGCGCGGAGCGCCTCTCGGCGGCGGGCATGCTGCCCGTCAGGAGCGTGACCGAGTGGCCGAGCGGCTCCAACAGGGACCGAAGCGCGGACGCATGCTGCCGGGCAAGCAAGTCCGTCGGGGCGAGCAGAGCCCCCTGCCGCCCGGCATCGGCCACGAACGCGAGGGCCAGCGCGGCCACAGCCGTCTTGCCGGAGCCCACATCGCCCTGCAGCAGCCGCATCATCGGCCGGACAAGCCCCAGGTCCGCGGCGACGGCCGACACGGCGCCGACCTGATCCCCGGTCAATCTCGCCGGCTCGGTGCCACCCGACCGAGCCCGGACCTGCGCAGTCAGCACTCCCTCCACGATGGCCACGGCCTCCGCCACTCGTTCCGACGTTACGGCTACGGGCTCTCCGACGGCGGAGCGGCGGCTTCTATCCCGGGCCACCATCCCAACCTGAAGGGCGAGCAGTTCGTCGAATCCCAACCGGCGCAGGGCGGCGTCGCGGGCGACGAAGCTACTCGGGTAATGCGCGCTTTCCAGCGCTTCGGCGATAGTCATGACCGGCGTGACCGTCGCCGTCGCCGCTGCAGTGGCGGGGGTGTCGCCATCGTCGCCATCGGCCTTGGCTTCGGCCACGTCGCCGTGATGCGAGTCTGCGGCCGCGATCGCGGCGACGGCTTCCGACGGCAGGTACTCCGGGTATAGGCTGCCGACGCTGTCGAGAGCCTGGCGGATCGCCCTCCTCAGGGTGGCGGCCGTAAGTCCGGCGGTAAGCCTGTAGACCGGCACGATACGCCCCGCATGGAGCAGTGCGGAGCCGTTGTCGGGCTGAAACTCGGGATTGTCGAGCGTCGTAACGAAGCCGCGGTGCCGTACCTTGCCGCTGATCACGACCCAGGCGCCGTCGCGGAGTCGGCTGGCTATGTATCTGCGGCCGAACCACGTGGCCTCGACTTCCCCACTGTCGTCGCGAAGGTGGGCGGTCGTCCGCTCGACGCGCCGCCTGAACGTCTGCTCGACTCGCACGCCGACCACCTGGAGACGGGCGCTCGCGATTTCGCCTTCGCGGACGCGGTCCAGCTCCGCCGCCGAGCTCAATTCGCGCAGATCGTCGTACCGCCTGGGGAGGTGGAACAGCAAATCGCGGACGGTTCCGATGCCCAGACGGGGACCCACCCGCCGCAGAATCGCGGCCCCCGGTAGCCCGCTCGAGCCGATGGGAGTGTCCGGGCCAATGGGACCGGTTGGCTTCGTGACAGCGGCATTGCGCGTGCCGCCACGACCACCGCCCGGGGCCGAACCTGGCAACCCCCGCGACGTCACTGCCCTACTCGGCCGAAATCAGGTATCGATAGTGCGGCTGGCCGCCGTGGACGACTTCGACTTCCACGCTGGGGCGCCACTGCGAGATACGATGCGCAACCGTCTCGGCTTCGGCTAGATCTGCCGTTCCGCCGTAGTAGATCGTGATCAGCTCGAAGCCCGGTTCCAGGGCCTCCAGGGCGCTCACGACCGCTTTGAGGCGATCCGGGCTCACTGCCAGGAGGCCGTCGTCCGGATCCAGAGCGATGGTCTGGCCGACCTTCACTTTCCTGCCGCCGATGGTCGCATCGCGCACAGCCTCGGTCACCTGGAGAGTCTGGATGGCCCTACCGGCCAGGGTCATGACTTCGGCATTGACAGTGGCGTCGCTTTCGGGATCGAGGGCTAGGAGCGCCGCGAAGCCCTCGGCGGCATTACGCGTCGGCACCACCCGCACTCGCCTGTGCGTCATCTCGGCGGCCTGGCGAGCCGCCAGGAGGACGTTCGGGTTGTTCGGCAGCAGCAGGATTTCCTCGGCCGTGACCCTCTCGACGGCGTCCAGCAACTCCCCAGTCGACGGGTTATTGCTTTGGCCACCGTGCACGACCTCCGCCACGCCGTACGAAGCGAAGATCCGGGCGAGTCCGTCGCCGGCAGCGACAGCGACCACCGCCAGAGGCGGCACTTTAGTAGCCACGGCCCCGCCGGAGACGACTACACGAGCCGACTCGGTTCCATTGGAATGGCTAGTCTCCGAAACACCGCCAACGAGCGCCGAGGCAGCCTGTGCTTCGTATGTCCCGGGTTCAACGTGTAGCCGTTTGCCGTGATGGACCGGCGCCGCTCGGTCGATTGGGCTGCCCACCATCTCCGCGGCCCGCTTCTCGCGCACCTCGTGCGATTGCGCGTCCAGGTTCTCGACCGTTATCCGCGTGAGGGACCCCAGGGTCAGTCCGAGAGCGATCGCCTCGTCTGGACGCTCGTTATGAACGTGAACCTTAACCGTCCGCGAGTCGCCCGCCACGAGCACTGACTCGCCGATGGCCTCGAGATCCGCCTTGAGTCGGTCGATGTCGATCGCGCCGTTTCGCGATTGGAGCATGAACATCGTCTCGTAGCCGAAGCCGTCGTCCATCTCCGGCCTATCCGCCGACTCTCGCTGAGGCGCGACCCGTGCCGCAGCATCCAGCGGCGCAACCGCTGGCGTGGCCATCCGCTCCCGCGCCAGTAAGTAGCCGAGGCTGCCTTCCAGCAATCTGTAGAGCCCCTGGCCGCCGGCATCGACGACGCCGGCTTCGCGCAGGATGGGCAGCATGGACGGCGTCCTGGCCACAGCCTGACGGGCGCCTTCGACGGCCGCGGTCAGCACGTCTTCCAGGTCGCCGCCGTTCTCGGCCGACTCGACAGCAGACGCCGCGGCCTCCCGAATGACCGTCAGGATGGTGCCCTCGACGGGCTTGCCCACAGCCTTGTAGGCAGTCGCTGTACCCTGGGTGAGAGCGTGGGCGAGATCAGGTCCGGTGAAATGCTGCTTGCCTCCCAGGCCATCGGCCATGCCGCGGAAGATCTGCGAGGCGATCACGCCCGAGTTTCCCCGTGCTCCCATCAACGCCCCGAAACTTATGGCCGCGGCAATGCGATCCGCACTGGGATCGACTACGGCCTCGGCCTCCGTGAGGGCAGCCTTCACCGTCGCGAGCATGTTGCTGCCCGTGTCTCCGTCCGGGACGGGAAACACGTTGAGAGCATTGACCTCATCGACGTGGGAGGCGAGGTTGGAGACTGCGGCTCGATACGCCGCCAGGAGCGCGGCTCCGTCTCCGGCTCGGCGCGTCATCGACTGGTGAACGTTGTCATCTGGGCTTGCGTTTCCTCGACGCCGGCGCCCCCGCGGCCTCATTCTCAGCGCGTTGATGGCCGGCTTCCGGAACTGAGTTCTCAACTCCCTCCGAGTCTTCGATCGCCTGGGCTCGCTCCACGGCCGTCGGCTGATAACGAAGCCCGTCCACGTGGATGATCAGACTCTGGACGCTCGCCGAGATGTAATGCCGCAAGGAATACCGAACGGCCGAGTCGATCTGCCTGGCAACTTCCGCCACAGGCACCCCGAACGCCACCGTGATGTACAGCTCCACACGGATCCCTCCGTCCGTGGTCAGCCGTATTCCTTGTCGTTTCACTCCGAGCAAATGCGCAATCCTGCGGCCGAGGGACGGATCGGTGAAACCGGTGACGCCGTAGCTACCCTGAACGGCGGCGCGTACGATATCGACGATGGCCCGGCGGGTGACGATCGACCGGCCGACCATTGAGCGCTCCGGCATGCGCAAACAAGACCTCCTGCCTGAGCGGGGGGAACGGTGTGCTATCATACCGCCCCGGTCGGCCCCGGTCGGGACCGCGAACTCCGAGCACTTATTCGAGAGGTCCTATGGCTCGCTCCTGCGCCGTCTGCGGAAAGGTTTCCATGGATGGCTTCAACGCGCAGTCGTCCGGCATGAACCGCGTCCGCGCGCACCGCCGCTTCAGCGTGAACCTCCAGAAGTCGACCATTCAGGTCGACGGCAAGGACGTGAAGACCCTCGTCTGCACGCGCTGCCAGCGCACGATCTCGCGCGCTTCCCGATAGTTCCGCCGGCCCCGTAACACGGGTCGTGGGTTCGATATCGCTCGGCGTGGAGTTCCGGCTCTGCGCCGATTTCGATTCCCTGAGCTCAGCTCGCGACCTCCGGCCCGATACCAAGTTCGGCACTGTCGAGCCAGACCGTGAACGGTCCGTCGCCGACCATCTCGACGGCCATATCCGCCCCGAACCGGCCCCTCTCCACCACCACTCCCTGGGCCGCGAGCGCCCCGCAGAACGACTCGTACATCTTCTCGCCGACAACCGGGCCCGCGGCACGCATGAACGAAGGCCGCCGGCCGCGGCTGGCGTCCGCATACAACGTGAACTGGCTGACGACCAGGGCCGCCCCGCCCACGTCCAGTAACGACAGATTCGTCTTGCCCGCCGCGTCGGCGAAGACCCGGAGCGCCGCGACCCGCGCCGCCATCGCCGCGGCGATGAGTTCATCGTCCTCGGGAGCGACGCCGACGAGAATCAGCAGGCCGGCTCCAATTGCACCCAGCGGCCGCCCGTCGACACGCACCTCCGCCCGAGAAACGCGCTGCAACAGGGCCCGCACTCTCGATTCCTAGTTGCTGAGCAGGCTCGAAGCGCCGCGCCATCCACCGCCCAGAATCGCCAGCCACGGCAGCAGATATAGCGGCGTGCCGGAACCGCCGAACCAGCCGCCGGAATTCATGCCGTAGGCAACCACCCCGCCGACGGCAACCAACACCACGCCCTGGGCGACGAGACCCCACCGGACTCGGCGTCGCAACCTTTGCACGGCTCCCACGTCGCCTTCTTCCTCGGCCTCGACGCCACCTTCGATCTCCTCGTCGGCGATGTGAGCCATGAACCGTCGACCCCAGGCGGGCGCGTGCATGACGGCGAAGTACGCGACGGAGGCATAAGTGACGCCACCGATGATGTCGACCACCCAGTGCTCCCCGAGGTAGACGATCGCGAACCAGATACAGGCGGTATAGGCAAGCATCAGGAATCCGGCCCTACCGAACGCCTTTCGCGCGAAGAGGAACGCCAGGAACGGATAAGCCGCGTGGAGAGACGGGAAAGCCGCGATATCGTTGGAGCTGATGCCGTAGATGTTCTGGTAGCTGAAGAAGTAGTTGCCAAACCCGAACAGGCTCTCGAGACCCTGGAAGCCGGTGTCTCGGAGGTGCAGGACTCCCGTGACGTAGCCGTGCTCCGCGGCCCACCAGGGCGGCGCGACGGGCATCAGCAAGTAGGTCACGAACGCCGCCATCGAAACGACGATCAGCGCGGCCACGTAGTCGTAGTAGACGCGCCGCTGCCGGATCCAGAGGAGAAATCCAATTGCCAGAGGCAGCGGGAAGTGCAGGAAGTAGAAGATGACCGAGATGGTGGCCAGGTTATCCGGGCTGGAAGCCGCACCGTGGTGAAGGCTCTGTACCAGCGTGGTCGGCAGACCGCCGAGACCGATGACCCGCTCGATAGAAACGACGTCCGTGACGTGAATCGGCAAGCCAAACTTGTCGGCGTAGCCGCGCATCAGTTCGTAGGCGAAGAACAGCGCCACGAACGGAATCCAGTCACGCAGGAACAGCCGGCCGCGGCCCAGGATGATGGCCGCAAGCCCAAAGCCCACGAGGACCACGTCCGGCGTCAGCGAGATGCCTCTGGCTATCATCAGCAGCGACAGCAAGATCGCGTAGACCATGACCGCCCCGAGAAGGAGCCGATCGTTCCGACGAGTCAGATGGGCGTGGTGCGGGACCGCCGTAGAATCCGCTTCGTCGCCGCCCGCCGTCGTCACCTTGGTAGTCTCAACCGACTCGTCGCTCACTCAGCCTCTCCTGCGAAGCGCGACTCCCGATAGCCCTCGTCGGCCAGCGACTTGAGAGACTCGATCCGACGCGCGATATCGACCCCCGCCTTCCACAGCACCGAGCCGACGACAAGAATATCTATCCCCTGTCGCCCGCAGAGATTTGCGGAATTGTCGTTGACTCCCCCATCGACGTGGACCTCTCGCGCCGAGGGCCGCTCCCCGGGCCTGTCCCGAAATACTTCGTGCGCCGCATCTATCTTCAGCGCCGCGTCCCTCATGAACTGCTGGCCGCCGAACCCGGGCTCCACGGTCATGACCATGACGATATCGACGAGCTCGCGATAAGGGTCCAGGGCAGAGAGCGGGGTCGCCGGCTTGATGGCGAGGCCGGCAAGTCGGCCTGCCCTGCGTATCTTGAGCAGCGTGGGCTCGATCGGCTCCTCGACCTCAACGTGAAACGTAATTGAGTCGCAGCCGGCACTTATGAACTGATCCATGTACCGACTCGGCTCGGAAATCATGAGGTGGGCGTCGAAAGGCTGGTCACCGATCGCTCGGAGCCTCCTGATCAGCGTGGCACCGAAGCTGATGTTCGGCACGAAATGGCCGTCCATCACGTCGAGATGGATCCGATCCGCACCGGCGCTCAAGGCGCGCCGCGACTCGGAGGCGAGGTTCGCCAGGTCGGAATCCAGGATGCTGGCACTGACCTGCACGCGGTGCTGCGACATCAGCGCTTCCTCGCGCCGACCGCGGCCTTCAGGTCGGCAGAGATCGCCTCGACACTGCGGTCGCCGCGCAGGGCGGCTTCACTCTCGCGGACGATCGCTTCGCGTCGTCGAGCCACTGCCGGGGCCGGCGGCTCGCCGGCCTTGTCTGCCGCCAGCTGACCGCAAGCAGCTCCGGCGTCCTGTCCACGGTTGGCACGGATCGTGACGCCGATGCCACGCTGACGCACGAGGGCGGCGAACTCGGCGATACGCTCCGGCGGACTGGCCTGCCAGGGCGTGTGGGCCACCGGGTTCATCGGAATGAGATTCACGTGGGCGAGGTCGCCGCGCAGAAGTCTGGCGAGCGCGTCGGCATCCGCATCCGTATCGTTCACACCGGAAATCATCACGTACTCGTAGCTCACGCGCCGGCCCGTCGCGCGGGCATGGTCGCGGGCGGCGGCTGCGACCTCGGCAACCGGCCAGCGTCGGTTGAGAGGCACCAAAACATCACGGAGCGGGTCGCGCGCCGCATGGAGACTGACCGCCAATGTGAACTGCGGCCCGAGCGCCGTCAGGCGGCGGATACCGGGAACTACGCCGGACGTCGACACGACGACATGACGCGCCCCGAGAGCGAACTTGCGGGGGTCGGCAAGGATCGTCACAGCCTCCAGAACCCGGTCCAGGTTCAGCAGTGGCTCGCCCATCCCCATGAATGCGACATTAGTGATTCGCCGGCCGGACGCGCCCATGCGTTTGGCCGCGTGTCTCACCTGATCGACTATCTCCGCCGTCTCCAGGTCACGCCCAAAGCCCAACTCACCGGTCGCACAGAACGGGCAGCCGACAGCGCAGCCGGCCTGACTGGAGATGCACAGCGTATTTCGCTCGCGGTGCAACGGCCGGCCGGGCGCCGAGAATCCCCGGGCCGGATAATGCATGAGTACCGACTCGATGAGCGCCCCGTCAGATAGGCGATGCAGAGCCTTTTCGGTCAGGCCGCCATCGGAGACCTTGACCTCATCGGCGACGATCGTGTCCAGCCGGAACGATTCGGCGAGCCGACTCTTGAGCGCCGCCGGCAAGGGCCCCAACTCGTCCGCAACCACGGCGTTCTGGTGCCAGATGGCGTCGCGGATCTGCCTGGCCCGGTATGCCGGCTGCCCCTCACCGTCCAACCACTTCTCCAGGTCCCCGAGCGGAAGGCCGCTGAGTCCGGGTTTGGAAGCGACGACGCGCCGTGACTCGCGGCTCGACATGCGGGCCGGAATAGTCGCTGGCGCGGGCGTGACGGAGTTGGCGCCTGCGACGTTGTCGTCCGGCGTGTCGGTAGGGCTCACAGAGACCCGATTATCGCATGCGAGCCGCAACTAAGGCCGGACCTCGTCACCGAGATCCAAGCAACGACTGCAACCCGCCGAACCGCAAGGCGGCGCATCTAGGCAATTCCAGGCCGGCCTCTCCGGAAATCGGTCGCGTCCATTCTCCTGCCGCCGGCCGCTTGTACGGTCCCCAGCTCCAATCGACCGTCGACCGTGACCAAGGCCAGACCGCCGGACTCGGTGGCCGCCACGTTCCCGACTCGCTCGCCATCGCCCGATTGGTTGGCGGCAACAGCGGCAGACCAGACGAGCAGCCGATCCACGCGCGAGTTGCCGGCACTGGTGTCCAGTTCTAGATAGCTGCCCGGCCAGGGTTGATACGCCCGAACCTGCCGCTCCAATTCCGCAGCCGGGCGCCGCGGGTCCAGAAGTCCGTCCTCGCGCCGCAGCGGCCGCGTCAGCGTCACGCCTTCCGTCGGCTGTGGCGTAGCCGCGAGCCGACCCGCCAGCCACTCCGGCAGCGCCCGTCGCAACAGGCCGGCCGCCACTTCCGCGGCGCGGCGTTCCAGCAACGGGGCCGTGTCGTCGGGCCGAACCGCGAGTGGCGCCGTGGTTACGATCGGGCCCTCGTCCATGCCCTCGCTCACAACCATGAGCGTCACCGCCGACCTGCTGTCCCCGGCGAGGATCGTGGCGGGGATCGGTGCGGCGCCACGATGCCGCGGCAGCGCCGAGGGGTGCAGGTTCAGGAAGCCACGGGGCGGCAGAGCGAGCAGGACGGGCGGGATCAGCTGCCCGTAGTCGGCCAGGACGACCAGTTCGGGTCCAATCGCACTCAGTTCGGCGAGCGCCTCGGGGCGGCGAACGCGGATCGGCTGCATGACGGGCAGGTTGAGTTCACGGGCCCTGGCAGTCACCGGCGTGGGAGTCAGGATCGCTTTTCGGCCCGCCGGCCTATCCGGTGCAGACACAACGGCCGCGACATGGACATCGCCCATGGCGGCCAGGGCATCGAGAATCGGAACCGCGAAAGTCCCGCTGCCGAAGAAGACGGTCTCGACCGGGGCGTCGGAAATGGCGCGACCGGCGATCGAACCGTCGGGCGGGGCCTCGCTCACCCTACCGGCGTTCGCGCCGCTGCCGGTCGGCCTTCCGCCTCCTCTTCGTCGCCCGCATTGACGTCGATGAGTTCGTCCATCGAATCGAGGTAGTCGATGTACAGCTTGCCGTCGAGGTGATCGAGTTCGTGCTGGAACGCTCGACCGAGGTAGCCCGAACCGGCGACCTTGATCTTCCGCCCGAAGCGGTTCTGGGCAACGATCCAGACCCTCTCCTTGCGCGTGACATACGCCACGTAACCGGGGATAGACAGGCAGCCTTCCAGGTCCCGATCCTCGCCGTCGGAGCGAACGATCTTCGGGTTGACCAGCTGGTGCAGCTCGCCTTCGACCTCGATGACGCAGGCCCGCGCCGCCTCGCCTATCTGGGGCGCGGCCAACCCGACACCGGGGGCCTTGCGCATCGTTTCGGTCAGGTCGTCAAGCAACTCGTGCAGGTACTTGCCGAAGCTGTCTACCGTCTCGCCCTTCAGTCGCAGGCGCGGATCGCCGAGGAGAACGATTGGTCGAACGCTCATAGACTGGAGTATACCGGCGATCGGAACGCGGCTATCCGCCCGAGTCGAGGTAGTCCGCTCGATGCGCCCTAGAGCAGGGAGTCCGGATCGACGTCAACCGACCACGGTGAGCCGGGCGGATCGCCGAGCACTTCGAGCGGCCGGTTGCCTCTCAGGATCACATTCCAGCGCCAGCGGCCGGCCCGTCGCGCAATGTACGCCGGCGCCGGTCCAAGCACAGCCACGCTAAGTCCGGCGGCGGCCGACTCAGCCGATGAACTCGTCCGACGCAACCTATCGGCCATGGCGTTCGCTTCTTTCTCCGCCGCCGCGCGCTCGGGCAGTCCCACCGTGAGCTTCACGAGACGTCCGAACGGCGGCGAACCAAAGCGCTTGCGCCCGGCCAGCTCGGCCTCGTAGAACGCCGCCGCATCGCCGCGAGCCACGGCCAGGATTGCCGGATGCTCGGGCTGGTACGTCTGGATGATCGCTAGGCCCGGCAACTCGCCGCGTCCGGCCCGACCGACGGCCTGAGTGAGGAGTTGATACGTCCGCTCCGTCGCCCTTTCGTCCGGCAGGTTGAGAGCGATGTCCGCCGACACGACGCCGACCAGCGTGACCTCGGGCACGTCGAGCCCCTTGGTCACCAGGCTGGTGCCGATCAGGACATCGAGGCGGCCCTCACCGAAGGCGTCGAGGACGCGCTGGACGGCACCCTTGCGCTCGGCCACGTCGCGGTCGAGACGCCCGACCCGCATCTGCGGGAATGCGGCTCGAACCTCTTCCTCCACTCGCTGCGTACCGCCACCCAGGTACTTGATGCGCGGCGACCGGCATTCGGGACAGCGCGACGCCAGTGGCGAGGCCGTGCCGCAGTGATGGCAGCGCAACGTGACGCCGGCCTGGTGGTAGACAAGGCTCCGTTCGCATTCGGGGCAGCGCTGGATGTAGCCGCAATCCCGGCACATGACGATGGATGCCGTCCCGCGACGGTTGATCACCAGAATTGCCCGCTCGCCGGGACTCAGCGAATGGAGTGCCGCCGCCAGCGGCGCCGAGATCAGGCCGCGATTCCCCGCCGCCAACTCCGCGCGCAAGTCCACGACCTCGATGCGGGGCGGAGCTCCACTCGGCCGATCCGGAAGAACGGCATGACGATACCGACCGTCTCGGACCCTCCCGACACTCTCGACCGACGGCGTGGCGCTGCCCAGCACGACCGCCGCGCCCGCCAAACGAGCCAACCCGATGGCCGCGTCTCGCGCCTGGATGCGAGGCGTTCGATCGCTCTTGTAGGCGGCGTCGTGCTCTTCGTCGACCACTATCAAGCCGACGTCGGCGAGCGGCGCCGTAAGGGCGGCTCGCGTGCCGACGACGACGTCCGCCTCGCCGGCACGGATCCGGCGCCACTCGTCCGCCCTCTCTCCCTCGCCCAGCCCGGAGTGCAGGATCGCGATTTCGGCATCGAGATCGGTTCGCAAACGATCGACGAGCGGCATCGCCAGGGCGATCTCCGGAACGAGAACCAGCGCCGGCCGTCCGCTCGAGATCGTCTCTGCGATCGCCTCGGCGTAGACCGCGGTCTTGCCCGACCCCGTGATGCCCTCCAGGAGCAGCGGCGTGGAGTCTCGCGACCCGACGGCCGCCAGTATCGTCGTCAGAGCTTCGGCCTGGGCCGGCGTCAGGGCCGAACCTTCCGGCCGGCTGCCCCGCCGTCCGGCACGTCGCCGTTCCAGGGGCCGGCGCGGCCGCTCACGAATTTCGGAAACTGCCAGGCCGCGCCGGACCAGACTCGTGGCCGTGCCGGAACCGTGGCGGTTAGACGCCACGACGCCGCTCATTCCGGGAGCGGCCGCGGTCTCGGCGGCGGCCAGGTCCGAGAGCAGAGCCCGCTGACGCGGCCCCAGCCGCGACGCCGGCCGCGACGAATCGCCCGCGCCAATGCCCGCTGCCGCCCGCCCTTCGTCGGAGAGTGTCAGCCACCGCTCGTAGCGCGGACCGGCTGTGGCGGCCGTCAAGGTCCACTCCAGTGTCAACAGCCCTCGCGAGGCCATGCCTCTGAGAAGTCGCAGCGTGGCCGCTCGATTACTGCCGCCGTCAAGGTCGGGCACCGGCCGGGGGCCGTCCGCAAGCCTCTCCAGCACGGCCGTTTCGGCTGGCTCGACTGCGGCCCCTTGTCGCGCGCCAGCCGGTTCGCCCGCGACTCCCCCACCCCCGGTGGCGGAGCTGGGCGGCAACTCCGCCACCAGTTCCAGCCGTTCCAGCATCCCGGGCGGCAACATCGACCGCAGGGTCGCGGCCGGTGGCGCCAGGTATTCATGAGAGATCCAGCGCGCAAAGTCGAGCGTCAGTTGCGGCACGAGCGGGCCGTCGGCATGAACTCGCGCGAGAAGCGGCTTGAGGACGATCTCATGGCCGTCGGGCCGTGCATCGCTCCGACCGCTCTCCGATGCGCCGCCGACCGCAGCCGCTCCCAGAACCACGCCCAGAGCCTGGCGCTGCCGTCCGAACTCAACGAGAACGGCTTCGCCCGGCAACATCGGAGCGAGCCTGTCGGGAACCTCGTAGTCATAGGTTCGCGTGGCCCCGGGAGCGTCGACCGCTACCTCAACCGGCCCCGTCGCCGCGGCCCACAGGCGATCCGGCATCTCACTCCTCAGACGGCCACTGCGCGGCGGGCGCCGCCTCGTTCCTCCTGCTCGATTATCTCCTCGATACGCTCGGCCGTGACATCGACGTGGCCCTCTTCGTTGACGACGACATAGTCGTAGTCGTCCTTGCGTGCCAATTCGATGGCCGCGTTGCGCTGGCGGAGCTCGAGCTGTTCGGCCGTTTCCGTTCGCCGAGCTTTGAGGTGTTCGACGAGCGTATCGAGCGACGGCGGGACCACGAAGATGAGGAGCGCCTCGGGCACACAACCCTTGACGACCCGAGCGCCCTGGACGTCGATCTTGAGTATCGCGTGCTGGCCGCCGGCAAGAGCAGCTCGAACACCCGCTCGCGGCGTGCCGTACCAGTTGCCATGCACTTCGTTGGCTTCGAGCAACTCACCTTCGTCGCGAAGGGCCATGAATTCCGCGACCGAGACGAAGTTGTAACTGACGCCCTCTATTTCGCCGGGACGTCTGCCGCGGGTGGTGCATGTGACGACGTAGTGATAAAGAGGCCGGTGATCGCGCTTTTGGAGTGCCTCGATGATGGTGTCCTTACCGACGCCGGAAGGCCCCGAAATGATGACCAGCATCGGGTTCGCCGGCGGGCCGTCGACCAGCGATTCGCCGCCACCGACGCTCATGCCGGCCTCTTGTGGACTGGCGCTACCGATTGCGTCACGTCCGACTGGCCGCCCACTCCATCGGCTACCACCGGGCCGGCCCCGTTCGAGCGCAGTTCCGCCAGCACCGATTCGAGCTCCGGCGGCACAGGCGCGACGGCGCGTATCGGGTGGTCGTCCGCCGGGGAGTGGAGTTCTATCTTCCAGCTGTGCAGAAAGAGCCGCGACAGCCCCTCGGGACCCCGTCGTGAAGTTCCGGTGCCATACAGCGGATCGCCCGCGACCGGATGACCGACGGCCGTCAAGTGAACGCGAATCTGGTGGGTCCGGCCCGTTATGAGATCCAGCTCAACGAGTGTCCAGTCTCCAAACCGCTCCCGCACCCGGTAGCCCGTAACCGCCGCTCGTCCCGACGGCACAACCGCCATCCGGGTTCTGTGATGCGGGTCGCGCCCGATCGGCGCCTCGATGCGACCGGTGTTCGCCACCACGGAACCCTGGACAAGGGCGAGATACGTCTTCTTCACTCGCCGGTCCTTGAGTTGGGCCATCAGTCCGGCCTGGGCCCGGTCGTCTTTGGCGACCATCAGCAATCCGCTGGTATCGCGATCGAGGCGATGGACGATCCCCGGCCGCTGCACGCCGGCGATGCCCCCGTATTCGGTGCCACGACCGAGAAGGGCGTTTACGAGCGTGCCGGCGTGGTGGCCCGGAGCCGGATGGACCACGAGTCCGGAAGGCTTGTCCACGATCAGCAGATCGCCGTCCTCGTAGACGACCGAGATTGGAATGTCCTCGGCCTCGAGCTCCAGCGGCGCTGGATCGGGAATTTCCATGTCCACGACCTGACCGGACACAGCCGGCTCATTGGCCTTTACCGGCCTGCCGGCAGTGGTGACTCTGCCTTCGGAGATGAGCTTCTGGACGTAGCTCCGCGACATCTCCGAAGCGTCGGCCAGAAATCGGTCGATCCTACCCTCGGCGGCATCCGGAACGGTAAACGTCAGCCGCCTCATCGACTATCGGACCTTTACGCTTCCGGCGTCGTCGGCGCCGCGATCTCCTTCGGTGCCTTCCTCTTCGGCCGGCATCCGCACCCCGAGATGAGGCGCCACGAACCACAAGAGGAAGATCAGGCAGATCGCCACGGTCACCGCCGAGTCCGCGACATTGAAGATGTAGAAGCGATTGCTGCCTACGCCTATGTCGGCGAAGTCCACGACGTAGCCGAGGCGGATGCGGTCGATGAAGTTGCCCAGAGCGCCGCCGAGCAGAAGTCCGAGCGTGACCGTGACCAGCCAGCTTCGCCAGCCCGACCCGATTTCGATGGCGACGAGCACGACGACCACCGCCATGGTGATGAGGGCAAAGACGATGGCCGTGTTCTGGAAGAGACCGAACAGGCCTCCGGCGTTGTGGATGAAGTGAATCCGGAACCAGTCACCGACCACAGGTGAGATCTGATTGACCTGGTAGTGGGAGACGATCCAGCGCTTCAGGATCTGATCTCCGACGGCGATAGTGCCGGCGATGAGGGCGAATGCGACTACGGCCACCAGACGCCTGCCGCCTGGAAGGTCAAGGCCGCCGTTCGATTCTTCTGTTGGCTGCGCGACGTTAGGGTCCAGTTGCCTGGCCTCCATGTGTTCCGACAAGCCTAAGGGGCAATGGCCGCGGGCATCAAGCCTACGCGCACCGGTCCCGAATCCAGATCAACGGCCACTGCTCCGTTCTCGGAAGCTAGCGAACCGAATGAGATGGCACTACGAGTGTCCGCTTCGACCGCAGCCAAATAGGGCTTCAGGGCAAGCTGAACCACTTCCGAGGCCTCAACCCGCACCGCAACTTCATCCTCCAGATCGACGGCTGCCTCCTTGCGGGCGTCCTGGATCGCTCGCTGAAGCTCCCTGGCATCGCCCTCGGCTCGCAGGGCCGCCGTCAACTCCGTGTCGATGACCACGACCAGACCTTCATCGTGGGCCACGGCCGTGCCGGGCCTGGGAGTGGCCTGGATCTCGACTTCGTCGGGTGCCAGCGTCACGCCACCGATCGCGACCGACCCGTCGGGGAGAATCTCAAAGTTGCCGTCGCGGGCCGCGGCCATGACAGCGGGGATCGCGGAACCAAGCTTCTTGCCGATCTTCGGCAACAGCGGCTTCACTCGGCGATCCACCAGCGTCGACTCGTCGCCGATCAACTCGATCTCCTTGACGTTGACCTCGTCCCGCACGAGCGCCAGGAGCTCATCGCGCTCCACCAGGTTCGCGGGATTGGGCAGCGCGACCCACATCCTGGCCAGCGGCTGACGGACCTTCAAATTGTTCTGAGAGCGAAGCGTCCGAGCCAGGTCTACGACGCGGACCATCGTGTCCATCGAAGCCTGCAGCGCCCGGTCATTGAGCGGCTTGAGCTCTTCGGTTGGCCAGCTCGTCAGATGAACGCTGTCCGGTGCGCCGGCGACTCCGCCTGCCACGACGAGGTTCTGATAGATCGACTCGGACAGAAACGGCAAGATGGGAGCCATGACTCTGGTCAACGCGACCAGTGCTTCGTGGAGGGTCGAGAAGGCCGAGGCGCGATCCGTCGGATCGGCTGCCAGACGCATCCGGTCGCGCGACAGCCGCAGGTACCAGGTCGACAGCTCCTCTACGAAACCGTCGATCGCTCTGGCGGC
Organism: Chloroflexota bacterium; assembly: GCA_003158875.1. Taxonomy (GTDB): domain Bacteria; phylum Chloroflexota; class Limnocylindria; order Limnocylindrales; family CSP1-4; genus Fen-1039. Next base: position 21,464 of record PMLK01000011.1, read on the forward strand.
GTCCAGCGCGTCGTAGTCCTTGAGATCTAGCTCAACCTCGTTCGCAAGCCTCGCCGCGCGCGCCAGGATCCAGCGATCGAGCGGGCCGCGATCCGCCACCGCCGGCGCCTTGTCGCTGGGGCTCCAGCCGGCAAGTCGGGCGTATGTCACGAAGAACGAGTAGACGTTCCACAGAACGAGAAGTCGGCGCCGGGCTTCGTCCGCCGCGTGCCAGCCGAAGTTGATGTTGTCCTCCGGACGGGCGTTGGCGAACATCCAACGCATGACGTCTGCGCCCATCCGTTCGGCGGCCTCGTCGAACTCTATGGCGTTGCCCCAGCTCTTGTGCATCTGCCGGCCGTCCTCACCAAAGACGAGGGCATAGCCGAAGAGCGTCTTGAAGGGAGTCTCGCGACGGAGCACGGTGCTCATTGCCAGCAGCGAGTAGAACCAGTTGCGGAACTGGCCGGGGAAGCTCTCGGTGACGAAGTCGGCCGGGAACCACTGCTTCCAGTACTCCGGGTCGGACCGGTAGTGCATCGTCGAGAAAGGCACGATGCCCGCGTCCAGCCAGGGATTGCCCACATCCGTGATGCGACTGGCCGGAGCCCCGCAGCCCGAGCAGCGGACCTTCACGGCGTCTACGTACGGCCGGTGCGGCGAGTGGCCCTTGAACGTGTCCCAGCCCTCGACTGCCTGGGCCTCGAGCTCCTCAACGCCGCCGACAACGGTCACCTTCCCGCACGCCGCGCAGTCGTAGATCGGGAGAGCCAGGCCCCAGTAGCGCTTCTTCGAAATCATCCAGTCGTGCATGTTCAGGAGCCAGTCCAGCTCCCGTTCATAGCCGAACCCCGGGATCCACTTGATGTCGCGGATCACGTCCATGATCTGGTAGCGGAGGCTGGCGTCGACCTCAGCCGCGGTGAGCTGTTCGCGCGGCTTGTCGTAGACCGGGCCCATGCTGATGTACCACTCGTCCACGAGACGAAACACCAATCCGGTACCGCAACGCCAGCAGTGCGGGTAACGGTGGGTGATGGTCTCCAGCCGGTAGAACCGGTGCTTGTGCTGGAGGGCCTCGATGATCGGCTCCTTGACGTCGCGGACGTCACGGCCCGAGAAGGAGCCGAATCCCGGAATGACGATCCCGTTTTCGTCCAAGGGGGCGATCATCGGCAGGCCCAGCGACTTGCCCAGGGCAAAGTCCTCGGCGCCGCAGCCCGGGGCGATGTGGACGATGCCGGTGCCCTCTTCCTCGCCGACCTCATCCCACGTCACGACCCGGTGCTCGTAGGGAGCGCCGGCTGCGGCAGGTGAAGCACCGGCAGCAAAGGCAGCTTGAACCGCCGCCAACTCGTCAAACGGACCGGCATAGCGCCAGCCCTCGAGTTCGCGGCCCAGTTTCTCGTCGAGAATCTGGAACGGTCCGACGAGCGCCTGCTTCAGCGTCCCGCGGCCCAGCCAGTATGTGTCGCCGCCCTGGTTGACCTTGACATACCGCAGGTCCTTGCCAACGGCAGCAGCAACGTTGGAGGTGAGGGTCCAGGGGGTGGTAGTCCAGACCAGCAGCGCTTCGCCGGGGCGATCCAGCAAGGGGAACTTCACAGTAAGGCCCGGATCCTCGCGGTCCGCGTAGCCTTCGGTCATTTCGTGCTGGCTGATGCCCGTCCCGCAGCGAGCGCACCAGGGCATTGTGTCGTGGCCCTTGTACAGCCATCCGCGCCGGTCACATTCAGCGATGAACGACCAGATGAGGTAGTTGTTCTCGTCTGAGAATGTGAAGTAGCTGCCGCCCAGTTCCGGCAAGCCAAGCCGCCCGACCAATGCTTCGGCCGTATCGGTAACTTCCTCTCCGTCGGTGCTCTTCGTCGTCACCACTCGGGCTGGGTCTTCGGCCAGCTCATCGCGGAGGCGGCGCAGCTCGTTCGGATCGTTCCAGTCCATCCACATGCCCAGGCGGATCGACTGCTCCGTTTGCCGAGCCGCGTACGTCAGCACCCTCTGCTTGCACAGGCTCACGAACTCGGCGATGCCGTAGGCCTCGATGTCGCGCTTGCTGGTGAAGCCGAGGTCGCGTTCCACGTTGACCTCGACCCACAGGCCCTGGCAGTCGAAGCCATTCTGGTAGCGCTCGTCGCGCCCATGCATCGCCCAAAACCGCTGAAACAGATCCTTGTACGCGCGGCCCCAGGCGTGGTGGACGCCCATAGGATTGTTGGCCGTGATCGGCCCATCGAGGAAGCTCCAGCGCTCGTTGCCGGCGTTCTGAGCGCGCAATCGCGCGAACATCCGTCGCTCTCGCCACAGACTTAAGATCTCGTGCTCCGAGGCGACGAGATCGGGCTTGGGGCTTACAGGCTGGAACATATTCCTCGGGCTCTTCGTGGCGCCGCCGGCATCGTCTCCGGCCGGCTCGGCGTTCTTCAGATTAAGGCATTCCCCTCGCCTGCCGTCCGAAACGCGGTCGTACCGCGACCCGGGCTAACCTCGGCGAGGGGCTTGAGTATCGCTATGGTACCCAACCGGCGCGGACTGCCATCGGACAGCCGGCGCGATCAGGCCTTTTCGGTGACTCGATATTCCAGATAGCGACCGGCCAGCAAACGAGTTTGGGCATCGAGAGCCGGCAGGTTGGTGAAGATCACGCCAACAACCGGCAGACAGATCCACTGCGCCCACGACACGATCCGCATCCTGATCCCCCATTCCGCAGGTCGTGGAGGAGCGAGCTGGTCCTCGATGAAGATCAGCACCAGCAGAGAGCCCATAGCCGTTGTCAACAGCCAGGACGCATATACGGGCAGTTGCTGCCCGAACGTCGCGGCGGCGAAGGTGTGATTCAGGGCCACCGGCAGCGCCGCGCCCAGGATCATGATGAAAGGCGCGACTGCCCAGTTGATGTGGTCCATCCAAAGATCGAACAGACGCGCCAGCCGCTCGCGGAGCGGTATCTCGTGGTGGCTCAAGGCGTTGTCTATGAAGAAGGGGATGTCGGTAACGCCCCAGGCCCAACGTCGAATCTGGGTGTATTGCTCCACGAGGCTACGTGGATACGACCTCGCCCGAACGGCGTCGCCGTAGATCGGGATGAACAACGGCTCGGCCCGGAAATCTCCCCCGAACCGGAAGAAGCTCTTCCAGTAGAAGCGGCTGTCCTCGGGGATCGCGTCGGTCGCCCAGTAGTCGACCTCGTGGACCGTCCGCAGGCATACGGCGTACGAGCTGAAGCTTATTAGCCGCTCCGGCGTGAGGTGTCGCCACATCTGAATCTGCGTGGAGCTCGCGGCGATGAGTCGGACAGGCAATGGGCACTGCCACAGGTTGTTGTGGAACATGGGAATTGCCTGATACAGGCGCCGATACCTGTTCGGGTCGGTGACGAACTTGTACGTCAGGTAGCCGAAGTACTGGCGATGGACGCGATAGTCCGAGTCGAGGTCCGTGACCACGACCCTGGCCGGATCGAAACCCAGCCGCGTCAGTTCGCGATACAGCCACCGGCCGCCGTACGCCATAGCGCTCGATTTGCCCACCACGACACCCGGCTCGAGCGGATCGAGGATGTGGAAGAAGTGCCGGAACTGCGGTCCAAACACGTCTCGAAGTTTGGCCACGTTCTCGCGACCCTGGAGGTCCGTTTCCCTGGTGATGATGGCAACCATGCGCAGATCGCGGGGATAGTCCGAGTCGGCCAGCGCCTTCACGGTCTGATAGAGCTTCTCGTAGGGCTCCGTGTAGGTGGGTATCAGGGCCACGTGCCACAGCTCGCGCGGATCCGCGATCGGCTCGTGCTTTGCGATTATCCGGCACAGGTCCCGGTGCTCTTCTCGCAGTCTCCGGAGCTCGCGCCGGCCGCCGACGGCTGCCAACTTGTTGCCCTCGGCTTCCAGTTCGGCGATTCGCGCCCCAACCCGTTCGATCAGGACGGCCACTACGTCGATTCGACCCTGGGGATGCGCCAGTGAAAACGCCCGTTCTCGCCAGTCGATGGCCACCACTCGACGGACGCGCCGGAACGAGACCAGGACGCTCGCGGCGAGGATGATCGCTCTGTACATCCAGTAGAAGTCGAAGCAAAGAACGAAGACGCCGAGAACCACCGGCCACTGGATCGCCAGTGGAATGAGCGACACGATGAGAAGCCAGGTGATCAGACCCGGGATCATCTCCAGGATGCGGTGAGAGATCTTCTGCCTGGGTGCAGGCGGCGGCGTTTGGTCGGACTGGTCGGACTGGTCGGACTGGTCGGCCCGCAACACGGAGGGGTGCCTCGCAGCTGCCTCACTCACCCTTGTACACGGGGGTGATCCAGTGGCGGAACTCCGGCACACGACCCCGCACTGCGTCGAAATACGTCTTGCCGATCAGCTTCGAGATAGGCCCGACGCGGCCGTCGCCGACGGCCCGGTGATCGACCGACGCCACCGGTGACACCTGCGCTCCGGTGCCGCACAGGAACAATTCATCGGCTATGTAGAGCTCGCTGCGGTCGATCTGACGTTCCTTCACCGGGATGCCCAAGAAAGCCGCCAGCTCGATGATGCCGGCCCTTGTTATGCCTTCGAGAATGTCCTCGCTAACCGACGGCGTTATGAGAACTCCATCCCGAACTATGAATAGGTTTTCGGCTGATCCCTCGGCAACATGGCCTTCGCCGGTGAGGACGATCGCCTCCTCGAAACCGTTCAGCATCGCCTCGCTCTTCGAAAAGGCGGGGTTCACGTAGCTGCCCGTGATCTTGCTGCGCGATGGCATCGAGACGTCGCTGGTGCGGCGCCACGAAACCGTTCCAGTCGAGATGCCCTTTTCAGTGTCGATGTAGTCGCCCATCGGGATCGCAAGAACGTAGAAATCGTGCGTGAGCCCGTGCAGCTTCACGCCGATGGCTTCCGTGTCCTTGTAAACGGACGGCCGGCAATACGCGTCTTCCTGGAACTTATTGCGGCGGAAGACTTCAAGAACGATCTCGTTGAACTCCTCGACCGAAGGCACATCGGCCATGAGCATGATCTTGCTGGAGTTGCGCAGCCGGACGATGTGCTCCTTGACCCGGAGGGCATACAGCTGCTTCTCATCGGGATTCCAGTAGGCCCGGATACCCTCGAAGACACCGGTCCCGTACAGAAACGCGTGCGTCATGATCGAAATCCGGGCATCGCCGAGCAGTACGTAGCCACCCTGGAAGTAGCACGTGAGACTGTTCTGATCCCGCTTCGACGCCGCTTCGGCGGCCGGGGCCGATGCCTGATCCGTGACCATCTGATCTGCGCTCCTGTGGACTGCTACCGGCTGTCGGCCGGCGAGGCCCAAGTATAGCCCGCGGTCGCCGGGCCGAGCCGAGCGGCAGTCAACCTCAGATTACGCGGGCCAGAGTCGCCAGGATGAAGACCAGATAGACGAGGTAGAAGGCGCCGCCCCGCAGCAGCGCCCAGGCACCGAGGCGTTGCCGCAAGAACATTGGGATGAAGATCGCGGCCGATGACGCCAGGGCGATACCGGCGGACGCGAAGGCCAGTCCCTCGCCGCCCACCGACCACAGGGCGGGAGCTAGAAGCAAACCCACGGACGTCGGAATGGCGCTCTGGAAGACCATGGCGCCGGTGACGTTGCCCAGGGCCAAGGTGTCCTTGCCCTTGCTGATCCACAGCACGCTGTTGAGTTTCTCGGGCAATTCAGTCGCGATTGGCGCGATCAGCAGCGAGAGCAGCGTGCCGTTGACGCCGAGTGAACCGGCGAGCGAGGTCACGGAATGCACGAAGCCCCAGGCCCCGCCGACGATGCAGGCCAGGGCGAATAGAACCTGGATCGACACGATCACGAGGCGAGGCGGCGCGGGGTGCTGGGGGGCGCTGCGATCCAGTTTGTGGAACCGTAGAGGCTCGAGAGTCTCGTGCACCTCGGCGTCGGCCCTGAGATGTCCCCAAACGTAGTAGGCGTACATGCCGATGAGCAACAGAGCCACGAGCCGGCGAGGCCACTCGTACTCGATGGGCAGGAACGCCGTGCCCACCGCAATCGAATAGGTAACGGCAAAGTAGGCCATGTCGTGGCCCAAGACCCCGGGGCTCACGGCCACGCTCGTTCCGTTGGTTCGGCGCCTTCGCAGAAGCAGGACCGCGGAACCGGTGACGAACATCGTCAGCGTCGAGAGCATGAACGGAGCCCCGAGAATGGCACCCACGCCCACTTCGCTCGCGGCTATGCCACCTCCGAAGAGGATGGCGATCAGCGGCACCATGGTTTCGGGCAAGGCAGTGCCGATCGCGGCAAGAACGGACCCGATCGCTCCCTCGCCGAGTTCGAGCTTGTGACCGAACCACTCGATGCCGTTGGTGAACAGCTCCGAGCCGATCAGGATCACCGCGAATGAAGCTACGAGAACTACTAGATCCATGCGGTCTCCACGGGTCTCTGAGGAGAGACCCGTCCCGGCGCCACGAGGTTCACGCGCGGGTCAAGGACATGACAAACCCGCGCCTGCGGACGGAGTCGACGACGACAACCGTGGAAGGCGCGGGCCGTCCTGGCTGAAGGCTACGGTCGGACGTGCTGGGGCGCGTACGGAAGCAGGGCAACGATACGAGCCCGCTTCAGGGCCACGGCCAGCTGCCGCTGATGGTTTGCGCACGTGCCCGTCTTGCGACGCGGCTCGATTTTGGCGCGCTCGGAAAGGTACCGGCGAAGGCGGTTGACTTCCTTGTAGTCGATCATGACCGTCTTGTCGGCGCAGAAGGTGCAGACCTTGCGACGGCGGCGATCGCGATACATGTCATCGCGCTTGCCCCGGGTCTTCTCTCGCGGGTTCGAAGGCATCTTGTCTTGTCCTCAGTACATCCAGCCACACACCCGGTGCGGCGGTTGAAGTCGATCGATGAAGCTGCCTAGAACGGCAGTTCGTCCAGGTCGCTGGAGCCATAGTCGTCGCCACCGGCCGGACCGGACGGCTCGTTGCCGCGCGGCCTTACGCCAGCCGGTTCCGCGGCTCCATCTTCTCTGGGCCGGGCGTCCAGGGCGGTGACCGTGTTGGCGATCAGCTCGGTCGTGTAACGCTTCTGGCCGTCCTGGCCTTCCCAGGCGCGTGTCTGGAGTCTGCCCTCTACGTAGACCTTGCGGCCCTTTCGCAGATACTCGGCACTTCGCTCGGCAAGCGGGCCCCAGGCAACTACCCGGAACCACTCGGTCTCTTCCTTCCACTCGCCGCTGGAATCCTTGTAGTTGCGGTTCACAGCCACGGTGAACTGCGTTACCGCCTGCCCACCTTGCGTGTACCGCATCTCCGGATCTTTCCCGAGATTGCCGATGATCATCGCCTTGTTCAGCGACATCGAGCGTCCTCCAGCTCCGCCCTCGGCAGGCCTTTAGTCGATGGCGGCAGGTGCCGCTTCGCTCTCTGATTCGTCGATCATCTCGACGTCGTCGTCAGGGATGTCATCCTCGTCCGGCGGCGCGACTACATCCAGATCGGCGTCGTCGTCGTCGTGACCTCGAGCTGCCCGGACCGGCCGCTCCACTCGTGTCACGAGATGTCGAAGCACTTCCTCGCTGATCAGAAGGCCGCGCTCGAGTTCGGCGATGGCCGTTGCCGGCGCTTCGAACAGGAGGACGTAGTACGAGCCTTCGCGATGATGATCGATCGGATAGGCCAATCGGCGGCGGCCCCACGGAGCCTGCTTGACGATCTGGCCGCCTCCGGCAGCGATGGCTCGGGCGGTTCGCTCGAGGGTCCCCTGGACCTTGTCGTCCGCGAGATCCGGACGCAACACGAGCATGAGTTCATATCGGCGCATACGCCAGTAACTCCTTCCCTTGGGGATGCCCCGATGCGCGAGCGNNACGTTGGTGGCAGTACCAAAGTGCAGTGCGCCGGCGTCTCGCGGCAGCCTATCCTGACAAGGACAGTTGGGTCTTCAGGACTGGACGCCACGTGGCTAGCGGTCCACCCGGCGGTCACGGTGCCAAATGCGCCGGCTATGAAAGGAGGCCACGTGTACTTGGCCCTTCTGCGCGAGGAAGGACAGGGTCTCGCGGAATACGCACTCATTCTTTCTATCATCGCAATCCTCGCCGTCGCCGCTCTTCTATTCATCAGCGGCGATCTCACTACGCTCCTGAGTTCCGTAGGTTCCAAGCTCTAAGAGAACGGCGAGAAAATGGGGAGACGGGTCGCTGTCGCGGCCCGTCTCCTTTGTGTGTGTCGGATTCGTCTGCATACCAAACGGTCTGGTACCGGAGCAGGGGCTCGAACCCTGATGCCCTCGCGGGCGGCGGATTTTAAGAGCCCGTAGGTGAGGCTGCGGGTGTTCGTCAGCGTCCGGTCTGAGCGTGAAAGGCGAGCTCTGGGGTGTTCTCTGACCGCCTCCGTTCGCGGGCGAAGATGCCAGCGAAGCTGCCACGTCCCGCCCGCCGACCGTCATCTTGGACGTGCTACTGGACTTTACCGAGATAGCAAGCTAGGTTCGGCCAGGCGAGACAACGCTGTCCAAAGACGAGGCGATGTCCCACGCGCGCCGACGCATGTGTCACGGCGTAGTTCATGATGGTGTCGTATCCGCGTTCGATTAAGGCGCCGCGCAGAAGGGGACCACGTGGAACGAGGGCGAGTGCTCAGTATGAGACGACGCCGCCGCGCGGTCGGTGCCGCATGCGTCGCGCTCGCCGCCATCCTGGCGGTCATTGGCCTGGCCGGGTGTGCCGGCTTAGCAACCAATCCCAGTGCGCAACTCTCGGCAGCCCCCAGTATCCAAGCCACGCTGGCTGCGAGCACGACCCCCAGCCCAACAGCCATGCCGAGTCCGACGCCCACGCCGCAGCCGGCGTGGGTCGCGACCGGCAGCATGAACGCCGCACGCATGGACTCCACCGCTACGCCGCTGTTGGATGGCACCGTGCTCGTCGCAGGCGGATCGTTGGGCGAGGGGGCTGCGCAGACATATCTCGCCTCTGCCGAGATATACGACCCTACGACGGGGAAGTTCACGGCCACCGGATCGATGAAAACGGCTCGTGCGGGCCAGACTGCGACACGGCTCAACGACGGTCGCGTCCTGATAGCCGGCGGGGGCGGCTGCGCCAAGGGCAACACGTGCGGCGGCTCCGCCACGCAGCTGCTCACGTCCGCGGAACTGTACGACCCGGCGAGCGGCGTGTTTACCAGCACCGGTTCGATGTCGGTCGGACGCGATCGGGCGACCGCGACACTCTTGGCCGACGGTCGCGTCGTGGTGGCCTATGGTGAGAATGCTGGCCACGCGACGGCCGAGTTGTATGACCCCGCGACGGGTAAGTTCACCCGGACCGGCAAAGTGCTGGACTTCAACAACGACGCGACGGCTACACGGCTGGCGGACGGCAAGGTCCTGTTCATCGGGTCGCTCGTTTCTGGCCCGGCCGCGGAAATCTACGATCCGGCGACAGGCTCGTCCACGACGATCCCGTACGTGCTTTCGCCCGATGCAGCCGCATCGGCTCTGTACAAGGGGCAGGCGTTCGCTCGCACCGCAGCACAAACCGCCACGTTGCTCACGGATGGCCGTGTCCTTCTGTTTGCTGGTGGCTACCTTGAGACATACGATCCTGCGACCGAAGGGTTTACGCCGGCCGGCTTTCTATCCCCTCCCGGCCAATGGAACGATCCGACCGCCACGCTCCTGAACGATGGCCGAGTACTTTTCGAGGGTGGCTGGACTCCAGGAACCGGCGACAATCAGTCGCCAGCCGTCGCCACTGCCGGCATGTATGAGCCCACCAGAGGACCTTACCTAATAGGTTCTGCGACTACCGCGCGGCTCTACGAGACCGCCACGCTCCTACCCGACGGCAGCGTCCTGATCGCAGGCGGCACCGCCGACCAGGAGAGTGCCCTGTCCTCTGCTGAGATGTTCAAGCAACCCTGAGCGCGGAGTCGCTCCGGTAGCCCGTGGCTGCCCTTGATGCAGTAGAGAAACTTGTAACAAGCCCCCGCCCCTCCT
>PMLK01000004.1 GCA_003158875.1 Chloroflexota bacterium
ACCGGCCGTATCAGCGGCGACCAAGACCCAGACCTTTGCCTGGAACTCGATGCCAGACCGCGCCTCGATCACGACCGGGACCGCGGCGGCTGTGTCCACCACATACGACGCTGCCAGCCGCCCGACGAGCGGCTCCTATACAACTGACGCGCAGGGTCGAATCAAGACCATGCCCGCGCCAAGCGGCTCTGGAACCCAGACTCTGACCTGGGATCTCCTGGGCCGGCTCGCCAGCGTTACGTTGTCGGGCTCGACCACAACCTACTCGTATGACCCGCTAGACCGACTCGAGAAGATCGTGGCTGGCTCCACCACCACGACCTTCGCCTACGTGGGAACCAGTGACGCGGTGGCTCGGACCATCACCACGACCTCGTCTGGCTCCACCACGACAATCACGGCCAACGATCTCTCGGGCAATGCCCTCTATCAGTCCTCCAACAACACCCCGGTATACCTCCACACCGACGATCATGGCGATGTGACCTGGACCGCCGGTGAGTCCGGAGTCCTCGCCAGCGTGGCCGCCTACGATCCGTTCGGCAATCTGGTCAGCGGTTCGGTGACTCACTCCGCCACACGCTGGCAGAGCAGCTACCAGGACGACTCCACAGGCCTCTACTACGTGGTCGCCCGCTGGTATAGCCCGACGATGGGCGACTTCCTCTCACAGGACCCGCTCGACCACGAGATCACCGACCCCCAGAGTCGCGACGAATATGCCTACGGCTCGGGGGATCCTGTCGATGCGACGGATACGACTGGGCAAGCGGGTATGGTGCTGAACGTCAAGCACTACAAGCAGAGGGCCTACAGCGATTACTTGGTGTCCCCGACTCGACAGAAGCAGATGACGGCCCAAGGTCATACGCCCTGCACTGAAGACATATATCACGCCGGCTGCTTCGTCACCTCACTGGCAATGGCTCTGGACTATTTCCCCAGGTACATTGCAACCTACGACGGTGCCGGGAACGTAACCGGTCGGCAGTTGCCCGATCCGCCCACCCTGGTCAATTGGCTGAACAACCAGAAGAGTAAGGGCCACAACCTAAACCTCATCAACGCGACGTCCTGCGATCTAGCCTGGAGTTCTGGGGCAATGGCCAGCAGGTTGCATATCAAGACGATCAAGAAGATACGAGTGGGCACCTGGGTCAATACCTGGGCGCAGGCAACAGCCAAGGGCGGGGTTTTCGGCAAGATCTCCGCCCAGTTAGCCGCGGGCAACTTGGTGATCGCCACGGTTCCATCAAGCCCTATCCACTTTGTGCTGATCACCGGTTGGGAGAACTGGCAGTTCGACACGACCAAGAGCCAGGCTCGAAGCCGTGAATTCATCGATCAGGTGAGACACAAGGCGACCAAGTCGCGCGGCCGGCACTACACAGGCGACCTGGGCGACTTCACCATGAATGATCCGGAGGGGGCCGGCCCCAATGAACACCTGTTTGCCAGATACGGCGCAATCGAACGCCTGTATCTGGTGCGACCGGCGTGGTAGGCCCGAATGGTTCAGCCCATCTTCGATGCAGATCGCCGCGACGTAGACTTGGAACACAGACCGCCTCGCGACGCATAAGGGAGTCGATAGCAATGACGAAGCTGACAAGTTCTGGCGTTGAGCCGAGGACCGTACGGTCTGGCGCGTCCCGACGGTTATCGCCGGGCTTGCGTATCGCGCTGGTCGGTGTGGTTGCGGCCATCGGACTGGCCGGTTGTGGCAGCACGACGAGCAGCTCGGCGAGCACGAGCGCAACGCCATCGGCGATCGCGAGTTCGGCGGCCATACCGTCCGCGACGCCCGCACTCTCACCAACCGCCGCACCACCGCTCAGCTTCGTGGCCACAGGCAGCATGCACACCGCCCGTGAAAGAGCGACGGCCACTCTGCTCAAGAACGGCAAAGTCCTTATCGCCGGCGGAGAGGCTCAAAACGGTCTGCCTTGGACCGTGTATGCCTCAGCCGAACTGTATGACCCGGCCACCGGCAAGTTCACCAATACCGGCTCGATGGCCGCAGCACGTGGCAAGGCCACGGCCATCGCTCTGTCCGACGGCCGGGTTCTGATCGCGGGCGGAGAGGGCTGCAAGAACCCCAAGGCTTGCCGCAACATCGACGGAGAAACTATTGGGGATCTCGCTTCGGCCGAGATCTACGACCCGGCCACCGGTAAGTTCACCACCACCGGATCGATGACCGATGTCACACGGAACTCAGCGGCCGCCCTGCTGCCCGATGGCAAGGTCCTGATCGTCGGCCAGGTGAACTCCTGGGGCCAGCTCTATGACCCAGCGACCGGCAAGTTCGTTCGAACCGGCGAAGTCGGCAACTTCGATGTTCCGTTTACCGCCACGCTCCTGCCCAGTGGCAAGGTCCTGGTGACCGGACATGGTGCCGCGCCACAGCTATACGACGAGGCCAGCGGTAAGTTCACGGATATCTCGCTTGAACTTCCGGCCGGAACACCAAAGGTCGCATATGACAGTCAGTGGGTCCTTCGGAGAGGCGCACCCGATACGGCCACACTGCTCAAGGACGGCAGGGTCCTTCTGTTCGACAGCGGGTACCTCGAAACATACGATCCTGCTACCGGCGTTTGCGCCGATGCCGGCTTCATCTCGCCCGCCGGTAAATGGGAGCAGCCAACCGCCACCCTGCTTGCGGATGGCAGCGTGCTGTACGAAGGTGGCAGAGTCGTTGGTTCCGACGGGAATTCCACAAACACCAACGTGGCCATCCTGTATGACCCGACCGGCGGCTCGAGCCGCAAAGGCTCCACGCAGGTGGCCCGCGAGTATCAGACCGCCACGCTCCTGCAGGACGGCAGCGTTCTGATTGCCGGCGGCGAAGAAGCCAACAGCAAGGCCCTCGCCTCAGCCGAGCTATTCAAGCCGTGACGGCTCTGCGCCCACGACGCAGGGAGAGTCGATAGCAATGACGAAGCGACACACTTCTGGTATTGGCGCTAGGACTGTCTGGCGCGCCCTGCGCTTCGCGCTGGTCGGTGTGGTGGCAATCATCGGATTGACCGGCTGCACCAGCACGACGAGCAGCTCGGCGAGCACGAGCGCAACGCCATCGGCGATCGCGAGTTCGGCGGCCATACCGTCCCCCACGCCCGCGCTCTCCCCAACGGCGGCACCGCCGCTCAGCTTCGTCGCCACAGGCAGTATGCACACCGCCCGTAGCGGCGCCACGGCTACGCTGCTCAACAACGGCAAAGTTCTGATCGCCGGCGGCGGAGACCTCGCGACCTGGTCCCACGAGAGCGCTTATGCCTCAGCCGAACTCTATGATCCGGCAACGGGCAAGTTCGCCAAGACAGGCTCGATGATCGCAGCTCGAGCGAACGCGACGGCCCTTGCCCTTTCAGACGGCCGAGTCTTGGTCGTAGGCGGAGAGGGCTGCTCTGGCCCTGACCACTGCGCCAACCTGGCCAACGGGTCCAACCCAGTCATCAAGGACCTCGTGTCGGCCGAGATCTACGACCCCGCTACCGGCAAGTTCACCGGCACCGGATCGATGACTGACGTTACGCAATTTGCCGCGGCCGTACTCTTGCCCGACGGCCGAGTCTTTGTCGTCGGCCAGAACAATTCGTGGGCCCAGCTATACGATCCCGCCACCGGCAAGTTCGTTCGCACCGGCAAGACGGCCTCCTTCGAAGCCCCGTTCACGGCCACGCTCCTTCAAAATGGCAAGGTCTTGGTGACCGGTGCCGGCGCCACTCCCCAGCTGTACGACGAGGTTAGCGGCAACTTCACGACGATATCGTTCGCTCTTCCGCCGGGGACACCCTCGGTCACCTACCAGGGCGCGGCCATCGATCGAACAGCCCCCCACACGTCCACGCTGCTCAAGGATGGCCGCGTCCTGCTCTTCGAGGGCGGGTATCTGGAGACATACGATCCTGCGACCGGCACATGCGCGGATGCTGGCTTCATATCGCCTGGTGGTGAATGGATCTACCCGACTGCCACCCTGTTGCCTGATGGCCGGGTGTTGTACGAAGGCGGAGCTCTCGTTGCCTCAGCAGGGAATTCCACGGGCACCAACGCGGCTGTCGCGTATGACCCGGCCGGCGTTCCGGCCCGCACTGGCTCCATGCAGGCGGCCCGCGACTATCAGACCGCAACGCTGCTGACCGACGGCAGCGTCCTGATTGCCGGCGGCGAAGACGCCAACAACAAGACCCTTGCCTCAGCCGAGCTATTCAAGCCGTAGGGGGCGGAATGCTTGTCACCGTCGCGACGATCGAGATTTGTCCGGCGTCAAGAACCTTGGCTACTTTCAGGCCACGCACACACCTACGACGAAACCTCGCGTCTGGCCACCTATACACCGGCTGTTTCAGCGGCCACCAAGACCCAGACCTTCGCCTGGAACTCGATGCCAGACCGCGCCCCGATCAAGACCGGGACCGCGGCGGCTGTGTCCACGACATACGACGCTGCCAGCCGCCCGACGAGCGGCTCGTATACCACTGACGCGCAGGGTCGAATCAAGACCATGCCCGCGGCAAGCGGCTCTGGAACCCAGACTCTGACCTGGGATCTCCTGGGCCGGCTCGCCAGCGTTGCATTGTCGGCCTCGACCACAACCTACTCATATGATGGCGGAGCGCAGGAGGCTAAGGTGACTAGCACCAGAGGGCTCCACTCCGCCGTGCGGCCCGGCATCCTAGACGGAGCTCGCTCACATTCTCGGCAGATGGACGGGCTCCCGATCGTGGGCGTCGT
>PMLK01000115.1 GCA_003158875.1 Chloroflexota bacterium
CCCTGCCGCCCGCCACGTGCCCTGACCCGCCCCAGATTTCCACTCAACGACAGCGGCACGAACAGGAAGTGGAAGTTCGGCAGGGTCGACGTCAAGCGGGTTCCAATGCTCGCGAATTCCTGACCTAGAGCCGCCGGTATTTGCCATATATAGGGTTGTTTTCCACCCATCGACGCCCCGTGTTGACGTTGAGCGGAATCGGGAGCTGACCAGGGCCATCTCGCGGTCAGGAAGCGGCTTCTGAATCGCGTTCCTCCACGCCGTGTTTGCTCGGCTGTCGTTAGGTAGAAACGCCCGCCGCCCGCGCCGCCTCCCCGCGCCCGCGCCACTCCCCGCGCCACTCCCCGCGCCCCTCCCCGCGCCCCGCGATACGGCCTGATCGTCGTCCGGACATATACTCGACCGACCATGCCAAACGGTCGGGCCAGTGGCCTCATCGATCTCCGCAGTGACACCGTCACGCAGCCGTCGCCCGCGATGCGCAGGGCGATGTACGAAGCCGAACTGGGCGACGACGTCTTCGGCGACGATCCCACCGTCAACGCCCTGCAAGAGCGTGCCGCGGAGTTGCTCGGCAAAGAAGCGGCTCTGTTCGTCGCGAGCGGTTCCATGGCCAACCTCGTTTCACAGCTCGGTCACCTGGGTCGTGGCCAGGAAACGATCGCGGGCGCCAGCACGCATATCGTCGAGGACGAGCAGGCCGGTCACGCCGTCGTCGTTGGGACGTCGGTGCGGCAGATGCGCGAGAACCCGGACGGCACCTTCGACCTGGACGAACTGGGAGAGGCGTTTCGCGACCCGACGGACCCGCACCAGCCGATCACGGGGCTCGTGACAATAGAGAACACGCACGCTCATTCGATGGGTCAGCCGTTGAGCCTGGAGTACACGCGCCGGGTGTCACGCATTGCCCACGACCACGGTGTGCCGCTTCACGTCGACGGTGCCCGCTTCTTCAATGCGGCGATCGCACTGGGTGTCACTCCGCGCGAATTGGCCGAACCTGCCGACTCGGTGGCGTTCTGCCTGTCGAAGGGCCTGGCTTGTCCGATAGGGTCGATGGTCGTCGGCAGCCGCGAATTCGTCCACCGGGCCTGGCGCGGTCGGAAGCTCGTTGGCGGGGGGATGCGCCAGGTCGGCGTTCTGGCGGCCGCAGGCCTCGTGGCCCTGGGCAGCGGACCGAACGGCACCGGGTCCGACGCCATGATCGAGCGACTGGCGGAAGACCACGCCAACGCCCGACGTCTGGCCGAGGGGCTGGCCGAGCTGCCGGGCATCGAGTCGGCCGGTGGCATTGCTCAGCCTCAGTCCGGGCCGCTCGATCCGCGCCGCGTCACGACGAACTTCGTCATATTCCGCGTCCGTCGAGACCGAGCCGCGTTCCTCGATGCGCTCGCCGCCCACGGCGTTCTGTTCGTGGAATACGACCACGGGACGATCCGGGCGGTCACTCATTACGGGGTTACCGCCGCGGATGTCGATCGCGTGATTGATGCTGCCGCGGCAGCGCTCACCGCCACGGCCACGGCCCCCGCCCCGGCCACGGCCCAGGCCGCCACCACGGCCCCCGGCCACTCAACCCGTAGACCTGGAGCGATAGATGGCTGAACTCGAACTTCCGCGACCCGTTTCTCAGCCGTCGGCCGGCCCGCTCGACGGCAAGTTCTGGGATCTCATCGAGGCCGACTTCCGGCGCCTCGCTAAGGATCACCCCATCTACGCCACGTACCTCGGCATCCACGACGATGACGGCCGCCTGGACGACGCCACTCGCGACGCCGTCATCCAGGACATCGAGGACGCCAGAAAACTGGAAACGGCCCTGGAGGCCGTGGACCCGGCCGGGCTGTCCGAGAGCGTCAAGCTCGAACGTGAGCTCGCCCTCCACAACGTCCGCCACGAACTCTTCAACTCGGAAGTCCATCGCGTCTGGGAGCGCCGCTCCACGGCCATGGATCAGGTCGGCGACGCCCTGTTTGGCATCTTCGCCCGCGACTACGCCCCGCTCGCCGAGCGGCTCGCCGCCATAACCGAGCGCATGGAAGCCGTGCCCGCGGCCCTGGAACAGCACAAGACGCGAGCCACCGCGCCGCAGGTCAAGATCTGGCAGGAGCTGGAGATCGACGCCGGCGAGCAGATGCCGTTCTTCTTCGACGAGATCAAGGCCGCCGGTCGCGGCCTTCTCGACGAACGCGCTCAGGCCCGCCTGGACAAGGCCGCTGAGAGCGCTTCGGCCGCGACGGCCGCGTACATCGAGACGGTCAAAGCCTCGATGGGCGCCACCGTGGAGGACTGGGCACTGGGGTCGGACGCCTACGACCAGCTCGTGGGTCTGCGCGCCTTCGACGGCCTCGATGCGGACCAGATCCTCGAAATCGGCCACCGCCAGCTGGAACTCAACAAGGCTGCTCGAGTGGACGACGCGCGCCGCATCGATCCCACCGCCAGCGAGCCCGAAGTCGTCGACCGCGTCAAGTCGAACCATCCGGCGACGTTCGACGAAGCCCTGGCGGCCTACAAAGACGCGATGTTCCGCAGCCGGGCCTACATCATCGAGCATGACATCGCCACCATGCCCGCCGGCGAGCAGATCTCGGTCATCCGCACGCCGGAATACCTGCGCACCGTCATCCCCTTCGCAGCCTACTTCGAGCCGCCCAAGTTCGACAAGCATCCGTCCGGCATCTATATCGTGACGCCTTCCGTCGGCGACGACCCCAACGCCATGCGCGAACACAACTGGGCCTCGATCAGCAACACCAGCGTCCACGAGGCCTACCCGGGCCACCACCTCCAGCTCTCCGCCGCGACCCGCCACCCATCGCTCGTGCGCCTCCTCACCGACGCGCCGGAATTCGTCGAGGGCTGGGGCATGTACAGCGAGCAGATGATGCGCGAGCAGGGCTTCGACGATGGACCGGAGTTCCTCCTGGCGATGCACACGGACGCCATCTGGCGAGCATGCCGGATCATCCTGGACGTGCGCATGCATCGCGGCGAGATGACCGTGGACGAAGGTACGGCCTTCTTGATCGAGCACACGGGCTTCGAGCATGCCAACGCCCAGGCCGAAGTCTTCCGCTACACCTACACGCCTACGTACCAGCTCAGTTACCTGCTCGGCAAGGTCATGCTCCTGCAGCTTCGTGCCGACGAGCAGAAGCGTCTGGGCGACCAGTTCAGCCTGAAGAAATTCCACGACTCGCTGATGAACAACGGCTCGCTGCCCATCAGCTTCCACCGCCGGATTCTGGCGGCCGATGCTGCCCGAGCCGGCGTCAACGGATAGCGCCGGTGCTGGTAGTCCCGTCGATCGACATCGCCAACGGCAGATCCAGAATCGTGTACTGGCCCGGTGCCTCGACAGGTGTCGGAGCGCCGACGGACCGTCCGGAGCGCATCGCCGAACGTTTCGTGGAGTTCGGGGCCACGCTGATTCACATCGTGGACATGGACGGGGCCAGAGCTGGCCACCCCGCCAATCTCGAGGCCATGGGCCGCGTGGCTTCGCGAGTGGCGGTGCCACTCCAGGTCGCCGGGGGCATGGAGGCGGCCGACAACATCCGCCTCGCGTTCGCCGCCGGAGCCACCCGCGTGGTCGTCTCCATGGCCCTCGCCGACGACCCGCAACGGCTCCACGAATGCCTCGCTGTGGCCGGCTCCTGGCTGGCCGTCGGGTTGGACCAACGCCCAAACCGCATTGCCGCGTATCCTTGGCGTAGAACCGCGCCGCCGAGCCTGGTTGACCTGGCCGGCGAGCTGGTAGACCACGGGGTCGCCCGGCTCGTCCTGTCACACGGAGCCGCGGTTCCGGACCTGGGGTTCCTGGCCGAACTGGCGCGGAACGTCCGCGCCGAGCTGTTCGTCGCGGGAGGGTCCGTGGACATAGAAGCAATCAAGGGTCTGCGAGACGCAGGCGTCGCAGGCATCATTCTCGGAGAGCCGTTCCTGACCGGAGCAGTAGACTTCGCCAAAGCCCTGGAGGCCGCTGCATGATCCCCGCGCTCAATACTTCGTCCGCACGCAGGCTCGCGACCGTCGGCCTCGTCGCGACGCTTTTCGCCGGTTGTGCGGTGCCGACGGTAACGCCGTCGCCGTCGCCCATCCCTGCCGCGACTGTCGCGCCCACCGCTCCGCCCTACACCCTGGGCCCCACGATGGACGCTGTCGCCTGCCCGACCGTGGCTCCGGCCGCTTTCACCGGGACGGCCACCGTTACGATGAGCACCAACTTTGGCAAAATCGTGATCAAGGTTGATGGCAGTCTCGGCCCCAACGCGGCCGGTGCGTTCGTTGCCCTGGCCAAGTGCGGCTACTACAACAACGTCATCTTCCATCGGGTCGTGCCCAGCTTCGTCATCCAGACCGGCGACGGCACCTACGGGCGAGAGCCGAATCCGGACCTGGGGTCGAAACTCGGCAGCGGCGGTCCCAGCTGGACGATCCAGGATGATCCGGTAAAGGCGACCTACAAGCGCGGCACCGTAGCCATGGCCCGCAAGAGCGGTGTCAACTCCGCCAACTCGCAGTTCTTCATCGTCATGGACGACACAGCGGCCACCAGCCTGGCGGGAACCGGAGCCGACAACTACGCCATCTTCGGAAACGTGACGAGCGGCATGGACGTGGCGGATCGCATCGTGAACGTACCCACCGGCGGTGACAGCACGGAAGGTGCGATGCCGCTCGAGCCGATCGTCATCACCGACATGACGGTCGTCACCCCGTAGACCCGGAGGAGACAGCGGTGACTAAGGCGACTATCGACACCGACAAAGGCGCCATCGAAATCGAACTGAGCACGAAGGGCGCTCCCAAGGCCGCCGCGAACTTCATCGAGCTGGCTAACAAGGGCTACTTCGACGGCGTGGTCTTCCACCGCCTGGTGCCAGGGTTCGTCATCCAGGGTGGCGACGGCGAATACGGTCACATCGACAAGCTCGACCGCGGCCGGCTCGGTACCGGCGGTCCGGGCTACCGGTTCGAGGACGAGCCTTTCGAGGGCGATTACGTCCGCGGCGCCGTGGCCATGGCCAACGCGGGACCCAACACCAACGGCGGCCAGTTCTTCATTTGCCTGGACGATCTGTCGGGCGGACGGCTTCCCAAGAAGTACACGATCTTCGGCACGGTGACGAGCGGTATGGACGCCGTCGATGCGATTGCGGCGGCCAAGCGCGACAGCCGCGATCAGCCCAACGAACCCACGGCGATGATCTCGGTCAAGATCTCGGAGTAGGCCGGGGCAACTCCCCAGGACGAACGAAACGCGGCTTCGCTTCGGCGGGCCGCGTTTCTTGATTCTTGGTCAAATGCGGGAATTTGCCTTCGCGCCTGAAATCCGGGCCCGGCCAGCGCGTTATGTATGAGTGTGGTGTCGGGGTGTTCGACTTGCGCCGCACCCGGCGGTGCCTAACCCAAACAGACGTCTCCTATGGGACCGACGGGATATGACCATCGACCCATTTTCGGCGGAGTACCGTGCCCCGACACTTTGCGCGCGTCCATAAGGCCAGAGGTGCAACGAAATGGCGAGCGGGCCGTCCAACGGCCGGCCGACCCCCGACGAGCCCGGGCAGCCGGTCAGCGGATCTAGCCAGGGTGACCCGAGCGTTCTCGAGCAGGGCGTAACGGAGCCCACCCCAACGCCCAAGCCGATGCGAGCGCGCGACACCGACGCCGCAGCCGCCGCCGCTGCCGCTGCCGCCGCTGTGAGCGCCGCGATCGCCGCCACCAATGCCACGAACGCGAAGCGCGCGGCCCGTCGCCCGATCGCCGCGGCGGTACCGGAACTCGTCCCAACCGCCGCCAGGACGGAACCCGTTGCCGAAGCGCCGCTCGAAGTGGCGGTTCCGGAACCTGTGCCGGTGGCCGCGGCCGTGCCGGAACCCGTGCCGCTCGCCGTGGCCGTGCCGGTGATAGCCGCCGCCGAGCCGCTGGCCGTGGCCGCCGAGGCGCCGTTCGAAGTGGCGGTTCCGGAACCCGTGCCGGTGGCCGTGGCCGAGCCGCTCGCCTCCGTCGACGGTGCTGCGCCCGGTCCCACGACGCGTGCCCGCTCGTCGCGCAAGGCCGCTACGGCCGGCTCGCGCCCCCGCCGCACCACAACGGACGTGGCCGCCACAACGGACGTGGCCGCCACAACGGACGTGGCCGCCACAACGGACGTGGCCGCAGCCCCGAGCTTCGCGTCTCCGACCATTATGGATATCGGGGGCGCCGCTCCGATTGCAACGTCGCCGGTCCCGAGCGGAACGAGTCCGTGGGCCCGCTTCGCGGTGGTCCTGGCTGCGGTCGTGGCCGGCGCGGTGGCCGCGCTGCTGGCGAGCGGCCGCGCTCTGGCTGGTCTCGTGCGCCGTCCGCAGCCGCCTGCCGCCAGCGCCACGGAACCGTCGACGGAACTCGCTGCGGAACCCGCCACCGAACCCGCCCCGGCCACTGGCCAGGCCACGCTTCCCGATGGCGGCGGTCCGCGCGGGTTCAATGGATCGCGGCCATACCTCTGGCTGGCGACCTTGGCCCTGTATGCGCGTGTTGCGGGCGCGTGGGCTCGCACCGCGCTGACCGTTGTCTTCCTGCCGGTCCTGCTGGGACTGAGCCGCCTCGTCACCGCGCCGGCGAACGCAGTCGCGCGCTGGGCCGGTGACCCCGCCGCCGCAAGCCCCAACTTCGACCAGGACGGCGAACCTCGAACCAAGCGCCGCGTGGCGCCGTTGTGGCTGGCGTTCGGTGGCTTCTACCTGATCCTGGCTCTGGCGATCGGCACGGCCTGGCTCAGCAGCATCGCCGGACCCGGCAACGGTGACCCGTCCGCCAACGCTACGACGAGGAATCTCATCGCCCTCGGGTCGCCCAGCCACGCCTTCACGCCGTCCGGCAGCCCCATGCCGATAGCGAGCCCGACGTCGACTCCCAAGCCGACCGCATCGCCGACGCCGACCCCCAAGCCGACCAAAAAGCCGACCCCCAAGCCGACCAAAAAGCCGACCCCCAAGCCGACGCCGGTCAACTTCGTGACGTTCGTGAAATCTGGCGGTGGCAAGACGGCCTCCTATACGATCAAGAAGGGTGGAACTTTCACCTGGGTCATTGAGGCGAGGGTCAACGCCCAGTGCTCCTTTTCGGCAACGCACAACAACTGGTCGGGCTCGGCCTATGTTGCACAGACTTCGGGCCAGATCAGCTACTTCTACCGAACAGGCGTGGGGAGTTACTGGGCCCCGAACACGTACACCTTGACCGCCACCTGCAACCTGGCCGGATACGGCCTCGTTACTACCAAACCGGCGATCACGCTGATCGTCACCAACTAGCAGCCTCGTTTCTCGCCGTTCCCGGGGCCCCTCGTTTGCGCGAGGGGCTTCTCGATTCAGGCCACCGTCAGGATCGCCCGGCATGATTCAGAACGAATCCACTAAAGAATCGCGTTGCGAAGTGATCCGGCCGTAAGTCCTGCGTCGTACAAACAACAGGTGAGGCGCCGGAATCGAGGCACAAGTGTCCACCCAACCGAGTTCCCGAATGTCGCGGGAGATCAAGAGTCAGCGCTTCGCGGCGCAGGGTCTCGCGCTCGCGCACGATCGGGCTGTGTCCCCGGTAGTGCTCGTCGTAGACGACGAACCGCTCATTCGCCGCTTCGTCGCCACCGTGCTGAGGCGTGAGGGCTGGTCCGTGCTGGAAGCTTCGGACGCCAGTTCCGCGCTCGCCCTGGCCCAGGATGAGCCGCTGGACCTGCTCGTCACCGACTTCGACATGCCCAACGTGACCGGACTCGTACTGGCGGAGCGGCTGCGTGAATTAGACCGGGATCTGCCCGTGCTTGTCGTGTCCGGCCATCCGGACGCGGCCCTGTCCATCCACGGCCTCCACGGCAGAACGGCATTCGCCAGCAAGCCGTTCATTGCCGCCGATCTCGTCGCCCGCGTCGACGCCCTTCTCAACTAGACAAGCCCACCAGACCCCGGCCGTCTTTTCTCTCCGGTCGGGGTTTCTCTATGTCCGCCCCTCGAATCGGAAGACCCCGGCCGAAGTGGCCGGGGTCTTTCTTTGCCGTGCGTTGCTTGGTGGCGGGCGGTGTGCCCGCCCCAGTGACTAGGGCGTCGGTACGAAGTAGCCGGTGGCAACCACCACGATGTCGGTCTTGGCGCCCGACGGACCCATGTACGTCAGGTTGATCGTGCCTGTACTCGACAGCGAGACGGTGAAGCCGTTGGAGCAGTTGTCGCCCTTGACGAAGTTGAGGTTGGAGACGAGAGGCTTCGCGATCGGGTTAGGCCCGACGAAGACGGCCCAGTTGGAGGTCTGGTTGAAGACCGAGACGATGCCAGTGATTCCGGTAGCGGTAGCCGGGATGTCGTTGCGGTTCCAGATCGCGACGGCGCTCGGCGAATTGGCGCTGAACTTGCCGCTGTGGCCGATGTTGGAGCGAGAGTCAAGAACCGTGTTGGGTGTCAGGGGGACGTAGCTGGCACCCGATGTATCGCCGGCCGCCGTGTAATAGCCGGTGACGTCGAACACGACATCGATTGTGCTCTTGCCGGAACCCAAGAACGTGATCCATATCGTGCCGCTGGCACTCAATGGCACGGTAACGCTGTTGGCCCTGGTCTGGCCCTTGATGAAGTTGATCGTAGAGTTGAGGGGCTTGGAGAGCGGGGCGGGGCCTACGTAGGCAGCCCAGGAGCCCGTGGCATTGGTCACCGTAAGGTTGCCTGTCACCGCGGTGGCACCGGCAAGAACGCCACCGCGACCGCGGATCGTGACCTGGCGAGGGGTGTTGGGCTTGAACTTGCCCGACAGCCCGTTCTTGGATCGAGAGTCGAGCAGGCGCACCGGAGTCAGCGGAATGTACGTGGATCCCGAAGTACCCGGCATGAAGTAGCCGGTCACGTCCATCACCAGGTCCGTGGTTCCACTCGCGAGGGTGGCGAAGGCCTCTCCGTCCCCGCTCAACGAGACCGTGGAGCCGTATGCGGTGATGTCGCCCTTCTTGAAGTTGATCGTGGAAGTTGATGGGTTTGCGATGGGATCCGGGCCGATATAGAGATGGCTCGTGGCGCTCTCATTGACCGCGGTCACGTTGACTGTTATGGCCGTGGCGCCGCTCGGAATGGTTGGGGTGTGGTCGGTCCGGCCCGTAATCTGGATGGCGATCGGGACTCCGGCGCTGAGCTTGCCCGAATGGCCGTTCGCGGCTCGGGTATCGAGCAAGCGTGTCGGGGTCATGGGGAAGAACGTGGATGTGGCGTGCGGCGTTGCCGGGTCTGAATCGTCGGACGAATCGCCCTCGCCGGCGTCGGTGACCGCGGCGACCTCGAAGGTATACGGGTCTCCGTTTGTCAACCCGGTGGCGGTAAAGGAAGTCGCGGCCCCTGTGTCCACGTCCGTCTCAATCTCTGTGGTCCAGTCCCACAGTTCGACGGTGTAGCCAGTGATCGGGAGGCCGCCGGTGTCTGTTGGGGCTGTCCAGGTCAAGAGTGCCTGGCCGTCGGCCGCGATCGCTACCGGGTGAGTCGGCGGGGCGGGATACCTGGCCAGGGCCATGTCGAGCAGGGTCTGATCGGCTCCGCTGACCGTCACGTCCGTCGAGAGAGCTTCATCGGCGGTGACGTGGTACGGAAGGCATGTCGAGCAGTAGAAGCCGGTCTGATACTCGTACCCGTAGTCGAAGGCGCTAACGGTGAAGTTGCCGTTCGGAGCGACCAGGGTGAAATCGCCGTTTTCGTCGGTCCAGCCTGTCGCGTCATACGTGCCGCCGGCCAGCTCGACGGGATAACTGTCCAAGCCCGTGCCGCTCAGGTCCGTGACGTGGCCATTGACCTTGTAGCCGGCTTGCAGCACGACGTCAATTTCCTTGTCCGGGCCAACGCTGAACGAGGTGGCGTCCGACTGGTACGGAGAGAACAGCCCTGAGTGGGCCGCGTCGTAGTAGCCACTGACGTACACGTTATTGGAGTCGGTGAACTTTTCCGTGTATGTGTCCGGCGCGACGCCGAGGGAGTAATCGCCGTTGTCGTCGGTCGTGGTTCGGTAGCCGCCGTTGTCCCCGTCCAGGTAGACGTCAATGTTGGAGACGGGAGCGCCGCCAGGTTTGGTGACGGTGCCGTAGACGACCACCGCCTTCTCCATGTCGACGTCGATGGCCGTTTGGCCGGCCCCGACCCCTTCCGCCTCGTAATACTCGGTGGTGAAGTTGCTGGGGGGATTGTTCGAGTCGTAGTAGCCCTGCAGGTAAGCGGCGCTCCAGTCCGCGTATCGGAGGGTGTAAGTGCCACTCGGAACGGCCACCGAATACGTGCCGTTGGCTGCCGTGTCGCAGCCGCCCCAGTAGCCGGTGCCCCAGTAGCCGTCTTCGCCGTCTTGTTGTGTGACCCAAACCGAAACGTCGCCCAGCGGGTCGCCCGTTCCGGTCACCGTGCCGGTGATCGTCTCGCCATTAGAGAGGGTGATATCGCCAAGTTGGACGTCGGCCGTCGACTGCGTAACGGTCGTGCCGTTGCATGGCAAAGGCGCGACCTTACCTGTCGTTGTCGAGTCATAGCAGCCGTTGAGGTGGGCACCGCTGTCGTCCTCGAGCAGGATGTTGAACGTGCCGCTCGTGACATTCATCCAGAAGGTTCCGTCGGTCGCGGTCCAGAGATAGAAATAGTCGGAAGCGGTGTCCGCCTCGATGTACTCGTCGGCGACGGGATGGCCGCCCGAGTCCTTGACCCGGCCGATGATGTAGTTGCCGGTGGGCATGGTCACGTTCTTGCCCGTCAGGCTCGCGGTAGTGACCGTCAAGGGCGTGTAGTTGCCGCTGGTACCAGCGGCGTAGCTGCCGGTACCGGACGTGTAGTAGTCGCCGTCCAGGAATGGCTCCTGGTACTCCTGTATGAACTCGAGCCGGTATGCGTCGGCGACCACCGCCACCGAGTAGGTGCCGTTGGCCAGGGTTACGCCGGACCCTGTATAGCCCGATGAGCCGGTCGAGTTTGCCTTTACCGCCACTCCGGGGATAGGCGTCCCGGCCGTGTCCTTGACGGTGCCGGAGATGTGATACGTGGTGTAGCCGTCGCCCAGCTGGACGTTAGCGTTGTAGTCGCTGCTCGAGATGGAGACCGCGGAGCAGTTTGTCAGACTGAAATTGCCCGGGTTGCCAGAGTCGTAGCAGCCGTTCAGGTTGGCGCCGCTGGGATCGGTCAAATTGATGGTGTAGCTGCCGGTCGCGTTCGGAACCTGAACTGTGTAGGTGCCGCTGCCGTCTGTGGTTGTGGAGCCGTAGTAGCCCAAAAAGCCTTCCACGTCGACGTCAACATTGGCCACGCCGGCGGTGCCGTTGCTCGTGACCGTGCCGCTAATGGCGAGGCCGTGCTGAAGGCCGACGTTGATGCCGTCGATGCTGGTGCCGGAAACGACGATTTGATAGCCGGACGCCTCGACCGTGCCGAAATCGCCCGCCGGCGAGCCGCTCAGGGTGTAGTAGCCGTTGAGATAGCCGGCTGAGTCGCCCTCGACGAAGAGTTCGTAGGTGCCGTCCTCGATGTCCATGATCCTGAACGTGCCATCCGACGCCGTTACATCGTTGTCGTAGGTTGATTCACCGAAGCCGGAGCCCGGAACCGTCAGGGACACGAACACGCCCGCAACGGGCGTGCTGCCAACCTTGATCGTGCCGCTGACAGAGATATCGCCGGAGGTTGTTGCGGCGGACTTGGCGGCCGAGCCGGCCTTGGTGTTCGCCGGTGGAGTGGGGGTCTTCTCCTTGCACTCCTTGCTGGGATCGAGCGGCGACCATCCGGGAGGCAGGCACTCGCCCTTCTTCAGTTTCGGGAGGACCGGATGAGTGCCGGTCGATGGGGTCGGGCTCGGGGACTCGCTCGGGGACTCGCTCGGGGTTGCGCTGTCGCTCGGAGTCTCGCTCGGAGTCTCGCTGTCGCTCGCGCTCGGCTCCGCCGAGGGAGTATCACTGGGAGTGGCGCTGGGCGTCTCGCTGGGAGTGGCGCTGGGCGTCTCGCTCGGAGTGGCGGACGTATCGACACTGGGACTTGATGTGGCCGTGATCGTCGGGCTGTCTCCCGGGGCCGGACTCGTATCCGCGGCCCAGGCCATCGATCCCGATCCGGCCACCATGACCAGAGTCAGCAGGATAGAGGCACCCGTGCGCCTCAAGCGAAGTGACGCCATCTGTGGTTCTCCCTCGGGCGCCAGGGCGACGACGCGCAGTGGCACCCAGCCTAGCCGGACAATGGGCCTACGTCTCTGGGACGTCCTTAGGACGAAGTGCCCCTCTACGTCACGCATACTAGTTGACGTCGGGAGACTTCACCAGCCTCATTGACCGCTCCTCACCCCACTTATCAACAACCGCGAACTTGTCGCGTCGAGGTTTCGACCGCCTCGGCACGGTCGCCGGCGCTTACGGGTTACACTCCCCGAGCGATGACCAACCAGATATCCCGTCGTCCCGTTGGCGCAGCGACCGCACTTCCGCTTCGAGGGTGTCTTGCTGTAGCAGCCGGCAAGGCTGCCGCCGTGGTCACGCGGCTGGCCGGCAGGGGAGGCGGTACCGCCATAACCGGCATGATCGCCCGCAAGGTTGACCCGCATATTCTCGACGAGCTGGTTCGGGTCGCGGGCGTCCCCGTGATCGCGATCACGGGCAGCAACGGCAAGACGACCACCGCCAGATTCACGGCCGCGTTGCTCCGTGGCGAGGGCATCGGCGTTCGCCACAACTCCGCCGGCGCCAACCTAGTCCAGGGCGTGACGAGCCTTGCCGTCAGCAGTGCGGATCTCCGCGGCAACATCCCCGAAGGCGTGCTCGTGGCCGAGGTCGACGAAGGTGCCCTGGCCGTTGTCGCGCCCGAGACACTGCCTCGAGCGCTGCTGGTCACCGACCTCTTCCGCGATCAGCTGGATCGCTTCGGCGAGATATACGCCGTCGCGGAGGCGATCGAAGCCGTGGCCATGGGCCTGCCGGAAGACGCAGCGCTGATCGTCAACGCGGACGATCCCATGGTTGCGACCCTCGCCGAGAAGCGGCCGGGGCGGCGCGTCACTTTCGGTTTCAACCTGAAGCGCTCCACGGACCAGATCACGCGCGCCGCCGACACGATCCGCTGCCCGCGCTGCCAGGCCGACCTGAAATACCGCTATGTCTATCTGTCCCACATGGGCGACTACCACTGCCCGGCTTGCGGCTACGCACGACCCAAGCTGGACGTGGCCGTGACATCGCTGGAGGTCGCAGGTCTCGACAAGACCCTGTGCGAGATCAAGACGCCCTCGGGCAAGCTATCGCTCGAGATCCCGCAGTCGGGCGTCCACATCGCCTATGACGTCGCCGCAGCCATCGCGATTCTCGTGGGTCTCGGTGTTCCGCTCGACCACGCCGCGGAATCACTGGCCGAGGTTGGGCCGGCCTTCGGCCGTCTCGAGAAGATCGACGCCGACGGCAAGACGATCATTCTGGCCTTCGCCAAGAACCCCACCTCGTACAACACCACTCTGCGAGCGCTCGCGACAGAGGGCGAGCCGCACCAGCTGCTGATCGCGGCGTCGAACACCGTCGTCGACGGCGAGGACTTCGGCTGGCTTTGGGATGTCGACTTCGAGTCGATGGCGCCCAAGGTGGACCGGGTGATCGTCTCCGGCACTCGCGCCGACGAACTCGCCAACCGGCTCCACTACGCCGGCGTGCCGGTGTCCAAGATGCAGATCGTGGAGGAGCGGCGTGCGGCGCTTACAGAGGCGTTCGCGTTGATGCCGCCAGGCGCGCGACTCGTGGTCCTGTCCGGCTACACGCCGCTCATCGAGTTGCGCAACGACATGCGGCGGCGCGGTTGGACGGGGAGGTACTGGGCCGTATGACCGAACACAAGCGCGTCAAGCCGGCCATCCCAAACAAGCCATCGCCCAAGAACGTGGTCACGCGCGGCCTTCCGACCGACTATCAGACCGATCCCACGACGCTCTACCCGACGTACTCCGCGGAGCCGTTGCGGCCCAAAGAGCCCTCAGCGGCCGACGAGGCCGTTGCGGCGTCGACTGTGGCGGCCGGAACGGTCCGGGAGGCTATGGCGGCTGCGGCATCGGCGACGAGAGCGGCGGGGCGAGCGGCCAGGACGGGCCGAGCCGCGGCCAAGTCGGACGGTTCGGCGGCCCAGGCTCCCGCTTCCGGAGACGACTCGAGCGACCATCCGGACCTCGACGCCGAGCCGGAATCGGGCTTCGATTCGACCCTCGTCGGCACCGTTGGGCCCGTGGTCCATTCGGCCGGTTCCAGCCACTCGCGCGACCACAGACCGCTGCGGATCGCCCACCTGTACCCATCCGTTCTGAACGTGGCCGGCGACGGCGGCAATCTCATCGCCCTTCAGCGACGTGCCCAGTGGAGGGGCATCCCCGTGGAGGTCGTCGCGGTCGAGAAGGGCGATAGCCCCGACTTCCGCAAGTTCGACATCGTTCTCTTCCACGGCGGTCAGGACGTCGAGATGGCGGTTGCCGCCAACGATCTGGCCCGCCTGGCGCCATCGCTGCGAGCCGCCACGGACGAGGGCCTCGTCGTGTTCGCCGTTTGCGCGGGGCTTCAGCTGCTGGGCCATCGCTACGTCTCGAACGCCGGCGAGGAAATGCGCGGCGCCGGTGTCCTGGACCTCGAGACGCGCGGCGGTCCGCAGCGATTCATGCAGCACGCCGCCTGCGCCGTAACCATCGACGGCGTGACCGAAACTGTCGTCGGTTTCGAGAACCACTCCGGTCTCACGGTCCTCGGGACGGGCTGCGAGCCGTTCGGGCGAGTCATCGCCGGGGCGGGCAACAACGGCCGCGACGGCCTGGAAGGCGCCCGCACGAGGAACGTCTTCGCCACGTACCTGCACGGCCCGTGCCTGCCCAAGAATCCCTGGCTGACCGATCAGCTGATTCGGACCGCGGTGGGACGCGCCGAGGGAATTCGGCCGGCGCGTGTCGCTCTCGCGCCGCTCAACGACACGATGGAGACGCGAGCCCATGAGATGGCCCTCGCCAAGGCGATGGCCAACCGCGGCCGCCGAACCGCCCTCGAGCCGGCCAGGCTGGCGAGGGACCGCAAGAGCTAGGAGCGCACTCGCATCGGCCGGCGCGCGGACACATCGGCCGGCGCGCGGCCGCGGAGCTACTTGCGCGCCACCAGCGCCGCTTCGAGCTTGGCGATCTTGTCCAGCAGTGTGTTGATCGCCGCGTCCTGCTCCAGCAAGTGGGCCTGGATCTGCTCCGATTCGTGGAACGTCGCGTCGGCGTCCTTGTAGGTCATGTCGGCGCGCTTGTCGGAGGCTCGGCCGAGGATGTTCTGGCCGACCATGATGACCGAGAGCATCACCAACTGGATGAACGTCTGGCTTATCCATTGGATGAGATCGAGGAGCCTGCCCCCCGAGAGAGCGGATGGAAGTGCGACGAGCGCCAGGCCCGCGAAGGCGTAGGCGCACCACATCGTGCCCACGACGGTCGTAAGGACGAGCGCGACCTTACCGTTCAAACCCACGCTCTCGTCGGCGGTCTTGGGCGGACCGGACTTCTTGCGGTCGGCGATGTGCGGGTGCGGAACGTGCTTGAACGCGATGCTCATGGTTCCTCTCCTGCGGAGCTGGCCGTCACATCATGGGCGCGCCGCGACGAAGGATAGAGCAACTCCGCGTAATCGCTCGGGCCGGGTTCTACAGCTCCTGCCGCCGGAACGCCAGCCAGGTGACGCCGAACAACGCCGGCACCAGGGCGATGTTGAATAGGAGCGCGCCGGCGATCGAGCCGGGGTCGTGGCCGAGCATCAGAGCGAGCGCCGGCGTGGCGAGCGACGTGGGCGAGTAGTCGCCGATGACGGGCAATGCCGCCAGGACGCCGAAGACCAGCAGGGCCAGCAGCCCGATGCCCGCGGCGGCTATGGCGGACTTGGTGACCGTGCTGCCGAGCATCGTGATCGCCGCGAAGGTCAGGCAAGTCCACCACATGATCAGGGCCATGGCCACGTAGCCGCCCAGCGGGAAGACGGTCGGGTAGAGAACGAGCGTGTAGACGTAGGCCGAGCCGCAGCCGAGCACCACGGCGAAACCGAGCGTCAGGGCGATGGCCGCGAGCTTGGCGGCGAGGAAAGCCGCACGCGAAGCCGGTTTAGTCAGGATCATGGCGGCGGTCCCGCGCTCCTTCTCCCAGGCCACCGAGCCCATCGCCAGAAGCAGGGCGCAAATGATCCCGAACTGCGACATGTTTTTGAGGATCTGGGCGGCCGCGCCGTCGAGGCTGGGGCCCGGAACTTGAATCGTGAATCCGCCCGACTGGCTGCCGACCGCGTCGATCAGCTCCTTCATGTAGCGGTCGGTCAGCGGGCCGACGATCCCGAACAGGACGAAGACGGCGGCCACGGCCACGAACCGATTGGTCCGCAGCTGCTCGCGCATCTCCTTGACCAGCAGTACTCGGAAGCCCATCATCGCCGGCCCCTCCCATCGAGACCCCAGACGGGCACGACAACCGGCGGGGCAGTGGCCGGACCGCCTTCGGCTACGAGTCGCAGGAAGACGTCCTCCAGGCTCGGCCGGGCTCGTTCGAAACGGGCGAGGGTGACGCCACTGGCGACGATCAGCGGCAGGATCGCCGGGCCGGCCACCTTGGGGTCGCCGACGAAGACGCGGACCGTATCGGGCGTCGTGCGGACTTCCTGGGTCCACGGCTGGCCGCGCATCGCTTCGGCCAGCCGGTCAATCGCGCCCGGCTGGCGCGGTTCGGGCTCCAGCTCGTAGACCGGCTGGGCGTAACGATCGAGCAGCTCGTCGATGGGCCCCTCCACGACGAGATGGCCGAAGTTGAGGATGGCGACCCGGTCGCAGACACGCTCCACGTCGTTGAGGATGTGG
>PMLK01000006.1 GCA_003158875.1 Chloroflexota bacterium
CGTCGCGCTTCGTTACGAGTGAGTGGTTAGGCAGATGAAAGTGGAGATTCGATGACCGAGATGAATGAAACGACCAGCGAGACCACGAGCCGATCCGCAGGCCAGAAGAGGCCGCCCGCCAAACAGGACCGCACGACCATGGCCCTGCTGCTGGTCGCCGCGTTCGTGGCGGTGGGTGGAATCGGTTTTGCAGTCGGCCACGTAACGGCCGGCAGCGCCACCGCGGCGGCGACCGGATTTGGCGGCCGCGGCGGTCAGGGCGGATTTGGTCGAAACATCCCCTCCCTGGCGCCCGGGCAGACCTTCGATGCAAGCCAGTTCGGCGCCGGCCGGGCGGGTGGCCTCGGCGGCGTCGCCAGCGGCGTGACCGGCACGGTGCAGTCCGTTGACGGCTCGTCGATCACGATTCAGGAGTCCAACGGGACGTCCGTGACCATCGACCTGTCAGGCACGACGACCTACCACAGTGCCGCGGCGGCCAGCTCCGGCGATGTCAAGATCGGCTCCAGCGTGACGGTCCAGATCGATACGAGCGCCCTCGCCAGCGAGGCTCCGAACCCGTCGGCTACGGGCGCTCTGGGCGGACGTACCTTGACGGCCAAGGACGTTCTGATCAATCAACCTTAGGAGTTCAAAGTGCACCTGCTCGTCGTCGAGGACGACGCCCGACTGAGTCGGCTCCTGAAGCGACTTCTGACTCAGGATCGACACGTCGTTGAAACTGCCTTCAATGCGGCAGAGGGTCTGGAAGTCGCCTCCGACTTGGAGTTGGACGCCGTGATCCTGGACGTCGGTCTGCCCGACAAGTCCGGCTTCGATGTGGCGCGGACGCTACGCAAAGGCGGCTCGCAGGTGCCGATACTGATGCTCACGGCCCGCGACTCGGTCAGTGACCGGGTCGAGGGCCTTGACGCAGGGGCAGACGACTACCTGGTCAAGCCGTTCGCCTACGAAGAGCTTCTGGCTCGATTGCGGGCACTGGGTAGACGTCCGCCTTCACGTAAATCGACCGCCCTGAAGGCCGGTCCGATCGAGCTCGACGAAACGACTCGCCGGGTAACAGTCTCCGGAAAGCCGGTCGACTTGAGTCAGCGGGAGTTCTCCATTCTGGAGTGCCTCCTCCGGCGACCCGGCCAGGTGCTCTCGAGAGACCAGTTGCTCGACTACGCCTGGCCGTACGGTGTGGCTCTGACGCCCAACACGGTCGAGGCCTATATCCATCTGCTTAGAGACAAGCTGGGCAACGAGGCCGCCGGGCATGTCGAGACAGTCCGCGGCGTTGGCTACCGATTGCGTGAGGCCTGATTGATGCGGCTTCCTCGGCCGTCTCTGCCGGGTTGGAGATGGCGGCGCGGGATCGGATCCACGACGGCGGACGAGCCGCGCGGTTTGACCGCCGGCGACGACGGCGATGGGCGGCTGCTTCGCCGTACCAGACTCAGGTTGATGCTGGTCAGCGGGGCGGTGACGCTCCTGGTACTCATCGTCCTCGAAGGCGCCACCTATGCGACCGTCGCCAACAGGGTCGAGAGCGCCGGTCTGGATCAACTCAATGCGGCGGCCGGCAGGAGAGTCGTCCCCGGCGACGACTCGTACGGTTTCGCCGTTGTCGGACCGAGATCCGGTGTCACGGCGTTGATCGTCGACACGCAGGGTCAGGTCGTCCCGTTCGCTCACTACATGCCCAGGATAGAATCTGGACTGCCGAACGCCGACAGCCTGGCCGCGGTCGACAACCCCGGCGACCTCGACATTCGGGAGGTCACGCTTCCCGACGGCACGCCCTGCCGGGTCATGACCTACTTCCTGAATTCGTCCGACCCCACCCTGGTCAACTACAAGGTCCAGCTGATCCAGGACAGGTCGAGCGAGGTCAGCCTG
Organism: Chloroflexota bacterium; assembly: GCA_003158875.1. Classification (GTDB taxonomy): domain Bacteria; phylum Chloroflexota; class Limnocylindria; order Limnocylindrales; family CSP1-4; genus Fen-1039. The sequence continues at coordinate 1,882 of PMLK01000006.1, forward strand.
CTCGATATCGTGGGCAAGGTGCTGGTTGGCGGCGGGCTGCTGGCCCTGCTGGCCGCCCTGCTCGCCGGCTATCTCTACGCCGGCCGCGCCCTCGTGCCGATCAGGGCGTCAATCGACCGCCGCCAGTCGGCCCTGCAACGTCAGCGGGAATTCGCGGCCAACGCGAGCCACGAGCTTCGGACGCCGCTCACCGTGATCGCAGCCAGCGTCGAGGACCTCAGACGCAATCGCCGCAGCAAGGTTCAGGACGTCGGAGAGGCGCTAGAAGATATCGACGCCGAGGTCCGGCATATGACCGCTCTGGTCGAGGACATGCTGCTCCTGGCCAGAACCGACTCGGGTGTAGTGCAGATCGAGCACCAGGCTCAGGATCTGGGCGACATCGCCGCCGAGGTCGCCTCGTCCCTCGCTGTTCTGGGCTACGACAGGGGAGTGACGGTGATCCTCGATCCGCTGCCGACGCCGGTTCTGGGCGACGCCCTGCGCCTCCGCCAGCTGGTCACGATCCTCGTAGATAACGCGGTCCGGCATAGCAGGTCGGGTTCGACTGTCGAGGTCCACGTCGGGCCGGAATCCGGCTGGGCCCAACTACAGGTCGACGACCGTGGTCCCGGCATCAAGCCCGAGGACCTGCCGCGCCTCTTCGAGCGGTTCTGGCGTGCGGACGATGCCCCGGCCGGTGGCACCGGGCTCGGCCTGGCGATCGCCAAGTGGATAACCGAACAACATCACGGGCAGATAGGCGTCATGAATCGACCGGACGGTGGTGCGAGCTTCAGGGTTTGGCTGCCGACCACCGCCACGTTCACGGCTACTTCCGGACAGGCCACGGCCGAGCAGGACGTCCCGGGCGCCTAAGTCAGCATCAGCCTGGCTTCCGCCACCAGGCCGACAGCGATGATCAAGAGACGCAGGGCAGGCGGTGGCAGGCGCCGCCCGACTCGTGCCCCCAGCTGTCCGCCGACGATCGAGCCCGCGGCGATGAGAAGAACAATGTCGAAATGGACCGGCGCCACGGCCAGGAAGAACAGCCCTGCCACGCCGTTGATCAATGCCGCCAGGACGTTCTTGAGTCCGTTGAGCCGTTGCAGTGTGTCGGGCACGAAGATCGTGAGCAGGGCGATCATGATGATGCCCATGCCCGCCCCGAAATAGCCGCCGTAAACGGACGTGGCGTAGAGGAGGGTGATCAGCGGCCACGATCTGTGAGCCGCTTCGTGCCGGTGCTCGGCGAGCGACTTCGAGAGTCGCGGCCCCGCCGCAACCAGGAGCAGCGCGACCGCTATAAGTATCGGGACGATGGCCGCGAACGCGCCCGGAAACGCCAGCAACAGGATGGCTCCGGTGAGGCCGCCCGCACCCGATGCGATGCCGAGCGGAAGCATCCGCGACCGCTGCCCGACCAGCTCCGCCCGGTATCCGATCGCGCCGCTGATGGAGCCCGGNNCGCGTCCAGCGGGTGGTAGCCGAATGCCAGCAGCGTTGGAAACGTGATTAGCGAACCAGAACCCACGATCGTGTTGATCGTCCCAGCCGCAATCCCGGCGCAAAGGATTGCCAGCGCCTCGAGCGGGATCATTCGCGCCTCGACGGAGGAGGGGAGTTGGGGTGGCCTAAGGGGGTCGAACCCGTAACCTGCGG
>PMLK01000013.1 GCA_003158875.1 Chloroflexota bacterium
CTATGGTCGACCCCGCTGGTTCGAAGGCGACAGAATTGGCTGCAGGCGTGGGCGTGGGCGTGGGCGTGGGTGGCGAGGTCGGGACCGGCGTTGGTGGCTTGACGGTAGGGGGCGAGGTCGGGACCGGCGTGGGCGTGGGCGTGGGTGGCTTTGGCGTGCCGGTCGTCTTGGGCTCGGCCGTCGTCGGGAGCACGGCGTCGGTAGCTAGCGGGTCGTCGCCAACCATCACGCCCGAAGGCGCGGCGCTAGGGTCAGGGGGTGAACTGCCGTCCGGCGGCGTGCTCGCATCGCCCAAGGCAATGTTCGACGAGGTACCCGGGCTGCGGGAGGGGGCGGTGCCGTTCGGCAGCGGCGGGAGGACGGCGGCCGGGGCGAACCCGACTGCCACGACGCCCAACAGACCGACAAGCAGCATCGCTCCTACCGCTCTTCGCCGTCTGCCCTCGCGTACGCCCGGGTCGCCGGAGCGATCGAAGGCTGGCGAACCCGAGTCGAGGGGAGAGAGACTGCGGCCCGTGGCGGCGGTCTCCGCGCCCGGAAGGTGCGATTCAAGTCTATGGCCGAGGGCGGTTCCGGAAGCGAGCAGCGCGCCGAAGACGCCGGCTATCGGCCCGAGGCCGCGGCTCCTGCCGCGCACTTCGGCCTGGCGAACCATCCCTTCGTTGGAGAAGAGCGGCGCCGGTCTGGCTGGCTCTCCAGGAGTCTCCGCTTCGTCGTGATGGGCCCGGGTGATGCCCGTTACGTCGGAGACCGGCAGAGGTGTGGGCACAAGGGGCGTGGCTGACGCCGAGATCGGGGCGTCGGGCTCGTCGTGGTGGGCGCGGGTGAGGCCGAGGATATCGCGGCCGGGGGGCCGGACGTAGCCCGGGATCGTGACCGGGGACCTTGCGGGCGCTGCTGTGGCAGATGCATCAACATTGGCCCCGGTCTCGGCACCGAGCGCATGCCTGTCCTTTGTTGGACCGTCCCGATCGAGCAACTCACTGGCAGCCGCCACCGACGTGGGGTCAGAAGCCTGTTGAGAGGTCAGGGGCGCATCCACAGCCAGGGAACCTCGCCGATAGGATGCCGGGCGGCATACTTGGTCCGCAAGATAGGCGTTGAGGGCTGATGCTGCGAGGATGGAAACCCTGCCGTTTCGTGGGAAGTCCGGTGCCGACGTAACCCGCGAGCGGATTTCGCCAGATCGAGGCCAAGGCGNNGTTCTTCAAGTCGATCCCCGTTGAGCTCGAAGACGCGGCCAAGATCGATGGATGCTCGAGCTTCGGGTTCTTCTGGCGAATCCTTCTGCCGCTCGCCCGGCCGGCCCTGGCGACGGTCACAGTTCTCGCGACCGTCGGCACCTGGAACGCCTTCATGTTGCCGCTGATCCTGCTCAACGGCCAGGACCAGTGGACGCTGCCGCTGGGCGTCATGAACTTCTCCGGCGAATTCGTTCGCGACCAGGCCCTCACTCTGGCCTTCACCGTCTCGGCCATGGTTCCGGCGGTCATCTTCTACGCCCTGGCGGAGCGCAACATAGTTACCGGCCTGACCGCAGGTTCGGGCAGATAGGGTGGTTGCGATGCTCGCTTATCGGAACTCAGCTCTGCCGATCGAAGAACGGGTCAGCGATCTCCTCGCACGGATGACCCTCGAAGAGAAGCTGGCCCAGCTGGGATCGTGCTGGACCTTCGAGCTGCTCACGGACTCCGCGATCGACACGGCAAAGGCTGCCGGCCGCCTGGGCCATGGTATCGGCCAGATCACGCGTGTGGCCGGATCGACCAACCTCGGTCGGCGAGGTGTCGCCGAACTCGCGAACGCTATCCAGCGATACCTTCTAGAAGAGACACGGCTGGGGATTCCCGCGATCGTCCACGAGGAATGCCTCCACGGCCTGCTCGCCGTCGACTCCGTTTGCTTCCCGCAGTCGATCGGCCAGGCCGCGACCTGGAACCCCGAGTTGGTCGGGGCAATGGCGACACGGCTGGGACGGGAACTGCGAGCCGCAGGCGCGCACCAGGCACTCGCTCCCATCCTGGACATCACTCGCGATCCCCGATGGGGTCGCATCGAGGAGACGTACGGCGAGGATCCGTACCTCGTGGCAGAACTCGGGGCGGCGTATGTACGCGGCTTGCAGGGCGCGGGCGATTCTGACGATCTGGTCTTCGCGACGGGCAAGCACATGGTCGGCCACGGGTTACCGGAGGGCGGCCTCAACCACGCACCGGCGCACATTGGGTCGCGCGAGCTGGCCGACGACTTCTTGTTCCCGTTCGAGGCCGCGGTCCGGGACGCCGGTCTGCGTTCGATGATGCACGCTTACGACGAAGTAGACGGGTTGCCGTGCGTCGCCTCGCGAGCGCTCCTGACCGAGACTCTCCGAGAGCGCTGGGGTTTCGAGGGCCTGGTCGTCTCGGACTACAGCGGCATCGACGAGATCGTGACCGCCCACTCCATGACGGCCGATCGATCGGAGGCGGCAGCCATGGCGCTGGAGGCCGGCGTCGACGTAGACCTGCCGTCTACCGTCTACTACGGAGCCCCGTTGGCCGAAGCAATCGCTTCGGGCCGGGTCCTCATGGCTACCCTGGACACCGCGGTGGCCCGCCACTTGCGGGCCAAGTTCGAGCTTGGGCTCTTCGAGAAGCCGTTCGTCGACCCCGAGTCGGCCGGGTTGCCGTTCGAGGACGATCGGGGGCTGGCCCGCCAGATCGCCGTGAATTCGATGACTCTGCTGGCCAACGACGGCGTCCTTCCGCTTCGACCGGACATTGGTTCCATCGCGGTGATCGGCCCGAATGCCGATTCGGCGCGGAATCTGCAGGGCGACTACGCCCACGTCAGCCATATCGAAGCGCTGCTCGAAATGCGTGGCTTCGGCTCGGAACTACCCGAGGACTTCGCCGCCAACGATGAGATGGCCGGGCGCGAGACGATCCTCGACGCCCTCCGCGGACGGTGCGGCCCGAAGATCGAGATTCGGTATGCACGCGGCTGCGGAATCCTCGACGGCGACGACGGCGGGATAGCCGCCGCTGCCGATGCCGCACGAGGCGCGGATGTTGCGCTCGTCGTCGTGGGCGAACGGTCCGGCCTGACGCAGGATTGCACCTGCGGCGAGTCTCGCGATCGCCTGGACATCGGGCTCCCGGGCCGGCAGGCCGAAATGGTTGCGGCCGTAGCTGCCACCGGCACGCCGGTTGTGCTGGTTCTCGTTGCCGGCCGCCCACTGGCGATCGAGACGGAGGCGGCTGCGAGTGCGGCCGTGCTTCAGGCCTGGGTCCCGGGCGAAGAAGGCCCCGGCGCCCTCGCCGCGGTCCTGTTCGGCGACGCCAACCCCGGCGGCAAACTGCCCGTCACCTTCCCGAGGAGGACCGGCCAGATCCCGATCTACTACGGCCACAAACCGTCGGGCGGCCGCTCCCACTGGAAGGGCCCTTACGTCGATGGCTCCAACCTGCCGCTCTGGCCGTTCGGCTTCGGCATGTCGTACACGACCTTCGAGGTCACCGATATTGGGCTCGACAAGCCGCGCGTGCCGATCGACGGCGAGTTCACGGTCAGTGTCTTGGTCCGCAACACTGGTCGGCGGGCCGGCGACGAAGTCGTCCAGCTCTACCTCCGCGACG
>PMLK01000043.1 GCA_003158875.1 Chloroflexota bacterium
GGAGTCGAGGCTCGTGAAGGTGCCTAGATCTGGCACGTAGGCACGAGCGCCGAAGTCGTAGGTGTCGGAGCCTGCGGTGGACTCCAGCATCCGGCCCTGATAGCGCCAGGGGGACGGAACCGAGCCGATGGTGGAGGTGCCGATGATGTTGCCGTAGGCGTCGTAGCGGAAGACGTCGGTGATCGACCCAGAGATACCGCACTGGGCGGCGACGTTGCCGTGGAGGTCGGGCACTATCCAGGCAAAGCCATTGCTCGCCGCTGTAGCGAGGCGGTCGCCCATCGAGTCGATGGCGGCGTTTAGGGTGTTGCCAGTGCCTGCGGTGGAGACATCGACGATCACGCTGTCGGTGGAGCCCAGATAGCTGTATGTGTCGAGGGTTACGGTCACTCCGCCGGTTGTGCCTGTTCGGGTGGCGTGACGGCCTGCGGCGTCGAAGGTGAAGCCAACGCTGCTGCCATCGGCCTGCGTGATCGAGTTCAGTCGGTCGGCGAAGTCATAGGCGTATGTCGTGGATCCCGCGGCGCTCGTGGAACTCGATGTCAGGTTGCCGTATTGGTCGTAGGCGAAGGCGTTGGGCGTGGTGCCGAGGGTGTCGGAGATCGTCTCGTCGGTGGCGTCGAAGGCGAATGCGTCGGTGGTCACGCCATTGACCGTGACGGTCAGGCGGTTGCTGTCATGGTCGTATGTGTATGCCTTGGCGATGGAGCCGAGAGTGCCGCTGGTTACCCGGTTGAGGGCGTCGTAGAGGAAGGTCTGGGTGCCGTTCTGGGTTGCGTTGGCGCCCTGGATGTTCTGGGTTTCGGTTGTGACGTTGCCGACAAGGTCGTATGTGCGCCCCATGACGATAGCCGTACCGCTGGTCTCGCCGATCGGCCGCTTGGCGCCGTCGTAGGTGTACACGAGTGTGGCCGGCCCGGTTGACCAACTTCTTGAGGACATGAGCCCATCGAGGCGCCAGGTGAAGCCAACCGAGACACCCGCATCGAAGGTGGGGCTCGTGGCGGTCTCCAGGCGGCCCAGGGTGTCGTATGCGAAGACCGAGGCGGTCTAGCTGATCGCGTAGTCGGTCCGAGTGGCGGTGGTGCCGTCGGGGTTGTAGGTGGCAGCCTCGGTTGGGCCGTTGGAATCGCCGGGTGCGGGGGCTTGCGTGCCCTCGGACATCGCTGTGACGCGGTTCAGGCTGTCGTAGCCATACTCGATCGTGTCGGGGTTCGACTGGGCCGCTCCCACGAACCGAACGCTGAGCTTGCGGCTCAGGCTGTCGTAGATCGTGGTCGTGGTGATCTTGGGGTTGGCCGTGCCGGTGCCGGCGTATGTCAGCGAGCTATTTGCTCGGCCCACTGCGTCGTAGCCAGAGTCTGTGTGACGATCGGCGCGGCTCGCGGTTGTGCAGGTTGTGTCGAACGTGGTCGTGTTCGTGCCCACTGGGCACGACGCCACGGACGTGAGCCGCTCACCCGCCGAGTCGTAGATCGCGACCGTCTCGTCGAGCGCCGTCAGAGTCGTGTTCCGAGGAGGGATCGCCTCGATCTCGTGGCCCATGGCGTCGAAGAAGTAGCGCCGGGCGAGATTGCTGGAGACTTGGCGATCAGCGGGTGGCGGCTGTCGCGCGGAGTGCCTCTGCCTTGCCGGTAAGGAGCCCTGCTCGCCATTCCAAGTACTGGGCGTGACGAGTCAGCTCACCAGCTGAGGCATCGAGCGTCAACTTGGTTGGATGCGTCCAGTCCTCCAAGTTGTCCGCGTGTCCGTGGCAGTCCTGTGGGAGCTCGTCAACCGCGTGGATCGGAATGGACGTCGGTGCCTCAACGCCAGGTGGATTGACGACAGGCGCCTCTCCGCCCATGGCTTGAGCGATCACCTGATCGAGGTGTTCTTCCTTGTGGTCTACGGTGTCCATGAGTCTCCTAGATTCCTACCCGGTGCTGCGACTCACGCCCAAGAGCGTGCGTGTTGACCACGACGCCACTCCTCGGAACCGTCTTCTGGGTCTCACCTGAACACCTTGAAGTCGATACCGAGATCCGTCGCGACGGAGAGGCCTCATGCCTCCTTCGCAGCATATGCAGGATTCGGAACCCGCCGAGAGGATGACATCCCGCCCAGTGGTCCGAAATCGCGGGGTCCTGGGATGAGGCCCGACTCACTATCCTTCTGGTCGATCGCAGTCGATCGGCTCCCGCGTCGTCACGGCCGGTCCAGACGTGGTCCCGGAGGACAAGTTGAGAGTCCTGTTCGTCGGTGGCACCGGCCTCATCAGCACGGCCTCCACTCGTCTGGCCATCCAGCGCGGGATCGAAGTCGTCCATCTCAATCGGGCGAGCGGCGTCCATCCGATCGACGGCGTGACGACACTCGTCGCCGACGTGCACGACGAAGCCGCCGCCCTGAAGGCCCTGGCCGGTCAGAAGTTCGATGCCGTCGTGGATTGGATTGCCTACGGCGCCGAGGACATCGAGCGCGACATCCGCCTCTTCCGCGATCGAACCGGACAGTTCATCTTCATAAGCTCTGCGAGCGCCTACACGAAGCCGCTCGGCCGGTGGCTCATCCGCGAGGACACACCGCTCGCCAATCCGTTCTCGGCATACGCGCGCGGCAAGTTAGCCGGCGAAGAGCGTTGCCTGCGGGCCCTTCGTGAGGAGAACTTTCCGATCACGATCGTGCGCCCCGCACACACCTACGGCGACTGGATGATTCCGCTCGCGGTCAACAGCTGGCAGAAGCCGTTCAGCTCGATTGCACGCTGGCGAGGTGGCAAGGCCCTCATCGTCCCCGGCGACGGCCAGACTCTCTGGACGCTGACTCACAACAGCGACTTCGCCGTGGGATTGGTCGGGCTGCTAGGCCGCCGCCAGGCCATCGGTCATGCCTTCCACATCGTTTCCGACGAGGCGCTCACCTGGGACGAGATCTACCGCCAGACTGCGGCCGCAGCAGGCGTCGAGTGCCGCATCGTCCACATTCCCACGGACTTCATCGTCGCCTGCCGTCCCGAAATGGAGGGTCCGCTCGCGGGCGACGCCTCCGTCTGCACCGTCTTCGACACCAGCAAGATCAAGCGGTTCGTGCCCGATTTTCGTCAAACCGTGCCGTTCACCAAAGGCATCCAGCAGACGCTCGCCTGGTTCGACGCCGATCCGGCACGCCAGGCCGTGGACACCGAGATGGACGAATGGATGGACCGAATGATCGCCGGTTATGAAGCGGGACTCGCCAGTACCCGGGCCGCGACGAGCCGCTGACCTGCCAGCCCACGGTCGTCGCCTCAACCGCACGGCCGCAAGTCTCCGAGCTGGATCGGAGTGGCCCTGCGCCGAGCGTAACAGGCCAACGTGGATTCCAAGCGGATTCGACGCGAAGGCCGTAACCCAGCTGAAAGGCAGCCGAGCCGAAGATGCGCCTGCGATCTCGAAGACGCGGTCCACCCGGGCCGCAACCACCAGAGGAACTCCGATGAACGACCCGGTCTCGACCCAACGAACCCGCATACGAACCGGGGTCCGGCAGGCCGGCGTGCTGCTGGCCATAGCGATAAGCCTGGTCGTCGCGGCCGGGTGCAGCGGGAGAGGCGTGGACACCGCTACAGCCGCGACCGCCACAGCCGCGACCGCGGCGACCACTTCCGGCGCGCCGGCGAACGGCGACGCACCGGGCGGTGCACCAGCTGACGCACCGGGCGATGCACCCGGCGACGCACCCGGGGCCGGCGGCGGTTCCGGTACGACCGCCCTGGCGAGTACCGCCACCGGCGCCTACAGCCAGAGCGGCGGCAGCGCGACCAAGACCGGCCAGACATACACCGCGTCGAAGGCCGACGAGAGCGGCGTCCTGGTCAGCAGTGGCGGCACACTGACCCTCACCAACGCAACTGTCGCCACGTCCGGAAACACGAGCTCCAGCGACAACTCGTCCTTTGCCGGGCTCAACGCGGGCGTCCTCGCAACGGGCGCCAGCAGCATCACGATGACCGGCGGCACCATCTCGACCACCGGCACCGGAGCCAACGGCGGCTTCGCCAGCGGAACCGGCTCCTCGCTCACTCTCAAGGACGTCACGATCACAGCCACGGCCGACGGCGGCCATGGCGTCATGGCGACTCAGGGCGGCACCGTAACCGTGACCGGCGGCAGCATGACGACCTCCGGGGCGCACGGCGCGCCGCTCGCCACGGACCGCGGCGGCGGAACGGTCACCGCCACCGGCGGCACCTACGTCGCCACCGGCACCGACTCGCCGGGCATCTACTCGACCGGTTCGATCACGGTCGGCGGCGCCGCGTTCACGGAGAAGGTTTCCGAGAACATCGTGGTCGAGGGCGCCAATTGGGCCACCGTCTCGGACACGACCATGACCTCGGGCTCCGACAAGTCCGGAGTGATGATCTACCAGAGCATGTCGGGTGACGCCACAGGTTCAGAGGGCACGGTAACGGTGACCGGCGGCTCACTGGCAACGACGAGCAAGAGTGCGCCGGCGTTCTACGTCACCAACGCGACCGGCGTCATCGGCCTTACGAACGGCAAGGTCACCGAGGCCTCCGGCGTCCTGGTCAAGGCCGCGGCCGGCAGCTGGGGCACCTCGGGCTCGAACGGCGGGACGGCCAAGCTGACTGCCAGCGGCGATACGCTCACGGGCGACGTCGTGGCCGACGGCATCAGCTCCGTTGACCTTTCGCTCACGAACGGCTCCGCGCTGAAGGGCGCGATCAACTCCGACAAAGCGGCAAAGTCGATCGGGCTCACCCTGGACGGGACATCGTCCTGGACCGTTACGGCGGATTCGCACCTGACGACCCTTGTGGGCGCCGCCGTATCCGGAACTTCGATCACGAACATCACCGGCAACGGGCATACCGTGACGTATGACGCAACCGCTTCCGCGAACGCATACCTCAAGGGCGCCACATACACCCTTGTGGGCGGCGGCACGCTGGCTCCGGCCTCGTGACCTGATCGCCTCGCTCTCGCATTGAATGCCCCGGCGGGCTTACCGCTCGGGGCATTCGCGCATTTCGACGGCAACGCGCCGGAATCCGGCCCGCCACGCGCCGGAATCCGGCCGCGGGTCCAGTCACAATACGAGTCATGAGAGTGCGAATGGCGCCCAGACGGCTGGCTGCGATATGACTGACTGTTGCGTTGATCGTTGGTGTCGCATCGGCATCGCCACCAACTAGCCACCGGCCGACCTACCGGATTGGTCAAACCGAGGAGGATTCCGTGAGCGACTCGCTATCGATCGGTCAGGCATCGGGTTCGGATGCGGCCGCAACCGGCGCGGCCTCGACAACCGTGCCGGCCCCCGACGCGGACCCGGGCACGTCGCTGGTTCTCGTACCGCCGGCCGCGGTGGCACCGGTGGAGACGACCCAGGCGCAGGACGCCGTCAAGCTGGACCCGGCCACCCAGACCAAGCTCAACGACATGGTCAAGGGCTATCTCGACGCCATCTCGACGCTGGACGTCAACGACCCCAAGTTCGACGCCCGAATGACGGACATCCGCAAGCTCGGCGACGACGATATCAAAGCTTCGGCTCAGGTTTCCTCACGGCTGCTCGACCGCCCGGTTGCGGCCATGAAGCACGGCGGCATCTCGGGCGCTTCCGCCGTCTCGACCGGCTTGCTGCAGCTTCGCAACCAGATCGACGACCTGGATCCGTCCCATCAGGGCGACCTGCTGTCGGTCCACAAGCTGCTCGGCATCCTGCCCTTCGGCGACCGGCTGCGCGACTACTTCGGCAAGTACCAGTCCAGCCAGAGCCACATCAACGCGATCATCACCAGCCTCTACCACGGCCAGGACACGCTCCAGCAGGACAACGCCGATCTCGAGCAGGAGAAGGCCAACCTCTGGACGATCATGGAGCGGCTCCGCCAGTACATCTACCTGGGCCAGAAGCTGGACGCGGGCCTGGCCGCCCGAATCGCGGCGATCCAGACCTCGAATCCGGCCAAGGCCAGGGTGCTTCAGGAGGACATGCTCTTCTACGTCCGCCAGAAGGTTCAGGACCTGGCCACGCAGCTGGCGGTCAGCGTCCAGGGCTACCTGGCGCTGGACGTTATCCGCCGCAACAACCAGGAGCTGATCCGTGGCGTGGACCGGGCGACCACGACGACTATTGCGGCTCTTCGAACCGCCGTGATCGTGGCCCAGGCCCTCGTGGACCAGAAGCTCGTCCTGGACCAGATCACCGCCCTCAACACCACGACCTCCAATCTGATCGAGAGCACGTCTGCGATGCTCCGCCAGCAATCCACCACGGTCAACGAGCAGGCCACCACCTCGACCATCGACCTTCAGAAGCTGCAAAATGCCTTCGACAACATCTACGCCACNNGCCCTCGACAACATGAGCCAGACCGTCGACGCCCTCACGACTCAGATTTCCAAGGCCCAGGCCCATCTGGATCGGGCCCGGTCTCGCGATCAGGCGCCTGACCAATCCTGACGTACTACCTGATCCGCCAGACCGCTCTCTCACACCTGACAAAATGGCTCAAGCGACTTCTGGCCTTCGAATCGACGGCGTGACGCCGAATCGACTACATACCACCGAGGCCTGTCGGCTGTAACCTCTACATGTTCGACGACGGTGGCCACGGGAGGTTTTTCTGGCAATGGGTGACACGCTGCGGATCGGGGAGGCTGCTCCTACAGCCAAGGCTGCGGGCATAGTTGCCGCCACGGATGCCGCAGCCAGCTCGCCATCCGATTCCTCGGCGGCGGGTAGCGCCATGTCTCTGGCAACGGCCGCCCCACCGAAAGCCGTCGACGTAACCGGCGCCTCCGGCTCCGTCAAGCTCGATGCCGCGACCCTGGCCAGGCTCGACCGCATGGTCGCCCGCTTCGTCGTAGCCATCGCCCAGCTGGACACCAGGGCCCCCGAGTTCCAGTCGAGGATCGACGACGTTCGGACGCTCGGCGACGAGGACATCAAGGCTTCGGCGCAGGTTTCGTCGCGCTTGCTGCAGCGCCCGGTGGGCACGATTGCCGGCGGCGGGCTGGCGACACCGGCGTCCGTCGGCACGAGCTTGCTCGAGCTGCGCCGGCAGGTCGACGCACTGAACCCGGCCAAGCAGGGCGACCTCTTCGGCACACGCAAGCTGCTGGGCGTCATCCCCTTCGGCGATCGGCTGCGCAACTACTTCGCCAAATACCAGTCAAGCCAGAGCCACCTGAACGCCATCGTCAAGGGGCTCGAAGACGGCCGCTCCGAGCTGGTCAAGGACAACGCCGATCTCGAGGCCGAGAAGACGAACCTGTGGCAGACGATCGCCCGCCTGCGCGAGTACATCTACCTCGCCCAAAAGCTCGACACGAGCCTCGCCGGCCGGATCGAACTGGTCGAGGCCAAAGACCCCGAGAAGGCCCGCAGCCTCAAGGAAGACATGCTCTTCTACATTCGGCAGAAGAGTCAGGACCTCGCCACTCAACTTGCGGTCAGCGTCCAGGGGTACCTTTCCATCGACATCATCCGGCGCAACAACCTGGAGCTGGTGCGGGGCGTCGACCGCGCCAGCACTACCACGATGTCGGCCCTGCGCACGGCCGTGATCGTGGCTCAGGCGATGGGCGATCAGAAGCTCGTCCTCGATCAGATCACCGCCCTCAACGGCACCACGTCCAATCTCATCGAAGGCACGTCGGCGATGCTCAAGCAGCAGTCGACGGCGATCAACGAGAAGGCGACGGAATCGACCATTGAGCTGGAGAAGCTCCAGGCCGCGTTCGACAACATCTACGCCACGCTGGACGAGATCGACCAGTTCAAGCTGCGCGCCCTGGACACGATGTCGGCGACCGTCGCCGCGCTGACCGCCCAGGTAGACAAGGCCCAGTCGCTTCTGGACCGGGCCCGACCGGCCGCCGCCAAGACCGCCAAGACCGCCAAGACCGCCGAGTAGCTGTCGAGGCCGCGACCGGCGCCTCGGGGCCATATCGCTCCGGGAAGCCTCCGACGGGCATCCGCGCGCGCTAGACTCCAAGTCGCAGGCCGTCCGGCCGATGGGATCGCAGACCGAGGCCTGCCAGGGAGGGCGCGTGTTCGCATTCAGCAATCACCCGGCACTGATCACCGTTACGCAAGGCATCCAGGACGCGTTCAGCTTCCTGGGGACCACATGGAAGAAGTGGCTGCCGGCAGCGATCGCGGTAGCGGTCTTCTCGATGATCGTGACGGCGATCCTCGGCCGTGCGGTCACGACCGACCTCTACTACCAGGATCCGTACACCGGCGACGTCTTCTGGAACAACGACTTGCTGCGCCGCTATATCGTCGCGTCCGTTGCCGGCGGATTGGCCACAGGCCTGGTCACGGTGATTGCCAGCTGGGTTTTCAACGCGACCGCCATCGCCGGGCTCCGCAATCGCCCGGTGACACTGGACACGGTGATCGGGCGGGGCGCCCTGTCGTTCGTGGCCAGCCTCCTGCTTGGGTTGGTGGTTGCGGGCATCGCGATCGTTAGCATCATCGTGCTCGTGGTGGTATCCGTGGCGGCGCACGCCCTCGGCGCTCTGCTCATTCTTGCCGCGGTGTTCGTCGGGATCCCGGTGCTCATCTATGTCGACATCCGATTGATCTTCGTGACACTTGCGATCTTCGACGGCTTCGGCGTGATCGACGCCTTCCACGAGAGCTGGCGCCTGTCGAAATCTGCCGTTCTGCGCATGTTCGGCTGGGGATTCATGGCCGCCCTGATCGTGCTCGGATTCGAGATCCTCGGGGGCATATTCGCGGCAGTATTCAGCGCTGCGAGTGGCACTGAACCTGTGGCCACGTTCATCACATCCTTCTTTTCGATGATCGCCACGGTCTTGGGGGTGTACATGATGGCCGTGCTCTACGAGAGCCAGCGAGCTCGCCTCGATCCCAACCTCTACGGCCCGCTGCCGATGCAGGTGGCGCCCGGATATGGGTACGGCTATCCGCCAACTCCGCCGATGGGCTACGGCTATCCTGGCAATCCGCCCTCGCCATACGGCTATCCTGGCAATCCGCCCTCGCCATACGGCTATCCTGGGAACGCGCCATCCACCGGCATCCCGGGTTGGAATTCGGGTGCGCCCACGGCCTGGCCGACGCCGCCCGCACCGACAGCGCCCGGCGGTTGGAATTCGGGTGCGCCCACGGCCTGGCCGACGCCGCCCGCACCCACCCAGTGGACACCGCCAGCCCAGTGGGCTCCGCCCGCCCAGCCGCCAGCCGCGTGGCCCGCGCCGCCGACGCCGCCCGCGCCTCCGAGCGCTCCGACCGGTCAGCCGGACGCGCCAGCTCCGCAGCCGCCAGCGTCGACCGAGCCGCCCGCCGGTTCCTAGGCCCTACACTCCGACGGGTTCGCGCACCAGAATCACGGTGATCCGGCTGGGAGCGACCTCAGCGTTGATGACCAGCAGCTTGTTGATGGCGCTGTGGATGCCGTATGCCGCCTGAAGCTTGACGTCCTCGATCGGGAGGTTGTACTCCTCGATTCGACGGAAAGCCGTGTCCAGATCCGGAACGATCTTCTGCGCACCGACTACCAGGATCACCTTGCCTGCGCCGGACACGATCGGTCCCAGCTGACTGCCGCCGAATGAGGCTACGACCAATCGCCCGTCCTCGGTTACGGCTTGAACGCTGTTGATCTGGATGTCCGGCGCCGAACCGAGCTTTCGAATCTCGCGCGACTGAGTGGCGCGATCCATAGCTCTGGTGCGCGGCCGGATGGCCTGGTAGCGGCCGCTCTTCTCAACGGTCTCGGTTACGCCGATCGCGTCCAGCGTCTGCGACGCGCCCTCCCCCACCTCAGCCCCTTCCGGGATGAAGCTCAGCAGCAAGTCTCTCGCGGCGGTGCCGTCGGACACGACTGCGACGTTGAAGTTGCGAGCCTTGAGCGCTTCCGCCGTCCTGTCTACGGTCGCGGAGTCGGCCGGTTCGCCGAACGCGGCGTCGATGAGCAGGCGCTCGGTTGGGCTGTTGTGGGTCATGGTCATTTCGATCTCCTGGAGACGGGGGCGTCGGGGGTCGCTGCGATGAAGACTCGTCCCATCTCGGGCGACGCTTGCTTCGCGGGCTTGGCTTCCCTGGTGCGCCACATATACTGAACATATGCATCGTTACCGTAGTAACATTGCGTGCGCAACAATACCAAGGAAGATAGTGAATGTCTACAGAAACTTCGGACGCGGTCTCACCCGACGCATCATGGCCCGGCAGGGACGCGCCGCAGGCCGGATTCAACGGCGCCCCGAAGGGTGACGCCGACACGACGATCGACGACGTGGCGGCGGCCGCGGCCATGTTCGCCAGCGCCTTCGATCGGTGGGCCAACCGTAAAGCGGTCGAGGCGGGCATCAGCGCTCAGCGACTCCGCCTGCTCAACGCCGTTCATTGCCACGGGCCGCAGAAGATGGCGGACCTCGCCGACGCCCTGGCCGTCACGCCTCGCAACGTGACCGCGCTCGTAGACGGACTCGAGGCCGACGGTTTGATCCGGCGCGTCCCCCACGCCACCGACCGCCGCGTAACCATGGTGGAACTCACATGCAGTTCGGTGAGCGTCGAGTCGCAGTACCGGGCGTTCCAGGATTCTGTGGGGGCGCTATTCGCGCGACTCAGCGCGGACGACCGCCGGACTCTCCACCGCATCCTGACCGCGCTCCGCGACCAGATGAACTCCGATGCGGGCCGGTCCGTGATCGCCGATGACTGACACCGACCGGACGCCCGAACCGAATCCAGCCGCAACACCGGCCGCGGCGCCCGCGCCGACTTCCGGCGGTTCGCCCGAACCGACTCCAGCCGCGACGCCCGCGCCGACTCCAGCCGCGGCGGACCGCCTGCCCGCCGTTTATCTCGGCCACGGCGCCCCGATGCTCATCGATGACGAGCTCTGGCCGGTGGAGCTGGCGGAGTGGGCCGGCGCCATGCCGCGTCCCAAATCGATCCTGGTCGTCAGCGCCCACTGGCAGTCGGCGCCGCTGACGCTCGGCGCGGTCAACCCCGCCCCGCTCGTCTACGACTTCTACGGATTTCCGGAGCGTTACTACGAACTCCAGTACAACTCGCCCGCGGCACCGGAACTCGCCGCTCGAGTCAGGGCGATGATGCCGCCCAGCGAACCCGTGGCGCAGCGCGAGCGGGGTCTGGATCACGGCGCCTTCGTCCCGCTGCTGATGATGTATCCGGACGCGGACATCCCCGTGCTTCAGATGTCGATGCCGGATCTCGCGCCCGAACACCTCTTCGAAATCGGCCGCCGGCTGGCGCCGCTCCGCGACGAGGGCGTGCTGGTCATGGGCAGCGGCTTCATGACCCACGGCCTGCCGTTCGTGCACGATTACTTCGACGGCCGGCCGGGCGCACCGGAGTGGTCGGTCGAGTTCGATCTGTGGGCCGCCGAAACGCTCGCCCGGGGCGACCTGGACGCCCTGTTCGACTTCCGAAACCGTGCCCCAGGGATGCCTTACGCTCACCCCACCGTCGAACATTTCGCCCCGCTGTTCGTGGCGCTGGGCGCGGCCACCGACCCAGCCGAAGTGCCCAAGTTCACAATCGAGGGCTACTGGCTGGGCCTTGCCAAGCGTTCATTCCAGGTCCGCTAGGGCAACTGCCGCAGCCACCGAGACGGGCCGCAGCCGCCTGGCCGCAACCCCAGCGACGCGTTCGGCGAGCGGAGCAAGACGCCCGGCCGAGTGATGCAAACGCCCGCTGAGACGGTGGCCCGACCAAAAACAGTTCATCCAATTCAGCGATAATCCGCCGAGCGGGGGCCAGGGGAGTTGAAGGGGATTCGGATGGAGAGGGTCAAAGCGTACGCGCGCGAGTTCGTAGTTCGGGCGCAGGCCCGACTTGCCGCATCGCGGGCTAGATTTGCCGCATCGCGTGCGGGAATCAAATGGGCGGCCCTACCACCGCGAACTCAGCGCTTGATAGTCGGCGGAGGGTGCGGAGCTCTGGTTCTCGTGCTCGTGGCAGGACTGGTTCTCGGGCCGCTTTCGGGCCACGGGTCGGGCGACTCGGGCGCGACTCCGGGCGTGGCGGCGGCGTCATCGTCAAAGTCCGCGGTTGCATCCGCGTCGCCAACGGCCAACGCCACACCCGTAACGGCCAAGGTTCTCGCCACTGTGGAGTGCGGCGAGGGCTCGCCGCCCGTGACCTCCGGGGGCCGCATGTACGTCATGTGCGACGACGGCGATAGCTCGACGAAGGTGATCGCGGTCGACCTCGCGAGCGACAAGGTGGTGAAGACCTACAAGCTCCCGTTCTCGGACAAGTACTTCCCGGATGAGTTGATCGTAGACGGCGGCCTGTGGGTGGGCGCGAGCGGCGGCGATGGTCCCGGTAACTCGGACTCCAATTCGTACGAGACGGTCCGCCTCGACCTCACATCGGGTTCCAAGAAGTCCGATCTCAAACACATAGAGCTGATCGGCGACAACGCCGGTACGATCGTCGCCACCGACGAAGACGGCATGCCATACAAGATCAACGCCGCGACTGGCACTAAGACCCTTTGGAATTCGACGAATGTTCAGACTGCGATCACAAACGACTACGCAGTCGTTGGGTGCGGCACGCTGTGGGACGTGAGCGGAGATTCGGACGGGCTCTACGGCGTCGACCTCTCCACCGGAAAGGCAACCACCATCGACCTCAACGTCGATGGTGGCACTTTGCTCGACGTCCTCCAGTCCGGGAAGACCTGCTGGGCAGAAGTCGATACCAATCCGAATCCAAGCGGTGACTCGTCGAACGACCCGGCAATCCTGGAACAACTGGGCGCCACGTGCATGAGCCCAGTTACAGGCCCGGCGGTCGCCGACCAATACTTTGCACTCGGTGACACCTTTTGGGAGCTCCTGTCCAACGGGATTAGCCAGGTAGACCCGGTCGCCGGTAAGCTGGGGCCCACGTACCTGGTGCCGGCAGGCCAGTACGGCTGGGTGGCCCTAGCTGATGGTCAGGTCTGGCTGTCGAACGACGATGGCCTGGCCAGGTTGGACATCTCCGTCGACAGCATGGCGCCCGCGCCGACGCCGGCAAGCCTGACATGCGCCGACAGCGGGAATAGCCCCGTTGACGACGAGCCGCTCCCGACCGACAGCCCTTCACCGTCCCCGTCTCCTTCACCGTCCCCGTCTCCTTCACCGTCCCTGTCGCCATCCCCGTTGACAAGCCCCTCGCCGTCTCCCTCTCCGTCGCCGTCGCCGTCGGACTCACCGGGGCCGTCGGACTCACCCACGTCCTGACACGCCCGGCACACTCACCGGACCTCATCCGCGGCGCCCCGATTTGGGGCGCCGCGCCACTCTGCGGGCCACGCTCGCGGCGCCCGTGCGGCCAGCTTGACCGGCGGTTTGGCTACCGGTACCATCCCGGAGCTAATTCAGAGTAGTTCACTCAGGATTACCTGATAGCCCGCCGCGAGAGAGGTAGATGAGCTTCACCCAAACCGTGCTACTGGCCGCCTTTGCCGGCGGGACGATCTTCCTGGGCCTGCCGATCGGCCGACTCAGGAGACTCTCGAAGGGCTGGCAAGCGACGCTCACGACTGCCGCGGGCGGAGTGATCCTCTTCCTCATCTACGACGTGCTTTCCCAGGCCGTGGAGCCCGTCAGCGAGGCTCTCCATTCTTTTAGGGGTGGCGCAAGCGCGAACCAGTTCCTCGAGTACGCAGCCGTTCTGGCGCTGAGCGTCGCCTTTGGATTGCTGTCGGTGACATACGTGACGGGCCGGCTGGCACGGCGCGATTCCGGGACGTCGATCTCGCCGCGGCAGATCGCCCTGGGCACGGCCGTGGGGCTCGGCCTGCACAACTTCTCCGAAGGTCTGGCGATCGGCCAGTCGGCGGCGACGGGCGCAACCACATTCGCCCTGCTGCTGGTTATCGGCTTCGCCCTGCACAACACCACTGAAGGCTTCGCGATCTCGGCCCCGCTCAGCGGCGTGGAGCGGCCCAGCTGGCGATTCCTGGCCGGAGCCGGTGTCGTGGGCGGTGGACCTACCTTTCTCGGCGGCGTCCTCGGCTACAGCTTTGTCTCACCCGTCCTGTCCATCCTCTTCCTCGGACTCGCGGCCGGCGCTTTGATCTTCGTGTTCAACGAGATGATGGCCGTGTCCCGGCGATTCTCGCTGCCGATGGTGACCGGTATGGCGCTGACGATCGGCCTCCTCGCTGCGTTCGGAACGGACTTCGTCCTCTCGGCCGCCGGCGCCTGAACCTCGCCCTCAGCGGCCATACCGTGCCGCGTTCACTCGACGCCCGTCGTGCACTCGGCGCCAACCCGCGCTGCTACCATGGCCTCTGGACAAAGTTACGGTGGTCGAGCGGGAGACGCCAGCAAAGTGGTCGGCAACAACGTCGCCGGTAGCGGTCCGTCCGGAGCCCCGGGCTACATCAACGCCGCCTGGGACTATCGCGCGCCTGCCGGCGCAACTTCGTACGGGCTGCCCGGCCCGGAGCCGGGTCTGGTCTGGGCTGGAATCGGCTCGCGTTTCGCGGCGCTGCTGGTGGACGCCATCCTGATCGGAGTGGCCCTGTTCGCCGTTGGAGTGGCGATTTCCGCGGTCGACAGCGGGTCCTCATCGAGGTCATCGGAGTCCCCCGCGGCATCGGCTTTGTCGCTGGGTTGGGCCGTGTTCGCCCTTATCTATCACCCGCTCTGCTGGTACATCTTTGGGGCCAGCATCGGCCAGAAGGCGCTGGGCATGCGAATCGCCAAAGCCTGGAACGGGGCCCACGTCGGCCTCAGCGAAGTCTTCGTCCGCTACTGCGTCTTCTTCTTCTCGACGGTGATCATTCCCGTCGGGCTGCTGTCGGCGGTCATGACGGCGCAGGATCCGTTCAAGAGAGCCTGGCACGACCAGATTGCCCGGACCATCGTGGTGAGGCGGCACTGAATCTGGCGTGGGCGCGAGCCACCCATCCGAATGGCCCGCGCCCACATGCGAGTGGCTAGTTGCCAGCAATGGTGATGTCGGTGGCCGTCCGAGCGCCTGTAGTGCCGGGGCTGGCGGAGGCATCGGCCGATGTGTCGCCGGAAGACGACGTCTTGACCGTCACGGTTGCACCCACGGCCACCGACGAACTCGTCGCGGCGGTCTGGTTGTGATACGTGGTCGCCGTGCCGGTCCCGATAGTGACTTGCTGGCCGTCACTCGTCTGGATCGTGATCGAGTCCGCGGTTGAACTCACGACCGTGCCGGAAAGACTCGCTGCGCCGTTGCCACCGCTCAGTCCTGCGCCGTTGCCATCGGGCCGGCCGCTGGCGTTAGGGCCGCCGCCCGGGAAGCCGCTCGCAATGGGCGCACCGCCCTGAATGCCGTTGCCTCCCTGAGTGTTGCCTCCGGAACTGGAGCTGCCCGTCGAGTGGCCTACAGCGAAACCGATGCCGCCGATCGCGACCAGCGCCGCGAGGATGAGCAGCATGGACGTCGAGCCGACGCGCTTCGCCCCGGGCCGTTTGGCGGCGGCGTTCCGGGCGCCCGTCCGGGGCGCCGCCGCCGTACGCTGAGCCGCCGCCGACCCGGCTGAGTCTGCCGGTTCGGGCAGTTCGGACGATTCTGAGTTCGGCCGCCAGAGCGGCGCTTCGTCGGCAGACGGCCCCTGCGCGGTGGATTCGTTAGGTGTGGCCATCGTGATGTCTCCTGTGCGAGTCGCCGGGCGCCGCTTCGAGATGACGGCACCGGCGTCGATGAGCACAGGTTGCTGCGGGGATGCTGTCGAACGGGTTACGAGGAGCTACGGCGTCCGATGCCAGCTGACGGCGATGCTCGAGCCGCCCAGGGCCGACGTGCCGATCTGCCAGCGGCCGCCGGTCGAACGGACGATGGCCGCCGCGATGGCGAGTCCCAGGCCGGAGCCGCCGGGTTGATCCGTGGCACGGTGGAACCGATCGAAGATGCGGGCTCGCTCCTCGGTCGGTATGCCCGGTCCGGAATCCTCGACGGTCAGCCGCACTCGGCGACCCTCGGCGGCCACGGCAACCGCGATCGTGCCGCCCTGCGGCGAGTACTTGCAGGCGTTGTCGAGCAGGATTCCCACCAGCCGATCCAGCCAGTCCGGTGGAGCGGTCACGATGGTGTCGTCTTGTTCGGACGCGGGCTGCACCTCGAGACGCTGACCGCGAGTCTCGGCCACGGCCGCGAATCTGTCGGCCGTGCGGGCCGCGAGAACCCGCAAATCGACGGGCTCGGGTTGCTGCTGCTCGCCCGCCGAGTCGAACCGGGCCAGCCACAGCATGTCGTCGACTAGGCGTCGCGTTCTCTTGAGTTCCGTGTCGATGCGACCGAAGGCGGCTGCGTCCCAGGCCGGATCGCGGCCCCGGGCCATAGCCAGCGAGGCCTGGGCCTCGATCACCGAAAGTGGCGTACGTAGCTCATGCGAGGCGTCGGCCGTGAATTCGAGCTGGCGTTGCCGGGCCCGCTCGATGGGCGTGGCGACTCGATAGCCGATCGCCAGCGCACCCAGGAAGACCACGATCAGCAGCGCGCAGCCGATGCCGATCTCGGACACGATGAGCGCCGACTCGGCCCGATTGACGTCCTCCATGGTCTCGCCCACGACGACGTAATCCTGGCCCCGACTCGCTCCCTGGATCCGCATGGAGACGCCGCCGATCGAAACGGTTTCGGGGCCCACGACATGCCGGTACTCGACCGGCAGCTGGATGTCGAAGTTGTTGAGGGCCTGGACCGTACCATCGGAGTTGATCCGCCACAGCGCGGCCTGGGGCCCGAATGGTCTGTCCGGCAAGCCAGTCGGGCCGAACGGCGCTCCCGAATCTGGCTGGGCCGGAACCGGAGCGAGCGCCCTCGCGAGCTGGCTGTCTATGTCGGCGGTCATGTTGCCGGCCACGAACACCGCCACGACGGCGGCGATGACGACGAAAGCAACGCCGACGACGGCGCTGGCGGCCATAGCCACCCGGATGGTGAGCATGGCCACGGGCGTGGGGTGGAAGCTATCGAGCCGCGGCCGGGGCAGTCTGATCACGATTCCTCCAGCCGATAACCGGCGCCCCGGACGGTCACTATCCGAACTCCGGCACCGGGGAGTTTGGCGCGAAGCCGGCTGAGCTGGACATCGATTGCATTGGACCCGAGCGGGTCCGTTTCGTCGTCCCAGGCATGTTCGGCGATGGCCTTGCGATCAACCACGGCCGGCGAGCGCCGCATCAGCAGCTCCAGGATGTTGTATTCGGTGGCGGTCAGCGGCAGCGGAATGCCATCGGCCGCGACTTCGCGGCGAACGGGATCGAGAGTCAGTGAGCCGCGCACGACTGCCGGGGCGTCGACGCCACGCGGCCGGCGTTGCAGGGCACGGATTCGGGCCAGAAGCTCGCCAAAGTCGAAGGGTTTGACCAGGTAGTCGTCCGCACCC
>PMLK01000018.1 GCA_003158875.1 Chloroflexota bacterium
CCCGCGCCGTTGGGGCCCAGGAAGCCGAAGATGTCCCCCGCCGCCACACTCAGGTCGACGCCGGCGACGGCTTCCACGGAATTCTTCCGGCCGCGACCACCGTCGAAGGTGCGGCGAAGGGCGGCCGTCTGGATGATCGGATCCGCGCTCATGATCTGCCTCCCCAGAGGGATCGGGCGCCTCGCGCACCCAAGCCCGCGATGTCAAACTGGCTCGTCGTGATGGCCATCGTGGTTCCTTCTCTATCGGGCTCTTGTTCTTCGCGCCCATCTCGGGGCTCGAGATTCGCGCTTGCAGGATCGGTTCGCTGCGCTCTATGATTACTGCGCAGCGCAGAGAATAGCCAGGGCAGTCGAAATATGTCAAGCGACCAATCGAGAGACGAACTCCGAGCCGAGTTGCTCCAGTCGGCCCGCCGCGTGGGAAGTCAGGCGGCCCTGTTCAGCCTTGCCGTAGCGGACCGTCTCGGCCTCGCCGGCACCGATGTCGAGTGCCTCGACAGGCTGCTCGTAGAAGGCACCCTGACGGTTGGACGGCTCGCAGAGTTGACCGGCCTGACGACCGGCGCGGCGACGCGGATGGTCGATCGACTCGAGCAGGCCGGCTATGTCAGTCGAGTCCCCGACCCGTCCGACCGACGTCGGGTACTCGTCGAACCGGTTCCCGGCGTCGGCGACAAACTGGGCGCAATGCACGACTCCCTGCGCCGAGCGCAGATGGAGATTTTCGACCGTTACGACGAGAGTCAGCTGCGTTTGCTCGGAGGGTTCCTTCACGAGCTGGATGGCACCCTTCTCGACGAGACGGCCAAGATGCGCAACCCCAGCGAGCAATCCGACGCCGGCGGCAGCTACGCGGCACCGGTGGGTGGCGTGACGAGCGGCCGGCTGATCTTCCTCTCGGGCGCGCCGCGCATCGCGGTGACCGGCGACCCCGCCCTGAGGGAGCTGTACCAGGCTCGTTTCGCCGGACCGATGCCCAAGATGCGGGCCCGCGGCGGGATCGTGACAGTTTCATACCCGCGCTTCGCCTGGTTCGACTGGCGCACTCAAGTCGCGGGCCAGTACGTCGACGCGTCGGCCCACTGGCAGAAGGACACGGGCGATATCGCCCTCAACTGCTCGATTCCCTGGGCCATCGAACTTCGCGGCGGAGTGTCGAGCTGGACGGCCGACCTTCGAACGATCCGTCTCGAGTCGTTCGAATTGCGCGGCGGGGCGAGCCAGCTGGAACTGACGCTGGCGGCGCCGCGCGGCATAGTCCCCGTGCACATCCGAGGCGGCATCAACCGCATATCGATAACCCGGCCGGTGGGCGTGGCCGCGGGGCTCGAGGTCCGGGGCGGCGTGAGCGAGATCGCCGTCGACGGCGAGGTGGTCAAGGGCAGCGGCCCGATATCGATGCAGTCGCCGGGCGCCGACTCGGCAGCGGATCGGTACGAAATCCAGATCGACGGCGGGGCTAACAAGGTCTCAATCTCCGCCTTCTGAGTCGCCCTATTCAGGCTGCTCGGCAAATTCCAGAGACGCCGAGTTGATGCAGTAGCGCAGGCCCGTCGGCCGGGGACCATCATCGAAGAGATGACCGAGATGGGCGCCGCAATTCGCGCAGACAACTTCCGTCCGACGCATCCCCAAGCTTTCGTCCGACCTTGTCTCGACCTTCGACTTGTCGACAGCGTCGTAAAAGCTCGGCCAGCCGCAGTGAGAGTCGTACTTCTCCGTCGACGTGAACAGAACCTCGCTGCAGACGATGCAGCGATAGGCTCCCTTGTCGTGGCTGTCCCAGTACGTCCCGGTGAACGGACGCTCGGTCGCGGCTTTCTGCGTAACGTCGAACTGAAGCGGCGTGAGGCGGCGGCGCAGAGCCTCGATGTCTATGTCGGACTTCATGCCGGCGCGCCTTTCGACCGCAGCAACTTGATCAGTTCCCCGACCCGAGCCACTCCCTCCGGCGTGCGGGTCGTGGCGTTGCGGAAGATGAAGCCGTCGAAGCCCGCGTCCAGGTAGCGGCCCAGGATATCGACCGCCTCAGGGATGGTGGCCGCCGCCAAGCTGCCACGCGTTGCGACCGGCAAAGTATCCAGGAGCGGCGCCTTATCTCGTTCCGAATCGACCAGAACGACCGGCGCCCCGATGGTTCGCAGAATCGATTTGGGATCGCGGCCCACGGTCTCGCAATGTCGATCGAGCACGCCGAGCTTGTGAGTCGCCTCCTCGAAACCGCCGAACCAGTTGGTGATGTCCGCGAACCGGGCGGCGAGCTTGAGGGTTCGCTTCTCTCCTCCGCCGCCGATCAGGATCCTGGGCCCGCCCGCCTGCACCGGCCGCGGGATGTTGCGTGCGGCCTCGATGCGGTAGTGCGCGCCGTGGAACGTGGGCCGGTCTTCGTCGAACATGGCTCGGGCAATCGTCAGCGCTTCCTCGAGCCGGTCCTCGCGCTCGCCGATCGGCGGGAAATCGAAGCCATAGCCGGCGTGCTCGGATTCATTCCACGCGGCACCTATGCCGAGCACCGCGCGACCCTTCGAGATGACGTCGAGCGTGGTCGCGATCTTGGCGAGCATGGCCGGATTGCGGTACGTGACGCCCGTTACCATCGTGCCGAGCAGAACGCGTTCGGTCTTCATCGCCAGGGCGCCGAGAGCCGTGTAGGCCTCGAGCATCGGCTCGTCTTCGGAACCGACCGCGGCGATCTGATAGAAGTGGTCCATCACCGTAACCATGTCGAAGCCGGCGTTCTCAGCGGCCTTGGCCAGCTCGATCACACGATCGAATAGGTCGGCATCGGGGCGACCCTGGAACGTGTAGTTGGGCATGTGATAGCCGAAGAAGGGCCGCATCGTTCTGACTCCTTACTGATCGATAGCAAACCTAGCACGGCCCGTCCGCACCGTCGCAGGCGACCGCTCGGCGTACCAGATGACGCGCGCATGCCGAGATCGAGCTGCCGGCCCCGTCGCGCCGCTCCGTGGTTTTCGGCGCGCGGCATCGTCCGGCACGGAGCATCATGACGCCATGAACGCCCCGCTGGAAACCGGACGCATTGCGATACGCCCCGCTCGACAATCGGACCTGGAGGAGCTCCTGGAGTACCGCCTGTCGATGCTCGAGGAGTTGTTTTCCGAACGCGCCCACTCCCCTGCCGCGGGGGACTTGACCGAGGCCAACCGGAAATGGCTGGCCGACCATCTGGGCCGCGATTTCCAGGCCTGGATCGCCGACGTGGACGGTGTCGCTGCCGCATCTGCCGGTTTGCTGTGGTTCCCCCATCCGCCCGGCCCGGTGAACCCCGTCGGCCTCGAGGCCTACCTCCTCAACGTCTATACCAGACCTGAGGCCCGGCACCGCGGCCTGGCTCGCAAGCTCGTGGAGCGCGCCGTGGGCGAGGCGAGATCGGCCGGCGTCCGACGGATCTGGCTCCGAGCCAGCCCCGCGGGGCGGCCACTGTACGAGGAGCTGGGATTCGGCCGGGGCGACTACCTGCAGTACCTGCCGGCCGACGAGACCGGACCTACGGACTAGGGCGCGGCCGGTTCGGGCGACGGTTCCGCGGCGAGGGCCGGGGGCGCAGCGGAGGCCGAGAGCTCCGCCTCGACGAACTTGGGCAGAGGTGCGTCTTTGACGCGCTGGCGATGAGCCGAGAGGATGTGGAACGTGATCCTCTCCTGGTCGGCCGCGGCGATCTTGTCGAATCGGACCGCAACCTTGGATAGGGCCGAAGCCCGTCTGGTTGGATCGGCTGCCATGTCCGAGGCGGCCGGCTGGCCGTCCTCAATCCGGACGATCGTTCCGCCCACGACGACGATATCCCGCGACGTCAGCACGATCGCCAGACGCAGCTGCTCGCCGAACAGCAGCGGCATTTCTGTCAGAAACTGGACGCCGCCCGCGCCCAGGTTGATCGTGCGTCCGTTGCCCATCTGATCGGCGCCCAGACTGCCGAGTGCCCGAATGCGCACGTTACGCTCGACGTCTATCCGGACGTGCGCTCTGCGCTGGGCGTTCTCCAATCCCTCCGGCCTCTGGACCGCGAAAACCCGGGATCTCTCCATTCCCAGCCGGCCGCCGGCGCCAAGCCGTCGCAAGAAGACGCTCTCAACTATCAGCGCTCCGCCGCGGTCGAATGTCAGATGGATCGGCTGACCGTCCACCAGGCTCAGGATCAACGGTTCGGGCAGGCGCGTCGCCAGCCACAACTCGTCGGCGAGGATGTTCGTGACAAACGCCGGCACGGTGACCGAAACGCCGTCGACTTCAGTCTCGACGACGAGGTCATCGTGTATGGAGATGTCTCTGTTCTCGCTGACCATCTACAACACTCGCCACGGCTCCGATGATGAGGTGGTCGGACGAATCCCACTCATGGTTGATGCCGCCCCGCAATTTCGCTCGCCTGAGGCCACGATCGTCCGGTGCAGCAGGCCTTCGGTCAAGAGTCTTGGGGCCTCAGGCCGCCTTGCGCGATCGTTTAGCCCGGGCAGGGATCGGTCTGGACTTCACGGCCCAGAAAGCGATCGGCTCCGGCCTTGCCAGGTAGTAGCCCTGACCGAACTCGATGTTGAGCTGTTTGAGAACGGCCAGTTCCCTCTCGGTCTCGATTCCCTCGGCGATCAGCGCGCAGCCGACGCTCCGAGCAAAGTGGGCCATGCCGGTGACCATCGCCTGCCGCGCCGGGTCGCTGTCGATGTTCCGCACGAGGGAGATGTCGAGCTTCACATACTGCGGCCGCAGTTCGAGGATGTGATGCAGGCCGGCGTATCCGGCGCCCGCGTCGTCTACCGCCAGCATGGCGTGAGATCGCACCTGCGAGAGCGCATCGGTGAGCTTCGTGTAGTCGTCGATCTCGGCGTGCTCGGTAATCTCGAGGACGACGGAGCGATCTGCGGCGGCCACGACATCCAGGACCGGCATGATCCGCATGGCCAGCGACGGTGAGACGTTCAGGCTCAGGAACGACCCGACCGGCAGCTGAACGGCCTGCTCGACTTGCAGGTTGAGGCACGCCGTTTCGAGTGGAACCATCATGCCCACTTTGTCCGCGTCCATGAACCGCTGGTCGGGCCGCGAGCCGTCGTCGAAGCGCGTCAGGGCCTCGAAGCCTACGAATTCGCGCGTTTCCAGATTGACGATCGGCTGGAATACGGGCATGAATGACTGGCTGGCGATTATCCGGCGGACCACGTTCTGCTGAATGTCGCGCTGCCAGCGCTCCGCAAGCATGGGCCCCAGAACTGCGGCAGACATGACGCTGAACTCGGTCAGCGTCGCGAGACGATCGGACATGGGTCGGGCAGGATTGTCCTTGATCGCTCCCAACGACAGGACCCCGATCGGCGCATCGTTCCAGAAGAGCGGCGCTAGCGCCTCGATCTTCAGTCCCGACTCAATCGTCGCCCGTTCGAAATCGTCTCTCGGAGTTCGCCCGACCCATGAGTCCAGCCACAGGCCGAACTCGACGTGCTCCATCAGTTCGCGGCCGCTGCGTTCCGGGATCGGCTCACCCACCGTCACGGGCCGGCAGATCGATCCCTCCTGGGCCATCGGAACGACGCCATTCGGGCTGAACGCATAGAGCACGACCGAGTCGATGCCATCGATGCGCAGCGCCTCGAGACAAACGCGGAGCGCCGTCGCCTCGATCGTGGGCGCGGCCTCGAGGCGGGCCAGGGAGACGGTTGTGGCGGCGCGCTCGCTCATCTCGCTGGTGAGTCGCCGCGACACCTCGCGCTCTCGGTCCTGCAAGACCCGCAGCCGAATGACCGCCAGGATCACCACGCAACACGTGCCGATCGCGATGGGGTCAATTGCCAGGGGACGCGATCTGGGCATCACGTCCAGCACGGCGCAGTCAACGATGGCCGCTATGGGCAGCCAGTCCGAGATGGAGCGGGCGATACGTTCGTAGCGAGCCCCGCCGCCGCGCGCCACCGTCCACGTGATTCCACCGTACGCGACCAGCAGTGCCCCGGCAGGAAAGAGGAAATCCATGAGTTCTATGCCGTCTGGTCGCTGCGCCAAAAACCTCATGATCCAACCTTCCCAGGCAATCGCCAGCAGCACCACGCCGGCGGCCAGGGCCCAGACCCCGCCTCTGGACGGTTGGATGCGGAGGGACATGGCGGCAACCAAAGCGGCGGCGGCGCTGGCAAAAAATGCCGCGGATGCCAGTGGCACGAAAAGACTTGCGGTTGGGTCGGCCACGAGTGAGGCGACCTTGTCTGCGGCCGTGTCGCTCTCGCGCATCCAGAACGCCAAGACTAGTGTCATCGCGGCCGCGATCAGAATGAGGCCGTCCAGAATCACGGTTCGGCGTGCCGGGCGATCCAGCTGGCGGTAGAGCACCCCCATGAGCGTGATGGCGCCGACGATGGCGCCGGCCACGTACGAGATGTCCGAGATTGCCGCCAGGGCGCCGATGGACTTGCCGGTAATGTCGGGGACATCGGCGACCACCTGGCCCACAGCGACAAGGCCCAGAGAGGCAGTGAGCGCCAACCGCAACGCCTGATTGCTTCGCTGGCCTCGAACCGCGGCGATAGCCACGGCTACCACCGCGACCGTGGGCGCGACGCCGCAGGTCACGTCCTCGAACAGGAGCCAGCCGTTGTCGAAGTTGATCGCTTCGAGAAACGCTGCGACAACGACGACCGCGAATCCGGCCGTCAGCGTCAGCAGTCCGGGACGTCTGCGGTAGGCGTCGAGCGCGGACGAGCGAAGGCTCGCCACACGACGGAGCGTCCCACGGTTACGACGACCCGTGACCAGGCCGCCGGCAATGCGAGCGCTCACGCTGCCATTCCTCCCCGACCGGATCGGTCGCGGAGGGCGTCGTATTCGACGTCGGCTGTGTACATGTCGACTCTGCCTTTGGCTGCTCTGCTGGTATCGGCATTGCGGCGCCGAGACCAGGACGCAAATGAACCCAGGTCTTCCATTACACGGGCGGACCTGCGGGGTAGGTATCGGTGGAATCGCCGCCCGGCCGGAGATCGATCAGGGCCATTCCGGTCCGGATTAGGTACCGTATGGCCTCCGGACTTGAGGAGTCGAATGAACCTGGAAGACTTCGCGCTCGAGCGCTTCTTCGCCCGCTGGGAGTTCAAGGCCGAGATGCTGCTCTGCGCCTCCGACATCGAAGGCCTGGCAATGCGGGAAGTGTTGTCCATGGCCGATGAGGCTGACCGTCGCCGCTGGGACGAGTTGACTCTCGGCTACACCGAATCGCCCGGCCTTCCCGCCCTTCGAGAGCAGATCGCCGGGCTGTACGAGCACATCTGTTCCGACGAAGTCCTGGTCTTCTCGGGAGCCCAGGAAGCCATCTTTGCTCTGAACAATGTCCTGCTCGGTCCGGAAGACCACGCCATCGTCCTCAAGCCGGCTTATGAATCACTGGCTCAGGTTGCCGTCGCGGCTGGAGCGCAAGTAAGCCGAATCCAGCTCCGTGAGTCGGAGGGGTGGCGCCTGGACACATCCGCGGTGCGGGCCGCCCTGCGCCCCAACACCAGACTGATCTTTCTCAACGAACCGCACAACCCGACAGGCGGTCTCAGCGACCGTCAGACCTTCGATGGCCTCGTGGCCATCGCCGCCGAATCGGGCGCTCGACTCGCCGTCGACGAGGTCTACCGCTTCCTGGAGTTCGAGCCGGCGAATCGTCTTCCGGCCGGAGCCGACACCGCCCCGAACGCTGTCAGCATCGGTGTCATGTCCAAGGCGTTCGGACTCGCCGGCCTGCGGATCGGCTGGATCGCGACTCGCGACCGGCAGCTCCTCGCTCGCCTGGCGGCCTTCAAGGACTACACCACGATCTGCGCCTCGGCGCCCGCGGAGTTGCTTGCGGTGATCGCGTTGAAGTCACGGGCCCGCTTGCTGGAGCGCAGCCGGGGCATCGTCCACTCCAACCTGGCGCTCCTCGACGACTTCTTCGGCCGCTGGTCCGGAACCTTTGAGTGGGTCCGGCCTCGAGGCGGAAGCATCGGCTTTGCCCGGCTCGCCCGCGCCGCCGACGTCGACAGATTCGCCGAGGGGATGGTCCACGATACGGGCGTGCTCATCATGCCCGGCTCCGTATTTACCGATACGGGCAACCACTTCCGGATCGGGTTCGGGCGGACGAACATGCCCGAGGCGCTCACGAAGCTGGAGACGTACGCGGTTCGAACGCTGGGTTAGGCGACGCCCGCGCTCCGCCGCCGCGGCGCGGGTCCTCGCAGCGGCCGATCGCGGCGGCGGGTCACTCGTGCGCGGCGCCGGCCGTGAGCCTACTATCTGCCGCAACGGCCGCGTCCGCAGGCCGGACGGCCGGTCAGCGGCCAGACTCGTCACCGTCAGCGTCGGAGGGCAGGGATGGCGTTCAATCTCGGAATTCCCGGCATCGGCGGCCACACCGGCTCGTCACCGTCGCCCTTCGACGCGCTCAACGGACCGCGCCTCGCCGGTCCCGAGGGCAGCCACCCGCTCCACCAGGTCGCGGCCGAGGAACTGCTAAGGCCGACGGACGGCGCTCTGAGCGGTCAGATCGCCCTCGACCAGCCCCCTCGCGTGGGCGACGGCATCACGGGCAAGATTCGCCTGGTCGCGAACCAGGCAGTTACTGCGCGCCAGGCCCATCTGCGCCTTGTCGGTCTGCGTTTGGACGAGGTCCGGCGCGAAATCGACCATCGCAACTCCAAGGGCGAGGTTGAATGGACCGAGCGCTGGGTCGAGACCGAGGGCAAGCTGTTCTCGGCAGACTCGTTCCTCGAGCCGCCTATCCCCACCTCGATGGCCGCCGGAGAGACGTGGGAATCGGCCTTCGCCGTGCCTGCCCCACCGCTCGGACCGCCGTCGGCTCATCTCGGCGAGTCGATAATCGCCTGGGCACTCGAGGTTCGATGGGACGTGGCTATGGCCGCCGACCATTTCGTGGCGTTCTATCTGCCGCTCGCCCAGCACCCCGATCTGCTACGCGCCGGGGTCGGTAAGCAGGGCGGGCAGAGCCTGATGACGGACGTGGCGGCCGGCGGCGGGACGATCAGCGTCGCTACTCCC
Source organism: Chloroflexota bacterium (assembly GCA_003158875.1). Taxonomy (GTDB): domain Bacteria; phylum Chloroflexota; class Limnocylindria; order Limnocylindrales; family CSP1-4; genus Fen-1039. The sequence continues at coordinate 9,033 of PMLK01000018.1, forward strand.
CTGCCGGCTCCCGCCGGACAGGAGATCGAGGTTCACGCCACCTGGGCCAGCGCACCATCCGGCCAGGAAGCCCGCATTGAGCTCCACCGCCGTACCAACGCCCCAAACGGCGTCGAAGGCATAGTTGCGTCCGCGAACGTGGATCCGAACGCCTTGAAGAGTGGCTCGGCCTCGGTGCGATTGCTCGTGCCCGCCGGTCTGGCGCCATCGTTCGACGGAGCCGGGCTCGAGATCGATTACGTTCTGCGAGTACTTGTCGATATTCGCTTCCGACCCGACGCCGCAATCGAGAGACCACTGGGCATCGTGTAGCGCGGTCCGCCACTTGTTACCGGCCCGAGCCGATGCGACAGTTCACTGCCAGCCCAAGGAGTGAGCAGTGAAAGCGCCCCCACCGAGTGCTTCCGACGCAGCGACGGCGACAGCCTGGATAGACGCATACCTGGACAACCTGCCAGAGGATCAGCGAGAGTCATTGCAGAACTTGCGCCGGACTGTGGCCGACGCCGCACCCGAGGCGGTCGAGGCGGTCAGCTACGGAATCCCGGCGTTCAGCTACAAGGGGCGCACCCTGGTCTGGTATCACGCCGCCAGAAACCACTGCTCTCTATTTCCGACGGCGGAACCGATCGAGGCCTTTCGTTCCGAACTCGGCGACTTCAAGCTCGCCAAAGGAACGATCAAGTTCATACCTGCGCGTCCGATCGCCGCAGAGCTCGTGGCGAAACTGGTACGGTACCGAATAGAGCAGATCGACACGAAAAAGAGTCGCGACCCTCAGCCTTAGGAGAGAAGCGTGGACCCTAACGCGAACGACCCGGCGCAGCCGCAGCAGCCGCAGCAGCCGCAGCAGCCGCAGCAGCCGCAACAGCAGCCGCCCGCCTGGGGCACGCCGCCATCGCCAGAGCAGCCCGGATGGGCCGCGCCGCAGCCACCCGCCTGGGGCACGCCGCCATCGCCAGAGCAGCCCGGATGGGCCGCGCCGCAGCCGCCCTATTCCGGGACCGGGACGGCGGGCGCCGTGGCCGGTAAAGTCGGTGGCGCAGTCGCCCGGCGCGTGATGGGCGCGATCGGCGTGCTGGTAGTGATCGGCGTTCTCGCCGGCGGTTACTTCATTTACAACAAGGTCGCCAACCCGAACCACATGGGTCAGGTCATCTACACCACCGACGACCAGACCGTCGCGACCGACTGCTCCACGTCCAACTCCGTGACCACCGTCAAGGTCGGGACGCACGTGTGGGCGGTCTACATGTGGTCGCACCGCCTGTCGTCCGATCAGGCCGTCGTGGAGGAGGACTTCGCCGACGGCGTGTCCCTCGGAACATACGACATTCCCACTGACAAATCGTCCGACGCCGACTGCCTCTCCGTCACCGACGATCTGAGCAGCTCGTTCACCCAGCCGGGCACATACGAAATCAAGCTCACGGTTGGGTCCGAAGTTGTCGCCGACGGCAAGCTGACGATCACCCCCTAGCCAGGGGAAGGCTGCAGTCAACGCTCTCAGCCACGCATCCGGCGAGAGCTGGCCCACGATGTTCTCTGTGGCAGCACAACTCAGCGGGTTCTTCGCATAGAGTTGCGGAGTCTGTCCGCAGCAGCCTCCGCAGTGATGTCGCGCTGCGGTTCGGAGAGCAGTTCGTAGCCGACCATAAACTTCCGAACGGAAGCTCGCAGGAGCGGCGGATAGAAGTGGGCGTGAAGCTGCCAGTACGGCCGATCCTTGCCATCGAATGGAGCCTGATGCCAGCCCATCGAGTACGGGAACGGCTCACCGAACAGGCCGTCGTAGCCGCGCAGAAGTTCCGTCAGGTGTTTCGCCAGCGAATCCCGCTGCCCATCGCTCAAGTCCGGTAATCTGCCCACGGGCTGGCGGGGAATTATCAGAGTCTCGAACGGCCACGCCGCCCAGAATGGGACGACGACCAACCAGTAGTCGTCGATGGCAAGCGCCCTGGGCCCGCCGGCTTCCTGTTCCGCGTAGTCGATGAGGAGCTGGTGCCCGGTGGATTCGAAATGATGAAGCTGGGTCGCATCCTCCTTCAGCGCCTGGTCCGGCAGGCTGTCGCCGGCCCAGATCTGACCGTGGGGATGCGGGTTGGACGCTCCCATTGCTGCGCCCCGGTTCTCGAACACTTGAACCCATTCGAAGGACTTGCCCAGCTCGGCGGTCTCGGCCGACCATAGGTCGACGACCATGCGCGCCTCAGCGGCGGTCATGCGAGACAGGGTGAGATCGTGCCTGGGCGAGAAGCAGATTACGTGGCATGTGCCGCGTTCGCTGCGGGCCAACAGCAGTCCGTCTTCGAATGACGCTGTCGGAAGATCCGGCTTCAGAGCGGCGAAGTCGTTGGTGAAGACCAATGTCGAATCGTATTGGGGATTCTGGCGTCCACTGGCCCTGACGTTGCCGGGGCAGAGGTAGCAGGAGGCGTCGTACGCCGGCACGTCGATGGGCGGTGCAGCTTCCTGACGTCCTCGCCACGGCCGGCTCGTCCTCTCGGCCGAGACCAGCAGCCACTCGTCCGTCAACGCGTTGAACCGGCGGTGAGGCTGTACCGGGATCTGCGATTCGTCGAGCGCCAGGTCCACGCTCGTCATCCTCGCCGCGGCCCGTGCCGGTCGCGACCCGCCGCGAGCGCGAGCGGCAGGAGCTTCTCGTCAATCTCGGCGTCGCTCGGGCCACACTCGAGTTTCGCCAAAGTCCAGAACTCGTCGTGGCCGACACCGTCACCGGGCTTCAGCTTGGTCCACGGCCCGAGTGTCTCTACTTCGAGCATGTCGGGATCCGTGTAGGTTTCCGTGTTGCAACCCATGTCCGCGTAAGTGGCCCCGGGGTCGTCCGCATACCTGAAGATCAGCGCCTCGCCCTTGAGCAGATAGGCCGCCCAACCCTGCCTGTTTAGAAAGCCGACCTTCTGCTTGGTTATCGCCGCCGGATCCTGCCGAAGCTGGATGTACCTGCGCCCCCATGTCCAGCGCGGATCGCTCATGTCCGTGAAGTGCCACAGCACCAGGGGCCTGGCCGGAGCAAGCACGTCCGGATGCGGGCGGAAGTCCTCCTGCGGGTACACCGCGCGACCGCCGGGGGCCATGACCGAAAGCGTCCAGGGCGCCAGGTCGACCGGCCACGGACCTCGATTTACGATCCGATGGGCCACCTCCACGCACGGTGACGTGGGCGACAACGTCACCCGCATCTCCTTGTCGAGCGCGTTTTCACGTTCGGAATTGCGGAGAACGAGCGTGGTGCCTTCCCACACGTACTCGACGGGATCATTGTCCGGCGCGTACGTCCGCGGGAAAACCTCCGGCGCATGCCACAGACGGTGGCCGCCGTAGTTGTGCCACTCCGTATCGCCCGTTCGACCCAGAGTGTCGGCATAGTTCTTGAACAGATTCTGCCCGCCGACGAAGCCCAGCCGGATTATTCGGGGACCAATGTCGGTGGTTGCGACTAGCTCGATCTCCCCGTTAGACACACGGATGCAGTTCGGCCAGCCGCCATACTCGATCGTCTCGATCGTGAGGGCCGCTTGGTTCATTGAATCGACATACCTCGAAGGTTCGGTAGCGTTCATCGGCGCGTACTTCCGTCCGCACCGGTTCTAATCTGACTAGTCGCGTGATGCCGGAGAACTCCTGGCATCACGCCTGGACTCGGCCGGATCGGTCAACTCGTCCGGCTGCTTCTGATCGACGTCCACGCCCGCGGCGCCAATCTCGTAGATGGTTCCGTACACACTCACGGTCACAGGGGCGACCCCTTCGATCGCCCTGATCCGGACTTTCGCGGCATCGACTGACAGTTCGAGCAGGGCGCCGCGATAGCGCACCCGGAACCGATAGGACCGCCACTGCCTGGGCAGGGTGGGGGCGAAGATCAGAACGTCGCCGTCCGTGCGCATGCCGCCGTAGCCGAAGACCATGCTGGCCCAGACCCCGGCCGCGGACGTCACATGCACACCCTGCTCGGTGTTGCGGTTGTAGTTGTCGAGATCCATTCGGGCGCCGTAGGCGAAGAACGTGTACGCGTCCTCGAGTTTGCCGATCTCCAGGGCAAGGATCGAGTGAAGCGACGGCGACAGCGAAGACTCGTGAATGGTCCGAGATTCGTAGAACTCGTAGTTGGCGAGCTTCTCCGCCAGCGTGTAGTCCTGGCTGAAGAAGTACATGAGGTTCAGCGCGTCCGGCTGTTTGACCATGTCATAGCGGAAGATCTTGACGTATGCCCAGTTCTTGTAGACCGGGATCTGATCCGGCGGGAAGTGCTCGAGGTCCACGTGTGGGAGGTCGAAGTAGCCGGCATGCTGCTCCAGTACGCCGGTCTGCTCGTCCCGAGGAATCCGCATCTTCTCGGCCATGCGGGCCCATTGCTTCGGCTCGTCTGGCTGAAGTTGCGTCTTCTGCACTGCCGCGTGGTACAGCTTGGGCGCCTCGAGCCGCATCACCTCCAGCACGCCGAGAGTGAACTCAAACGTCTTCTTGCCCATGACGTTCGTGTAGCAGTTGTGGTTCACCATCATGTGGAACTCATCCGGCCCCATGACGCCGTAGAACCCGAAGTCGCCCTTTGACGGGCTCCATCCGCCGACACTGGCCAGGTAGCGCGAGATCTGGAGGAGCATCTCGATGCCTTCGCGATACAGGAATTCCTTGTCGCGAAGGATCATGTGGTGGTGCCAGATGGCGTACGCCACCGCGACATCGGAGTGGATCTCGAGGTCCACGTGCTGCCACGTGCCCGAGTCTTCGGTCCCGGTGATCGTGGCGAACGGGAAACGTGCGCCTTCACAATCGAGCTGCTTGGCTCTGACCATCGCCTGGTCCAAACGATGGTGCCGGTAGAGCAGCAGGTTCTTGGCGGCGGGCGGATCGATGAACATCATCATCCGGTGGGAGTAGATCTCACTGTCCCAGAACACCCAGCCGAAGTAGACCTCGCCGGTCATGCCCTTGCACAGGGCGTTTAGATCGGGGTTCTCGCCGTGGTAAGACTGATACGTCTGGAAGCTGGAGTAGCGAAGACCCTGGAGGACGCTCGGGTCTCCTACGATCTCGATATCCATCACATTCCAGACCTTTGCCCAGAATGCGGTGTGCTCTTTCATCAGGCTGTCGAAAGTCGCACCGGCGTGGCGGCGCATCAGACCCAGGCCGCGGCTCCACAGGAAGTCGACGTCGGGAGTCCTGGCCCATTCGTTGACCGCGATTCTGTCCACCTTCGTGGCCACGCCCTGCTTGACGCTCAGGGTGAAGTCGACGCCGATGAATTTCGTGTCCTCGACGAGCGCGGTCTCGATTGGCTGGTCGGCCTGCACGAAGAAGCTCGAGAAGAGTTGATGACCGCTGCGCAGCGTTTCCGCCTGAATCGCCCAGCCGCCGTCGACCTCGCCCTTCCGCCTGGTCTGCCAGAAGTTGATGATGTCCTTGCCGGCGCCAGCCTCACCGCTACCGGTCTGGTCCCAGCCTGCGCCGATCTCGTAGTGGGTGTTGAAGTCCAGTCCGAACGTGACCTCCACATTACCGGAGAAATCCAGCGGCTCCAGGACGATGCGCTGGCAGCCCAGGCGAGTGGACTCCATGTCCGTGAAGCGGCTGAAGGTCAATTTCAGATGCTTGCCGCCGGCCGTCTGCCACACGAACTCACGAGTAAACACGCCCTCACGCATGTCGAGGCGGCGCGTGAAGTTGGAGAAGGCGGACCTGGCCAGATCCAGCTGCTCGCCGTCTACGCGGAGCCGCGTGTACAGCCAATCGACCGCGTTGAGCATCGCCGCGCCCTGCGTAACGAAACCCTTGAACAGCTGGTCGTGACAGATGTCCATGAGTTCGTACAGGTGGTTGAAGTAGCTCCCGAGAAGGTGATCGCCGCTATAGCCCTCCTCGAAGTAGCCGCGCACGCCCATGAACTCGTTCCCCACCGAGAACACCGATTCGGAGACTCGCTGGTAGTCGGGATCGAAACCCTCCTCCAGGATCGTCCAGGGATCGCCACGGAAGTAACTGATGGGGGTCTTAGGCAAGTGCATGGTTTGGCTCCGAAAAGTTCGCGAGTAACGTGCGATGGGTAGTCGGGAGCGGCGCGGGCGCAGGACTGATCGGACTAGTCGGCCGCCTTCGCGTCCATCCGCTCCAACACGTCGGCCAGAGTGCCGCCAAAGGGTCCGGGCGTCTCCATCTTTATGGACACGAGCGCCGCCGCGAACCTGAGGGATTCCTCAACGTCATGGTCGAGGCGCCGGGCCATATATGCGGCAAAGGTCGTGTCACCACGCCCGGTCCTGCCAACCACGCTTCGGTTGGAGAACGGCGCCCAATACGACTTCCCGTCGACACGGGCGAGGACGCCGTCGGACCGAGTTATCAAGGTCTCAGGCGATCCCCATTCTTCGAACGTGACGGCGGCCCGATCGAGGTCGTCGGTTCCGGTAAGAACCTTGGCTTCGACCACATCCAGCTTGACCATATCCAGGAGTTGAACCAGCTCCGCCTTGGCGGCCACGTCGCCAAACGAGATGGCCCTCGTAACAGGATCGACCTGGCGGACGAAGCTCTGCATGTCGGCCGACAATCGAAAGCCCCTGGCCCTCATCCCCTGGACAAAGCCCAGGTCGAATTCCTGATCGGTTATTCCGGCCAGGTGAACCTGGCGTACGTCCATTGGTGGTATGTCGGACGTCGTGAAGTAGCCAGCGCTGGCCATCTGGAACATCTCTCGATCGTCGACGTCGGCGCTCGGGTGGATGACCTTCATATAGGTGGTGACGTCGGTCGGAATCACGTGAACCTCGACGCCACCCGCCTTCATCGGCCGGAGGATCTCTTCGTCCCGGGGGGCCATCCTCGTCACTACGGCAACGCTCGTGCCTACACGCGCGGCCGCGAGGGCGCCACACAGCACAGCGCTGCCCGGCGCCACGCGAGGTGTCCCCATAAAGGGGACAACCTCGTCGAGACACATGTGGCCAACGAAGGCCAGGTCGGCCGTCAAGGTGGGGATCGTCATCGAACGACCCTAACCCTTGACCGCGCCCGCGGAGACACCTGACAGGATCCAGCGCTGCGCCAGCACGTAAATGATGATCATCGGCAGGATCGTCAGAACGACATCAGCTGAAACGAGGGCCCAGTTCGACTGGAACTGGCCGAAGAAGTTGTAAACGGCCAGCGTCATCGGCCAGTTGCGCGTGCTGTTCAAGAAATACAGCGGCATAAGGAACTCGTTCCAGAGGTTGAGCATGTTCAACACGCCGCAGGTCACCAGAACCGGCTTGAGCAGCGGCAGGATGATCGAGCCGAAGGTCCGGAGCGGTGAGCAGCCGTCGATGAACGCCGCCTCGTCGAGTTCCTTTGGCAGCGTGTCAATGAACGCGTAGATCAAGAACACGCTGAACGGGATCTGCGTGGCCGCGTAGAGCAGGATGATCCCGATCTGCGAGTCGATCAGGCCGGTCACCTGCATGACCTTCGTCAGGGTGACGAAGTTGGTGGGGATCGCGATGCCCATGATGAGGAGCATGTAGATGATCTCGTGCCTTCGACGCCGATTACGGGCGAGAACATAGGCGGCGAAAGCGGAGACCAGGACCGAGAGCACGGTCCCGCCCACCGAGTAGATCACGCTGTTGAAGAAGGCTTCGACCAGCTTGCCCTGGTCGATGACTGTGCCGAAGTTGGCCCACTGAGGAGTGAGCGGCAGCTCCATGCCCATCGTCGCCGAATCCGTCTGCGTCTTCAGCGCGTTCACGAATACGAGGTAGATGGGCGCAAGCATGATCAGTCCGGCGCCAGAAGCCAGAGCGTAGTTGACCGTGGCTCGGAAGTTACGTACGGCGTTCATGGGTCAGCCCTCGTGCCGTGGGCGCATCACCCGGATGACAAAGAAGCTCAGGACGAGCATCACGACGAAGAACAACGAAGACAGCGCGGTGGCCGTGCCGTACCGGCCGAGAGAGAAGTCCTGGAAGATCGTTGTATACACGGTTTGGGTCGCGAAGCCGGGTCCGCCGTTGGTGAGAACGAAGACCATGTCGAAAACGCGCAGACCGTACAGGAGATTGAGTACGGTCGTGACCAGCAGGACCGGCATGAGGAGCGGCAGGGTGATGTGCCAGAAGGTCTGTCGGCCCGAGGCTCCGTCAATAGACGCTGCTTCATAGTAGTCGCGCGGGATGGACTGCAACCCGGCGATCAGGATGACCATGATGTATCCGACGCCACGCCACGTATCGACGCCGATCACGCTCCAGAGGGCGATCGAGACATCGGTCAGCCACTGCTGGGCGAGCCCGCCAAGTCCAATGAGCCGGAGCGTCGAGTTGAGCAGGCCAGTATCCGGGTTGAGGACGGACTGGAAGATGACACCCACGATGAGGATCGGAAGAACCGCGGGCAGGAAGATGAGCGCCCGAAACAAGTAGGAAAGCTTCTTTACGCCGCTGGTTAGCAGGATCGCCAGCCCCAACGCGATGACCGTCTTCAAGGCGATCGTCGCAACGGTGAAGAGGACCGTGTTCTGGATCGCGCTCAGGTAGTTGGAGTTCGGGTCGAAGATGGCCGCGAAGTTGTCCAGGCCGACCCAATGAATGTCAGTCGAGTAGGCGCTCCAATCGGTGAACGAGAAGCCCAAGCCGAGGACTGCCGGCACCAGTACGAACACGCCATAGAGGAGTAGAGCACCCCCCGCAAACCACGTCGGATAAGCTTTGTTGTTCATGCCCGCTCGCGTTGTGGAAACCCACAAGGTTGGTCGTGGCAGCCGGTCGGGGCGTGTCGAGTGACTCGCCCCGACCGGTGGTTCTGCCGCGAAGTTTCAGGCCGTTGCTACGGCCAGTTGGTGTCCTTGGCGGCCTTAGCTTCCAAGGTGCGCTCAGCATCGATGAGCTGAAGCACCTTCAGCGGCGTCGCCTTGCCGGTGAACATGGCAACCATGTCCGTGCCCATCAACCCCCACTGGGGGTTGACGTAGTTGACGCCGTCCTGCAGAACGGGGACGGTAGCTGCCTTGTAGGTGTCGAAGTAGGCTTGCTGGCTGGCATCCCACTTCGCCTTGGCTCCCGTGAAAGGCAGCGTTTCGAAGTCGGGGGTGTTGTCGATCAGCCACTGAATATTGGCAGGGCTCGTCATGAAGTCGAGCCACTCCTTGGCCTCGGCGACGTGCGAGCTCTTGTTCGAGATCATCCACGTCGGGCCGGCCGGGTGGACGGGCTGCAGCTGGTTGTCAAGGAGCGGCTCCGGGAAGTATCCGAAATCGGTCGCCTTGAAGGTGGGGAAAGCGGCGGCGATCTGAGTCCCACGAGAGATCTCAGACATGGTCATGGCGTACTGGCCGCTGGCCATTTGCTTGGATGTGTCGGCTTCCTTCGCGGACAGGGCGGACTTGCCGAAGTAGCCCTTCTGGTACAGATCGTTGAGCTGCGTCATCGCCGTGTTCGCGCTAGCGTCGTCGGCGAAGGTGGCCTGGTTGGCGTTGAGCTTATCGTACAGACCGGGCTCAAGGGCGTTCATCTGAGCGCCGATCGACGGGAACCAGAGGACCTGGTGCCAGCCGTCGGAGATCGGCTCGTAGATCGGTGTGATGCCGTTCTGGAGGAGGGTCGCGCATACCGTCTCGAACTCGGCGAACGTCGTCGGAACGGTCAGGTTGTACTTCGCGAAGATGGCCTTGTTGTAGGTGATGGCCCAGTAGTTGGCACCGATGACGTCCCAGACCTCGGCACCGTAGAGCTTGCCGTCCACGGTCGACTGAGCGGCGACGAGCGGGTCGATGCTCTTGGCCCAGGACTCGTTGCTCAGGTCAACGGCGTTGGCCGGGGCATTGTAGGTCAGCTTCATGTCCGAGACGCCGGCCTGGCCGAGGAAGAGGTCGACGCCCTGCCCGGACTGGAGCTTGGTCGTGAGGACGTTGAAATACTGGGCTGACGGGGTGATCTGGAAGTCGATGTGGATGCCGGTCTGAGCTTCGAACTTGGTGGCGAGAGTCTGCTCGGACGGCTTGATCCAGTCCTGGCTCGCCATCACTTCGATGGTGACGTTTTCCTTGGTCGGCGCGGCCGAGGTGCTGCCACCGGAGGTTGTTGGCGCCGAAGTGGCCGTCGAGGAGCAACCCACGACGAGCGCGCTGATGGCTATGAAGCCGAGTGCGCCTCGGATTGACTTGTTCAAGGTAAACCTGCCGCCTTTCCTACTAGGCTGAGCGATCCGCCAAATGGGTCGGCCGCCCTAACTATGGTCGAAATGGTCCAGTAATTAGCAGCCCACCAACGGCAACCTCCCGATACCGCCAACCCGCGGGCAATCCACGGACGAGGGCCCCGTCGCGCGCCGCCAGGGAGGGTGACTACCCTGCGGCGTAGAGTCCTGGACGGGCCCTTGAAATGTGTCGAGCCTGACAACTGGGCGACTCGTCACCATATAGTCGTGAGGATCCGCGAGCTGCCTCTTCACCCTTTGGACTCCTCGATTGAATGTTTGGCCACCGGAACGCGGGCCTGCTGCCGGGCGCCTCCAGTCTCCGGCGGGAATGGAGGCGAGCCGATTCAGTCGAAGACGATCGCGACCTTCCCGCACTTGCCCTCGTCCATCGTTCTGTAGGCGTCGGCCGCTTGATCCAGGGAGAAACGGTGGGTGCACGTCACGTCCGGATGCATGTTCCAGCGCGGCATTCGCTCAACGAGATCCTCGGCGTTGGCCAGGTTTGTGACCCAGGAACCGAAGACGGTCTTCTGGTCGTGGATCAGATCTGGGCTCGTGTTGAGCTCGATCGTGCCGCCTTCACCGACGAAGACGATCCGGCCCCACCGACGCGTCCCCCGCACGGCCAACTGGCGACCGGCCGAGACGCCCGAGCAGTCGACTGCGACCTCGCAGCCAAGTCCCTCGGTGGCCTCTCGAACCTTGTCGACCGCGTTCTCGTCCGCCCGTATCACCATGTCCGCGATGCCCAGCTTCTCCGCCAGGGCGATCCGCTCCGGCACCACGTCGGCGCCGATTACCTTGGTGGCACCCCGGGCGCGGGCGAGCATCAGCGAGGCCAGGCCCATTGGGCCAAGTCCCACGACCAGGGCCGTATCGTCGCCCGATACCCCAATCCGGCGGATAGCCTCGTAGCACGTACCGAAGCCGCAAGCTACGCACGAACCGTCGATGTAGCTCATCGAGTCCGGCATGGCGATGCAATCGGCTTCCTCGGCGAGGCAGTAGGTCGCGTTCCCTCCGTCACGCTGCCAGCCGTACGCCGCTCGCAGCGGGCTCGTGCAGCTGATCTGGTATCCCATCCGGCACTCGTGGCAGCGGCCACAACCGCTGATGTGGTACAGGAGAACGCGGTCGCCAACCTTGAAGCGGCGCATGTCCGCCCCGACTTCAACGATCTCGCCGGAGGGCTCGTGGCCGGAGATCACGCCGCGGTAGCCCTCGGGCCCCTTGCCCAGATGCTCCCGATAGATGGCGCGAATATCGCTGCCGCAGATCGTCGAAGCTTTCATCTTGATGAGGACCTGGCCCTGAGCCGGATGGGGAACCGGGAATTCCCGCAGCTCCACCGTACTATTGCCCGGAAGGACGGCCCCGATCATCGTTTGCGCCATTCATCTCCTCCTACCATCCCCCGGCCAAGAGAGGCTTGTCATTCGACTCAGCCCACCAGATGGGGTGTGTTAGCGATATCACCCCTCCAATTGGCGGTATGATATCGTTATCAGGTAGCCCGATGTCAATGGATTTAGAGAAATTGAGATCGGGAGCTGGTGGGGCAGTTGGCTGTCCGCCACCCTTGGCACCAGAAGTTGACGGGAGACCTTCGCACATGGCCCGGCCGTCCGGTAGCCTTCCGGAGTACAGAAGACTTGCGACCTGTCGGAGCGCCGGCGGGCCGTCGGTCTCGGCCATGCGACGGATGCGCGCAGATGCCAACTGCGCAGTGGACACTGTCCGTCCCCTACCGATGAAGGCAGCGATGCTGTGACTACCCTGAACGACGTCGCTCGTCGAGCGGGCGTCTCGACGATGACCGTGTCGCGCGTCATCAACGAATCCGGGTATATCAGCCAGGACGCCCGCACGCGTGTCAATGAGGCGATCGAGGAGCTCGGCTACCTGCCCAACGCACTAGCGCGGCAGCTGCGTTCCAAACAGACCAAGACGATCGCGCTGGTCGTTACCGATATCGGCAACCCCTTCTTCACGACGATCGCGAGCGGCGTGGAGGACACGGCCCGGGCCCGAGGTTACGCGGTCATGTTCTGCAACACGTACGAATCCGAAGCCGAGGAGGCGGCGTACGCCCGCGTTCTGATCGAGCGTCGAGTAGACGGAGTTCTGCTCGTCCCAGCCGGTGGCGCAGGCTTCTCGGTGCAGCTCTTGCGGCAACACGGCATGCCGACGATCATCCTTGACCGCCACGTTCTGGATGTCGAGGTCGACGAAGTCAGGGGCGACTCCCGGGCCGGCGCGTACGAGGCGGTGCGCCACCTTACGGCGTTGGGACACCGCCGAATCGCCGTTCTGACCGGGCCGGAGGGAGTGTCGACCTCGGCCGAACGCGTCGCCGGCTATCGGGACGCCCTACAAGAGGCTTGCCCCACGGGCGAATGCGGACAGGTCGTCTTCGGTGAATTCAACGAGGCGAGCGGGTACTTGATGACTCGCCAGATTCTCCAGTCCCAGCCGCGGCCCACTGCGATATTCGCGGCCAACAACTTCATCGCCTTCGGTGCCCTGCGGGCTCTTCGAGAGGCCAACCTGACCATCCCCGACGACCTATCGATGGTCGTTTTCGACGACCTTCCGCCCGGCTGGGTCCTCGATCCGTTCCTGACTGTCGTCTCCCAGCCCGCATACGAGATAG
>PMLK01000023.1 GCA_003158875.1 Chloroflexota bacterium
TGGAGCATGTAGTAGCTGATGCCGCTGTACGTCGCGAAGTAGTTGTCGATGAACTCCTTGGCTTCGGCGCGCGAAATGCCGGCTCGCGACGACAGCCCGAAGTCGCTCATACCGTACGCCAGGCCGAAGTTGACCATCTTGGCCATCGACCGCTCGTCGTGCGTGATTTCTTCGGGATCCTTGTGGAGCACTCGGGCGGCGGTTTCGCGGTGGATGTCTGCGCCGCGGGCGAAGGCGTCGCGGAGGTGCTCGTCGCCGGATACGTGGGCGATGATCCGCAGCTCGATCTGGGAGTAGTCCGCGGCGAGGAGCGTCACGTCCGGCTCGCCGGCGACGAAGGCACGTCTGATGCGGCGACCCAGGTCTGACCGGATCGGGATGTTTTGAAGATTCGGGTCCGATGAGCTGAGCCGTCCGGTCGCAGCCACGGCCTGGTGGAACGTGGTGTGCAGCCGGCCGTCACGATCCGACACGAGCGCCGGCAGGGCTTCGATGTACGTGGAGCGCAGCTTTGAATAGAGCCGCCAGTCAAGCAGCTTGCCGATCATCGGATGGGCCGGCTTGAGTTCCTCGAGCACGGACGCGTCCGTGGAGTAGCCGGTCTTAGTTCGCTTGCCTTTGGGCAGGTTCAACTCGTAGAAGAGGATCTGTTCGAGTTGCTTCGGGGAGCCGAGATTGAACTCGTGGCCTACGTCCTGGTAGATCTCTGACTGGAGCCGCTCCATCTCGGAACTGAATTCCACGTCCAGTGTGGCGAGGGCCTCGAGATCGATGGCGACACCGGCGACCTCCATGTCCGCCAGAACGGGGATCAGCGGCAGCTCGATCTCGCGGAACAACCGATCCAGCCCGACTTCGGCGAGGGCCTTCTCAAGGGGCTCGCGGGCGGCAAGGACCGCCAGGGCGTCCAGGCCGACCCGGACCGCCACCGGTACGTCGGCGGCCGGCGGCAACGTGACGTTCAGCCGCTCCTGCGCCACGTCGGCGATCGTCTGGCTTCTCAGCGACGCGTTGAGCAGGTACGCGGCGATCTGAGTGTCGAACGCGACGGGCAGTGGCGTGGTTGCGCCTCCGGCCACGTTCGCCACCACGATCGGTTTGGTTTCGTGACCGACGACCGGCACGCCGGACTTGAGTAGGACGTCGCCGAGCCACCCGACGGCGGCGTGTTCCTCGGCCACGAGAACGCGGCCATCGCCGCCCGCCAGAGCGAGAGCCTGCGGCAAACCGCGCATCGGGCGCGGGTCGTCCATGACCAGGGCCACGCCCACTTCGGTAAGGGTCGCGAGCCACGCGGCCGCGTCTGCCGCGTCGGCGTCCGTGGCGTCGAACCTGCCGAGGAGCGTCGGGTCGGCCACGGCGGCGCGAAGGGCCGTTAACGGATCCACGGGCGTCGCGTTCTGGTCGGCGGGCCGCTTCTCGATCACGTGCGCGGCGACCGGGGCGGGTTCCACCAGGCCACTCGCGGCAAAGTCCATCGTCAGCTGCAGCTGCCCCGGATCGGCCGCGGGACGACCGCCCCGCGCCGCCCCGGCCACGCCCCCAACGCCGGTGGTGCTGCCGCGAGCAACTCCCGGGTTGGCTGGCTGCCCGGCCACGCGCGCTGCCGGAACGGTGCCGGCAGCCGCTCGCAAAGCCTCGGCCGCGTCCATCGCCGACTCGCCGGCAAGCGGCGGCAATCTGTCGATGAGCGTCCGGAACTCGAACTCGCGGAAGAGACGCACGACTTCGGCCCGGTCGTAGTCCGTCAGGCGGCTCGCCTCCAGGTCGAGTTCGATCGGCAAGTCGCGAACGATGCGGCTGAGTTCGCGGCTCCGGTAGACCTGCTCACGGGCTTCGACCAGCTTCCAGCGCAGCTTCTCGGGCTTCACCTCGGCAAGCCGCTCGTAGATGCCCTCGAGCGTGCCGAACTCGCCGACGAGTTTCGCCGCGGTCTTCTCGCCGACCCCGGGGATGCCGGGGATGTTGTCGCTTGGGTCGCCCTTCAGGGCCTTGTAGTCGATCATCTGGTCGGGGCGCAGGTCGAAGCGCTCGCGGATCTTGTCGGGGGTGTAGTAGACCGTCGAATCCACGCCCTGCCGCGTCGTCATAAGGCGCGTCGTCTCCGTCACGATCTGGAGCATGTCCAGGTCGCCGGTCACAACGGTCGTGTCGATTCCCCGAGCGTCCATGTCGCGGGTGATCGTGCCGATGACGTCGTCAGCCTCGTAGCCCGCCATCTCGTAGACGGGGATCCCGAGCGCGGCTACGACTTCCCGAACTTTGGGGAATTGGGCTCGCAGCTCGTCCGGCATAGGCGTGCGAGTGGCTTTGTACTCGGCGAATTGCTCGTGGCGGAAAGTGGGCCCGGGGAGGTCGAAGCAGGCGGCGACGTATTCCGGACGGACGTCCTGGATACCGCGGAGCAGGATGCTGCAGAAGCCGAAGACGGCATTCACCAGCTCGCCTTTGCTGGTGGTCAGCGGCGGCAGCGCATGGAAGCCACGGTAGATGAGGCCGTTGCTGTCGAGCAGCATGAGGCGGGGCATTTGGGCCTCGATCGATACTTCCCCGGCGGGGGCATGGGCCGGCCAGTCAAGTCTACCTGTCGACGCCGGGCCCAGCGAGCGCAGCGCCGACGCGAGTCGGGCGGTGGGAACGCTTAGCGGTTCTGGCGGCGGCGAATCCGGGTCAACGCTGTCGGCAACAGAAGAGTGGCGAGCCCGACCGCGAACAGAGCGGCGAACCCAATCAGCCACAGCATTCGCGAGTCCATGCCGGTCACAGGCGAAGTGTCCGGCTGGGACGCCGTGCCGCCTTGGGCTGCCCCACCCGCGCCGTCGCCGTAAGCCGGGTTCGCAACAGCGATCGGAGCCGACGACGGCGCAGCCGGCGGCGTCCCCACTTGTTTGCCACCGGATCCGTTGAGGGTGTCGGCGACGGAACTCTGGGCCCCAACCATGGAACCTGTTGTTGCCGCAGGCATAGCCGGTGAGGCCGCCGCAAAGCCCACGTTCGAGCCGTCCGCGGCGGGAACCTGAGGAGCGGCCGCCAGCCCGCTCAAGCTCTCCGGTGCAGCGGCATTGGATTGGTCGAGCGTGGCCGCGCCGCCGCCCACAACCGACAGAGCGCTCATCAGAACCACGCCCGCCAGGCCGAGCGCCGCGAGTGCTCCGCCCAGTGAACGGCGCAACCCGAACCAGGCCCGACCGGCGCCGTCGCGCCCGCCGTTCAACCGGGCGGCATCCGCCTCGGTCAGGGCAAAGTCACGCGGCCTGGCCGGAACAGGCATAGCCACCGTCGCGGCGGCGATTGAACCCATGTCGGCGAACAAGCCGGCGCACTCGGCACAGTCCGCCATACGGTCCAGCGCGCGGGCCCGCTCCGACTCGTCGACGTCACCACCGAAGAGCCGCACGATCAGCATCTGGTCGTGGCGCAAGTGTGTCGCGGGAGTGGTTCGATCCATCACGATCCTCAGACGGTCTCAGCCACGAAACAGTTCCCGATTGCCGGCGAGAGCGTTGCGCAACGCGAGCCGGCCTCGGTGAATGCGCGACTTCACAGTTCCAACCTCCACATGCACGATCTCAGCAATCTCGGAGTACCCGTAGCCCTCGACGTCGAACAGGACGATGCAGCTCCGCTGTTCTACGGGCAAATCGGCCAGTGCCCTTGCCAGAGCCTTCGTCCGCTCCCCTGCCAGAACGCGGCTTTCGGGCTCTTCCTCCGGCTGGGTCGGGGGCTGCCAACTGTCATCCTCGAACTCCGGGTAGGGCTGACTGGGGCGGCGGCGGCGGGAACGCTGCAGGTCCATAGCCCCGTTGACGGCGATGCGGCCGAGCCAGCCGCGGACGCTTCCACCCCGGAACGAGGCCAGGTTCTTGTAGGCGCTAAAGAACGCTTCCTGCACGACGTCGGCTGCCTGATCCCGGTCCGGGACCAGTCTATATACGAGTCCGAAGAGGTGGTCCTGGTGACGAGACACCAGCTCGTTGAAGGCCTCGAGACGGCCGCCGCGAGCCTCCTCGATCAGGGCGAGGTCCATGGTCTGGCCGAGCGCATCGGCGCCGGGCCGATCGTCCGCTCTGGCCCCGGTTGAGACTCTTCCGTCAGCCACTCTCTCGTCCACGATCGCATAGTCAGGACTGGGCGCGCGGATGGCCCGCGGCGGCGCGAGGATAGCATGGCGGCCGCCACGATCACTGGACTTACGCCCACCCGGCGACGCCCGTCGCTCGGCTGGGTTCCGCGCCGGGGCCACCGGGTGGCGCCGGAGGCTGTACCATGCGCGCCGGACCTGCCGACGTGGCGGAACTGGCATACGCGCTCGACTCAAAATCGAGTGGCCGTGAGGTCATGCGGGTTCAACTCCCGCCGTCGGCACCACTTCCCGATTTCAAACGACCAGGACCGCACGTGTGGTCCTCGGCCGTCTAGCAGCTGAAGCCGCTGCCGCCGCTGCCGCCGCTGCCGCCGCTGGCCGGTACGGCGTTGTCCAGACTGTGCGCTACGAGGCTCTTTGCCTTGGCCCACAGCGCCGGCGTGAAGTAGACCTGGCTGCCCCTGACCCCAAGCGTCGCGGGATCCAGGTTCACCGTCGCAACGTTGTTGCCCAGGATGTGCTGAGCCAGTCCGGCCCACTGGCCCGCGTCTGCGAGTGGCATGTTGGTCGATACGGCGTTGCCCAGGCTGTTGATCAGGTCCGGGACCTTGGGCAGGATCGTGCACGGATCGAGACTGGATCGCAGCGACTTGAGGACCAGTTGCTGCCGCTTGATGCGGTCGAAGTCGGTCGTGTAGATGCGGGTTCGGGCATAGGCGAGGGCCCAGTCGCCGTCCATATGTTGCTTTCCGGCCTTGATCAAGAAACCGATGTCGTAGCCATTCGGCGACGAGTAGGTGATCGTCTGCATCCCGTTCGAGTTCTTGGCGTCGGCGACCATCTGCTGCGGGATCGAGCCGTTTGCCTCCGGAACCCCGTACCCGTCATGCGGCGGGTTCAGCGCGCATACCCGGTATTTCGATTCCCACGTTCCCGCCGGACCGCACGGCTTGTCGTAGACCTGAGTCGGGACGGTGATGTCGATGCCCCCGAGGGCGTTGATGAGACCCACCAGGCCCATCAGATTGATCATCACGTAGCCGTCGATGTTCAGGCCGGTGAGCGTCTCGATGGCCTGCTCAGTGGCAGTGATGGCCCGGGCATAAGTCTGGTCGTTACCCTGAGCGTCTTTGCCCTGCAGGAAGGGGTAATAGCTCGGATGGTTCCAGCCCGCATCGTTGGCCAGCCAGTTGAGCATGTAGGGCCACGTGCCGCCCGAGCAACCGTTCTGGGCCTTGGCATAGTGCGCGGCCACAGCCTGCGGCAGAGGAACGCACATCGTGTTGCGCGGAATGCCGATCATCGCGGCCTTGCCCGTCTTGATGTCCAGATGAAGCACGATCATCGAGTCAGGCCGCAAGCCGGAATTTCGGCTCCCGCCGTTGCCGCTATCGATGCCTAGCAGCAGGACGTTTAGCTGGCCGTCGGCGGCCCAGTTGCCCGAGTCCGGGGTCGTGATGATATTTGGCAGCTTGCTGATGTCGAATGAACCACCCGGGCCCTGAGAGGCGCCCGGACTGGAGGTGTCTCCCGGGTCGTCGGTTACTAGGGAGATGTTGGCATCGTCGCTGGTGATCGGGATCGTCTCGCCCGGCTGGAGCGTGCCGGTCACCCAACACGGCGTAAGGGCGGTGATGCAGTTGATGGTGTGCTGGAAGTCCATGTCCATCGAAGCCACTCCGGCGTGAACGGCGACCGTGCTGGACAGGATCAGTCCCACACCCAAGACAGCGGCCACAGTTGTGGGGACTCGCTTGCGGCGTCTCTGGCGCGGATCGGCGCCGGAGTATCCCGCGGCGATAAAGGCGTCGACGACGGCCCATAGGTGGTATATGAGGGCTGCGATGTCGACGATCAGAAGGCTGGTCAACCAGCCCGGATCCACGGCCGAGCCGAAGATCGCGCTGCGGTCGAAGATGGCGATGAGCAGGAAGGCCCCGACAACCGAGAGCGCGGGTATCGCGACGATGGCAGCACGGCTGCGCTGTCCGGCGGCCGCTTGACCGAGTCCGGGAAAAATCGCAGAGAGCAGGGCCGCCCCGACAGGCCGCTTGAACCACATCTGGAGCATCGCCATGAACTGCTGCATTCGGTGAAGTCTCCCTTGCCCCTGCGGGTCGGCCGAGCGGCCGCAATAGGTCGCCCGACGGTTCGGAATTGTACCGGAACCACCCTAAACCCACTCCCTGAGAGACGCTTCCACGAGTGAAATGCGCCGCTCATCAGCCTAAGGAGTGGCTAAGAAGGCTTCATGTTCCGCCCGGCGTAGCTCAACTCGCCGCCCCGACCTCGAGTCTCACGAGGCCCTCGCCAAGCCTGCGTCTAACGTCGGCGAGCAGCTCGGCGTCGTAGGCGACACCGTCGCGCAACTCCATCGGCAGGGTCGAGCCACGTTCGGCGGGCAGGTGGAGGACAACCCGCGTGGCACCGGGTCGGGACTTGAAGACGGCGCGCAGCTCCTCCATGGCGGTGACTATTCGGCTCGTGTCGGCGCCGCGCGTGAACCTCACATTCAGCACGCCCGACGCCGGAGCCTCGATCGGATCGGTCGGTGTCGCAGCGGTGCGAACGGCCGAAGCCACGGCCTCCTCAGGCAGCGCCGACTCCTCTCGCTCCGGCGCGAACGTCGCGAAATCGTCCGGAGCGGGAGCGGCCGAGATCGGTGCTCGCGGCGACAGCATGGCCGGCGAGCCCGAGGTTCGCGGCGCGGGCAGTGTCGCGGGCCAGGGCTCCACTCCCCCGCCTCGCAGCGGCGAGACCCTTGTTCGAGACGTTGGCGGAGTTGGATGTGAAGCCTCCGCAGATGCCGTCGCCGCTGCCGTTTGAGCGGCCACGGGCGGCACAACGGGCGCGGCCACGGGCGGCGCAGGGACCACGGGCGCCGCGGGACGCGACTGGCCGCCGCCGTTGCCATTGCCGCCGCTATTGCCATTGCCGTTGCCCCAGCGTCGGTTGCCGCGCTGCCTGTCGCCGGCCGCCACTTCCTGGGCGATCGCCGAAGGCCCACGGACGACGGCGTCCTCCCAGACCCACACACCGTCCGCCAGCAGCGAAGACTCCTCGCCGCGGTGATCGACCCGCCCGGCAATGAGCAGAATCGCGCCGTCGCTGAAGGTGCCGCCGCTCGTGGCGTACATGCGCGGGAAGACCACCACTTCGAGCGTCCCCTGCAGGTCCTCGACCGTCGCGACGGCCATCGTTTCCTTGTTGCGCGTCGTGACCGTGCGGATGCCCGTCACGATCCCGCCGATTACGACTCGCTGCCCTTCGAGGGACTCGTCCTTGAGGTCGCCCGAGTAGACCGGGTTGAACGTGGCCATCTGTTCGGCAATCGAGCCGAGCGGATGCTCGGACAGGTAGAGCCCCATGAGTTCCTTTTCCCAGCGCAACCGTTCGCGTGACGGGGCCTCGGCAACCTCCGGGAGCGGCCTCTCGAGACCGGCCGCATCGTCGTCGCCGCCCATGTCGAAGAGCGATGTCTGACCGCTGACTCGGTCCCGCTGCACGGCCTGCCCGGCGGCCATGGCGTCGTCAAGGGCCGCGAGCAGCTGAGCGGGATGGCCGAAGCGATTCATCGCCCCGACCTTGATGAGCGACTCCATGACGCGCCGATTGCCGAGGCGCAGGTCCACGCGCGAGCAGAAGTCGGCAAGGGAGTGGAACGGTCCGTCGGCCTGGCGGCAGTCGATGATCGACTGGATGGCGCCCTCTCCGACGTTCTTGACCGCGAGGAGCCCGAAGCGGATGGCGTCGCCTTCGACCGTGAATTCGATGAACGAACTGTCAACGTCGGGCGGCCGAACTTCAAAACCCAGCCGGCGGCATTCGGCCACGGCGGCGGCAACCTTTTCTTCGTTGTCCCGGAAGGCGGTCAGCACCGAAGTCATGTATTCGACGGTGTAGTTGGCCTTCAAGTACGCGGTCTGGTAAGCGATCAGACCGTAGCAGGTGGCATGGGCTTTGTTGAAGCCGTAGCGCTCGAACGGCTGGAAGGCATCGAAGACGGCGTCGATGACCTGCGGCGTCACGCCTCGCTCGGCAGCCTGGCGGACGAACTTGCCGCGCATCTCGTCCATGAGCGCCTTCTTCTTCTTGCGGATCGCCCAGCCGAGCGTGTCGGCCTCCGCTCCCGTGAACCCGGCCAGCGCCTGCGAGGCGGACATGATGTCCTCCTGGTAGACGAAGACGCCGTACGTTCGGTTGAGGTAGGGCTCGAGCAGGGGGTGCAGGTACGTGACCTTTTCCCGACCGTGCTTGCGGGCGATGTAGGTTGGGATGTTGTCCATCGGACCCGGCCGGTAGAGCGCGACCATGGCTGCCAGGTCGAATACGGTCGTGGGTTGCAGCTCGCGAATGTAGCGACGCATGCCCGCGGACTCGAGCTGGAAGACGCCCGTAGTCTCGCCTTCGGCAAGGAGGGCGAACGTCTTGGAGTCGTCGAGCGGGATCCGCTCGAGATCTATCTCTTCTCCACGCTCCTGGCGGATGAGGTCGACGGCCTGGCGCAGGATGGTCAGGTTCGAAAGGCCGAGGAAGTCGAACTTGAGCAGGCCCAGCGCCTCGACGCCGTGCATCTCGTACTGGGTCATGACCCCGTCGGAGTTCGTGGCCTTCTGGAGAGGCATCAGCTCCGTGAGCGGTTCGCGGCTGATCACGACCCCGGCCGCATGCGTGGAGGCGTTGCGAGCGACGCCTTCGAGATGCCGGGCGAAGTCGATCACGCGCCGGACGGCGGGCTCGTTGGCGACCATCTCTTTGAGCGGCGGGCTTGTCTCGATCGCTTCGTCGAGCTTTATGCCGAGCTGGTTCGGGACCGCTTTCGCGATTCGATCGCCTTCGCCGTAGCTCATTCCTACGACCCGGGCCACGTCTCTGATCGCCGCTTTGGCGAGCATCGTGCCGAAGGTGATGATCTGGGCCACGTGATCCGAGCCGTACTTGCGGCTGACGTAGTTGATGACCTCTTCTCGACGTCCATCCTCGAAGTCGACGTCGATATCCGGCATCGTGACCCGGTCCGGATTGAGGAATCGCTCGAACGGCAGCTGGTAGTGGATCGGGTCTACCGGAGTGATGCCGAGGGTGTAGGTGACGATCGATCCGGGCGCGGACCCGCGGACGGTGATCGCGATGCGCTGGTCGCGGGCGAACTGAGTGAAGTCGGCGACGATCAGGAAGTAGCCGGCGTAGCCCATGCGACAGATGATGTCGAGCTCGTAGTCGAGGCGGGCCTGCAACTCGGGCGTGACGATCCGGTAGCGGCGCTCGAGGCCCTTCTGGCACTCCTTGCGCAACCACGTTTCGATGGTCTCGCCTTCGGGCACGGGGAAGCTCGGGATTCTGAGCTGGCCGAACGGCAACTTCATGTCCACCCGTTCGGCGATCTCGCGGGTCCGGTAGATGGCGTCGAGGTTGTCGGGGAAGATCGCCGCCATCTCCGCGGCCGATTTGAGGTAGAACTCGTCCGTCTCGAAACGCATTCGATTGGGCGTGTCCAGGTTTGAGCCCGTACCTACGCACAGCAGGACGTCGTGGGCATCGTGCTGATCGCGCCTGACGTAGTGCAGGTCGTTTGTGGCAATCAGGTTGACACCGGTCTCACGCGACAACTTCACGAGCTTGGGATTGAGAGCCCGCTGCTCCTTGAGCCCGTGGTCCTGGAGCTCGTAGAAGAAGTTGTCCTTGCCGAGGATGTCCGCGTAGATACCCGAGACCTTGCGTGCTTGATCCCAATCGTCGGTTTCCAGGGCCTGAGCGACTTCGCCACCGAGGCAAGCCGAGCCGCCGATCAGCCCTTTGGAGTACCGGGCCAGGCGGTCGTGGTCGATGCGAGGCTTGTAGTAATAGCCCTCGAGATGCGCGTCGGTGATCAGCCGGCAGAGGTTCTGGTAGCCCTCCCACGTCTGGGCGAGCAGGACGAGGTGGTAGGGCTGGCTGTCGGCCTTGCCTTCCTTGTCGAGCATGCCGCGACGGGAGACGTAGGTCTCGACGCCGATGATGGGCTTGATGCCTTTGCTCGTGCAGGCCTGGTAGAAGGCCACTGCCCCGTACAGCGCACCGTGGTCGGTGATCGCCATCGAGTCGAACCCGAGTTGCGACCCCTGTTCGGCAAGCTCGTTGATGCGTCCGAGTCCGTCCAGCAGGCTGAACTCGGAGTGGAGATGCAGGTGGACGAAATCGTTCGGCGCGACGCTCACGGGGGGTATGGTAGCCGCTGCGACCGGCCACGCGGCGGACAGGGGCCGCCCGACGGTTCTGCCGGTTTGGCGCGGCCTGGTTCGGCGTGGTGGGGCCGGGCGCGCCGTCTACGCCACGGGCTCGCGCGGACGCAACTCCCAGGTCGTGCCGTCGGGGGCATCGTGGAGTTCTATCCCAGCCGCCACGAGACGGTCGCGAATGGCGTCTGCGGCGGCCCATTCGCGAGATGCCCGAGCCCGGACGCGTTCGGCCAGCAACGCCTCGACGAAGGGCCGCACCACGTCCGCCGGATCGCCACTGCCTACCTCGGCCATCTCCCCCAGGCATACGATGGCGGCCCGCAGGGCAGATCTGGCGGTGGCCAGCGCGTCGGATTGGTCCGTGTCGTGCGACCACGATTGGATCGTCTCCTCCAGGGCCAGGATGGCCCGAACCGCGGCCGGGGCATCGCACTCGTCGAGGGAGTTGCTGAAGACGGCTTCGAGCCGGGCTACTTCGTCGCGCAGGAGGCCCGACGGCGGATCGGCGAGAGTGGCGGACGCCACGGCCGGTGCGACGGACGCCGCGGCCGTGACCCGCGACGAACTCGTGCTGCCGCCACCGTGAGCGGCCGCCGTCAGATCGGCAATCGTCATCTCGGTCCCGGAGGCGAAAACGGTGCTGCGGCCGTTCTTTCGCACGGTGACACTTCCCAGCCCCATCACCGTCGCCGACCCCGAGTCCACATCCACGACGAGAGCCGTGTGTCCGTCTACGCCGAGCACGAACACGTCGTCCGGCAGTTCTCCCTCGAGCATCGCCAGTCGCCGTTCGCCCAGATAGCAGAACCTCGTGTCGTGGTTCCCGCCTTCGGCGTTGTCGTAGTGCGGCACAACCGCGACCGAGAGACCCAGCGGCGTGAGCAGATCGAGTCCCTCGAGCCAGTGCGGCGCTTCGCCGACTTTGTAGATCTCGTACACGGGGATGGTGTAGCGCCCCAACGTGAGAGCGGCGGCGCTGGCCATGGTGACCGCCCCGCCACGGGCCAGCTTGTCGGCGAGGAGGCGCGGAATCTCCGACCCGGCCCATTGCCGCAGCGCGTAGGAGGGGCTTCCGGGACCCGTGAAGACGAGTCGGGCCTCGCGAATCCGAACCAGAGCGGTCTCCCTCGTGAGGGCGTCCGCGTCGGCCGAGAGGAACGACGCGACGCTGATTGGAGCCCCGACAGTGGTGCGGAAGTAGTCGACGGTGCGGGCGGTGATGTCCTCGGCGTTCTCCTGAAAGCCGTAGGGCGTGTCGACCACGACCGCTGGAACTGGACGCTCCCCAAGCCTGTCGAGGATCAAGCGATGAACTTTGGCCATCGTCGGCGTGGTCTCGCCCGAGCCCATGATCGTCAGGATCCGAGGCAGAGCCGTCATGCGGGAACTGCTCCACCGAACAGCCCGTCCCGAACCGCCTGGAGTATCGCCTCGGCCAGTTCGGCCGGATGCTGGGCATGGATATCGTGATCGCCGCTGAACCATTTCACTCGAGCTGGCGTGCCGATCGCCCCGGTTGCGGCGAGTGCGGCGTCGGCTCCGCCCCGCTTCGCCTTCAACCAATCGCCCTCACCGCCATCCACGGGCAAGATCAGGGCCGGGACTCTGAGGGCTCGCCACAGAGCTGCCGTGCGCTGGCTCCACATCGACTCGAGGATCGCCTTGTGGTGCTCGCGCGACAGCCAGGGCGCAATGGTCATGTCCGATCTGATCTCGAAGTTCGCGAGCGAACCTTCGAAGCCTTCCTCGGGCCAGTCGGCGTGGGCGCTCCGGAAATAGCCCTCGACCGACGCCAGGGGCATCCCCACCAGCGGCGGAGGCGCCAGCCGCTCCCAGCAGACGTCCCAGGTTGGGAACGCATCCCCAAGGTCGGTCAGACCGCCGTCGACCAGGACGATGCCGCGGGTCAAGCCCGGATACCTGACGGCGAAATCGAGCACCACTCCGGCGCCCCAGGATTGGCCGGCGAGGATCGGCCGATCGAACTCCGGACCGAGCCGCCCGATGAGATCCCGCAGATCGTCTGAGATCGTGGCGAAGTCGTAGCCGGTGTCGGGCTTGTCCGATCGGCCGTGACCGCGTAAGTCCACGGCCGCGGAACTGTGTCCCGCGCCGGCGAGTCGCCGAGCCACTCCGTCCCAGAGTCGGGCGTTGGATGCGAGGCCGTGGACGAGCACGAAGGGCGTCATGCCGGCGTTCGCGGCCGTGCCAGCTGCTATGCCGGTCGCCGTGCGCGCGCCCGCCCCGGCTGGCGTGTCCGAGTCCGCACTCGCGCCCACCGCCGAACTCGCCATCCAACGCAGTACCCGCAGGCTCAAGCCGTCGGCAATTTGAATTCGCTCGTCAATCGGATTGGATCGTTCGCCCATCGCCATCTCCTGCCGCCATGCTAGTCCGCCAGGCAAGTCTGACCGCCAGACGGAACCGCGCGAACGGTTACTCGTGTGGTTCCAGCGCATGGGCCGGTGGCTCAGTCGCGATCGCCCCTACAATTTCGCCACGATGATTCGCGCCAAGAAGCAGTTCCTCGCCCGCGCTGTGACCCTCGTTGGGTCGGTCGCGTTGCTCGCCGGATGCGGCATGTTCTCCAACGCGTCACCGCCTAACCCCGACCGCAACGCCTCGCCCACCGGCGGAATGAACATCTCGGAGCAAACTGCGACGCCGGTACCGACGCCGCAGTTTGTCAAGTCCGTACTGCTCGTCGCCCACCTGGGTGAGGCATCGGACGCCACGCCCGCCGGCCTGTCGTGGAGTGGCGTCAAGACCGCCGCGGCCAAAATCGAGGCCACTGCAACGCACATCGAGTTGGCCTCAAACGCCGAGCTGGCCGCCGACCTGGAAAGGGCGGCCACCCCGTCGGCCGCGCTGGTGGTCACGGTCGGGACGGACGCATCCGCTGCGGTTGCCAAGGCCGCTGCCGCTCACCCCGCTACGCAATTCCTGGAGCTGGACGTCACGGTCGACGATTCGGCTCCGGCCAACGTTCACGGCATAGTCTTCGACCAGGCCGAGGCCGGCTATCTTGCCGGCTACGTGGCCGCGACCTTCGCCGCCGGCGGCCGGGTCGGCATCGTCGGCGACACTACGTCGGACCCAAGCGCCGCGAATTACGCGGCCGGACTCAAAGCCGGGGCGTCCGAGGCCGGCACGGGCAACACCGTTTCCGTTGCCTATGCCGGCAGCGCGGACTCGCCGTCTAAGGGACGGACTGCCGCGGCCGGGCTCGTCAAGGCGGGCAGCAATGTCATCGTGGCCACACCCAGCTTGTCGGGCATCGGCGCTCTTCGCCAGGCCTGTGCCGCGGGCGCGAAGCTCGTGGCCTTCGCGACGGACGCCTGGCAGACGGTTCCCGATGTGCAGTCGTGCCTGATCGCGAGTGTGCTGAACCGATACGACACCGCTGTTTCCGAGGCCCTTGCAACACTCGCCGCGGGCAGATCGATGCCTCACCAGACCATCGCCGATGTCGCCAGCGGCGGCCTCTCGATCAGCGACTTCCATGTGGACCTGCCGGACGGATTCCAGACGAAGCTCAACGCCGTCATGGGAGCACTGGCGAACCGCACGATAGCTTCGCCCGGCACGATCGGGTTATCGGTCCCGACGTCATCGCCGGTGCCGGTCGCATGATCCCCGGCGACTCAGCCGACGGACCGATGCTTCTCGATGACGCGGGCACCGCCGAACTGCTTCGCTCATCCCGCACTCTCGCCGTGGTTGGGGCATCCTCCAACCCGACTCGGCCCTCGCATGGAGTATTTCGGACTCTTCTTGCGTCGGGCTACCGCTGCGTTCCCGTGAACCCCGGCGAATCCGAAGTCCTGGGGGTTGCCGCCGTAGCGACACTGGCGGAAGCGGCCGAGGCGCTGGGCGGCCATATCGACATCGTCGACGTATTCCGACGGGCCGAGTTCACAGCGGATGTTGCCCGCGAAGCTGTCGCCGTCGGAGCTCGGGCGTTGTGGCTGCAGCTCGGAATCGTCAACTGGGAGGCTGCGAGCATCGCCGCTGCGGGCGGACTCGTCGTTGTGATGGATCGCTGCACCGCGATTGAGCTGCGAAGGCTTCCGCGAGGGTGACCGGCTTCCTGTCGGCGGGCAATCCTCATTCTCTCGGCCGGGCGGCTTCCTGGGCTCCGAGCAACCTTGGCGCTCCGCGTTAACTCACGACGCCGACCCAAGGGCCGGCGTCGTGAGTGCTGCCTGAAATGTTCGTGTTCGCAGTCCGTGTCCGTCGAGTAACCTCGATGGAAGCTGACCGCCGCATTGTGACACCGCTTCGGGCCGTTGCCGTTGACCCCACCGTTGCACCGGATGGGCTCACCTTCGGACCAGGTGAGTCCGGTACTTCCTACGTAGACGGCCTAGTGAACCGCGAACCCCACTACGAGCAAGACGAAACCCACGGCCACGATGGAACCGCCGATCTGGGCCCGGCGTCGGAGCTCCTGAGCCATGATCGACGCTGCGCTGGGTCCCTCGTCTCGCACCCGCTTGCCACGCCACGTTTCGTAGCGGGCCAGGTTCGCCTCCTGGGCCTTCAGCTCCTGATACCGCGCCCAAGGGCCGCGGGCGCGTTGGTAACCCACGACGATCAGAACTACGCCGAGTGCCCAGCAGACCAGATTGATCACGCCCATCGCCGCCCTTCCCCGCCCTATTCGGCCGCTTCCAGGCGCTCGCGGAGAGCGGTCTGGACCATGGCTGCGTTGGCCTGACCCCGTGTGGCCTTCATGACCTGGCCGACGAGGAACCCTACGGCAGCGGCCTTGCCGGCGCGATAGTCGGCGACCGCGGCGGGATTGGCCGCCAGCGCGTCGTTTATGGCCTTGCCGAGCGCCCCGGAGTCCGAGATCTGGCGGAACCCGCGCGCTTCGACGATCGAGGCAACGGGGGCGGCCGAGGCGTAGTGCTCGGCCAGTACTTCCTTGGCGTTCGTGCCTGAGATGGCGCCGTCCGCTACGAGCCTGGCGAGAGCGGCCAGTTCCACCGGATCGACCGACCCACCGCCGGCATCGCCCTTGGCCAGTCGGAGGTACTCGCCCGTCACCCAGTTGGCGAGCAGCTTGGGGGACACTCCAGCTCCGACCGCCAGCGCCCCTTCGAACAGGGCCGTGGCGGAAGCGTCGTTCACCAGGACATTGGCGTCGTATGAGGACAGACCGAACTCGCCCGTGTACCGCGCCCGCCGCACCGACGGCAACTCCGGAATGCGGGTCGCGATTTCCGCCAGCCATTCCGGGGTCGTCATCAGTGGCGGTAGGTCCGGCTCGGGAAAGTAGCGGTAGTCGTTCTCTTCTTCCTTGGGCCGCATATGGTACGTCGACTGACTGGGCTCGTCCCAGCCGCGGGTTTCCATGCGAACCTTGTCCCCGCCGTCGATCAATTCGGCCTGACGCTCAATCTCAAAGCCAATCGCCCGTTCTACAGCCTTCATGGAGTTCATATTCTTGACTTCGACGCGCGTCCCGAAAGCCTCGCGGCCGATCGGACGAATCGAGACATTGGCCTCGACGCGCATCTGGCCGTTCTCCATTTCGGCGTCCGAAGCTCCGATCGTGCGCATCAGCAGCCGCAGCTCCTCGGCATAGCGTCGAGCTTGCTCGGCCGTCCTGATATCAGGCTCGGTGACGATCTCCATGAGCGGCATGCCGGACCGGTTGAAATCGATGAGGCTCGCCCGGCGTCCGGCCATCTCCTGATGGATCAGCCGCCCCGTGTCCTCCTCGAGATGCGCCCGCCGAATCCTGACCGTGACCGGCCCTGCGCTGGTATCGAAGGTCAAGCGACCGTTGGCCGCCAGCGGCAGCTGATACTGGCTTATCTGGTAGCCCTTGGGAATGTCGGGGTAGAAGTAGTTCTTGCGATCCCAACGCGTGGCCGGCGGGGTCTGCGCCTCGATGGCGAAACCGGCGGCGATGACCCATTCCACAGCCGACTTGTTGATTGTCGGCAGCGTGCCGGGCAGACCCAGGCAGACCGGGCAAGTGTGGCTGTTCGGAGCTGCTCCATCGATGTCGGTGGAGCAGCCGCAGAACATCTTGCTGGCGGTCTTGAGCTGGCAGTGAATCTCGATGCCGATCACGGCCTCGTAGCGTGCCAGCGCGCCTTTGGCGGCCTCTGCGGGCGCGGTTGTCACGCTTCGTCCCTGCACCGTTTCACGAAGCGCTCGATTCGAACCAGAGCCTCCCTGAGCTCCGCCTCGCTCGTCGCATAGCAGCAGCGAATGTGGCCCTCGCCCGCACTACCGAACGCCGTGCCCGGAACCACGGCCACCGATTCCTCGCGGATCAGCCGCTCGGCAAATTCGTCGCTCGTGAGACCGGTGGACGTGATCTGGGGGAAGGTGTAGAACGCGCCGCGCGGCTCGAACGTGGTCAAGCCGATCTCGTTGAAACCGTCCACCAGCAGCCGGCGGCGGCGGTCGTATTGGGCAAGCATCATGGCGACGTCCGGTTCGCCGGTCTTGAGCGCTTCCAGGGCCGCGTCCTGGGCCACGGTGGCCGCGGACATGATCATGTACTGGTGGACCTTGAGAATCCCCTCGAGGATCTCCGACGGAGCGCAGATGTAGCCGATTCGCCAGCCCGTCATGGCATACGCCTTGGAGAAGCCGCCCATCAGGATCGTCCGGCGGCGCATCCCCGGCAGCGAGGACATGGTGCGCATCTGGTAGCCGCCGTACACCAGACGATCGTAGATCTCATCGCTGTAGACGAGCAGATCGTGGCGAACCGCGATGCGGGCGATCTCGTCCTGCACTTCCGGATCGAGCACCGCGCCGGTTGGGTTGCAGGGGTAGTTGAGCAGAATCGCCTTGGTCCGCGGCGTGATCGCCGCCTCCACCTTGGCCGGATCAAGCGAGAAGTTCTGGTCGATTGTGGTGTCGATCCCGACGGGGACTCCGCCAGCGAACACGACCGCCGGCCGGTAAGAGACGTAGGACGGCTCGTGGAGGATGACTTCGTCGCCCGGATCCAGGGTGGCCCGGACCGCCATGTCCAGCGCTTCCGACGCACCCACTGTGATCAGAATCTCTTCCGACGGGTCGTACTTGACGCCGTACAGCCGCTCGAGATGGTGGGCCAGCGCGCGGCGCAACTCGATCGTGCCGTAGTTGCTGGTGTAGTGAGTCCTACGGGACTGCAGGCTGTGGACCCCGGCCTCGATGACCTGCTGCGGCGTGTCGAAGTCTGGCTCCCCTACCCCGAGGCTGATGACGTCGGTCATCGTGGCGGTGATGTCGAAGAAGCGGCGGATACCGGAACGCGGAACCTCATCCACGCGTCGAGCGAGGACGCGAGTCGAGAGCGGCGGCCGCTCCGGCTCGGCTTCGGAATTCAGAAGCGACGGGTCCGTCTTGAGCCGGTTGCTGGTAATGGGCGTGGTCATCGTCAGGTCCTTTTGGACTGGTCGCCCGCCCCGGCGGATGTGGCCGTCAGGCGCTCCATCCGCTCGATCGGGCTGGGCGTAGTGGGATCGTCGGTCAACTCAAGTTCGGCGGGCTCCAACGCCCGCCAGGGTGCTCTGGCCGTGATCCCTTCATATGCGCGGGCCAGACGTAGCATCGACAACTCGCTCCACGGCGCTCCAATGACCTGGAGACCGACGGGCAGGCCGTCGGCGAGACCGGCCGGGATGGACATTCCCGGCAGACCCGCCAAATTCAGCGGGAGAGTGCAGGCGTCGACGAGATACATGGCCACGGGATCCTGCAATTTGGCGCCCAGCGGGAAAGCTGTGACAGGACTCGTCGGCGCGCAGATGGCGTCGAAGCCGGCCGCCCATACGGCGTCGAAGTCCGACTTGATGAGCGTCCGGACCTTCTGGGCCTTGAGGTAATAGGCGTCGTAGTAGCCGGCCGACAGAGCGTACGTGCCGAGCATGACGCGGCGCTTGACCTCGGGTCCGAAACCGGCGCCGCGTGTTCGCAGGTAATCCGCGATGAACTCGCCCGAAGTGCGGTCGTTCAGACCGAACCGAACCCCGTCAAAGCGGGCAAGGTTGGAACTCGCTTCGGCCGGGGCGATGATGTAGTAAGCGGCCAGGCCGTATTCGGTGTGCGGCAGCGAGACTTCCTCGACAATCGCACCGGCCTGTTCCATGGTCGCCACCGCCTCGTGAATACGGGCCGCGACGCCCGGGTCCATTCCGGCGACGAAGTACTCCTTGGGCAGAGCGATGCGGAGGCCCTTCAGATACGCGGCGGCTTCGTCGTCGCTCGACGGCAGATCGAGCAGTTCCGCCGGGACGGGCACAGGCGCACTCGTGGCATCGCGCTCGTCGCGGCCCGAGACGGCGTGCAGCAGCGCGGCGGCGTCTCGCGCGTCACGCCCGAACGGCCCGATCTGATCCAGGCTGCTGGCAAAGGCCACGATGCCATAGCGGCTGACGCGGCCGTATGTGGGCTTCATCCCCACGACGCCGCACATGGAACCGGGCTGGCGGATGCTGCCGCCCGTGTCCGTGCCGATGCAAACCGGGGCGTGATAAGCGGCCACGGCCGCCGCGGAGCCACCCGAGCTGCCGCCGGGGACGCGCCCCAGGTTCCACGGGTTGGCGGTTGGACCGTAGGCCGAGTGCTCCGTGGAGCTGCCCATCGCGAACTCGTCCATGTTCGTCTTGCCCATGATCACGGCGCCCGCCTCGCGCAGGCGGGCCGTCACCGTGGCGTCGAACGGGGCGCGGTAGCCTTCCAGAATCTTCGAGCCGGCGGTGGCCTGGCCGCCTTTCACCGACACAAGGTCCTTCAGCCCGACGGGCACTCCGCACAGCGGGTGAAGGCGAGCCAGGGCATCGGCGCCGGACCGGCGCGCTTCGGCGATGCGCATGTCGGCGACATCGGCCTGGGCCAGGGCCGCCTCGCGATCGATCGCCAGCCAGGCGTTGAGGGCCCGGTTCTGCTTCTCGGCGACAGCGAGGTGGGCTTCGGTCAGCTGACGCGATGAGGCTTCGCCACTCCGCAAGAGCGTGGCCATTTCATAGGCATGGAGTCGCGTCGGATCCGCCATCGCTACGCCCCGCCCTCGCCGCCGAGAATCGCCGGCACCACGAAATGGCCCGATGCGCTTCGCTCGGGGGCATTCGAGAGGGCCTCGTCCACGGAAATCGACGGCTGGACGACGTCTTCGCGCAGGATGTTGGCCAGCTCGATGGTCTGTGCCGTCGGCGGAATGTGCTCCGTATCGAGCGTCTGGAGGATGGCGTACTGCTCGAGGATATGGTTCAGCTGACCCTCGAGGCGAGCCATCTCAGCCTCGGTGAGACCGAGGCGAGCGAGGAACGCAACGTGCTCGACATCGGCACGGGTCAGGTTGGCCATGCCGCGATGATACCGAACCGAGGCCAAACCCGAGTGGACCATAGAGCGGGCATTCCTTGCGGCAACTAGAATCTATCGTCGAACCAACTTCACAGGGGGCCGAATGAGCGTTCGGGGTCGCACGGCGCAGCTGATATTGAATCCCGTCATCGTGTTTGTCGTGGCCGGGTTTGGCGCCTTGTACGGCGCACTGTCCAACATGGCGGTAAGTTGGGACGGGTCGTACTACCTGTTCAACACACTCGAATCACAGCAGCCATTCGAGCCGCACCTTCGCTTCGTGAACGCAATCACCCAAGCGCCGACTCTCATCGCCCAGCGATTCACCGACCAGCTTCCGCTCCTTCGCCTGATGTATGGGATGACATACATGGCCGTCCCCTTGCTGGCCCTTATCGCGAGTTGGGTGGTCCTCCGACGGGGTCACCGACATATGTTCGTCTGGCCGGTTCTGGCAGTTCTTGTCGCCACCCTCCCAGGACAGGTCAACGCCACGTGCGAGGCACTGCAGTCCGCTCAGCTGGTGTGGCCGGCACTGTTGGCGGCGATCGTGGGCGTCGAACGCGGAGACCGACTTGCCTGGTTCGTGATCGCCATCTCTGGCCTCTTCGCAGCCGTCGCTCACCCCTATGGTGTCGTCCTCATGGCCGGCGTGCTGGTCGTCTGCCTCCTGGGCCGCCGGAAACGAGAAGCGATGCTCACGGCCGTCTTGTTGGTCAGCGCAGTGGCCAACGCGTGGTGGAGCTTCGACCCATACGAATCCCACCAGATCACGACCGGAGTGATCCACACCGGTTTCATGAACGCCGTGTGGGGCGGTCCGATGGTCGCAATCGGAAGCTCCGCCATCGGTGCGGCCCTAATCGCTCTTGGCGATCGCTCGCGTCATCGCACGCTGCTGGCCGCAACCGGGGTCGCGTGCCAATTTCTTGCTTTAGCGTCCCTGGTGCCTTGGGCAGCTAGTCCGACGCTTTGGGACGGCGCTCTCGATTTTCGTATCTTCACTCCAGTCGTAATTGTCCCGATGGCAATCGTGGCCTTATTCGACGGCCGCCGGTCCGCACCCGCCGACTTGAACTGGCGCCAAATTGCCGCCGTGACTGCTGCGGCCGGCTTCGCGGCGATCATGGTCGTGCAAGGGTTGAGCGTCCAACGACTCGACGCGGCCTTGACGGATGCCATCGACTCCGGCACCAGCGGTTGTGTTACCCAGGCGGACATCCAGGGCAGCCAGGGCACGGTGCTCGACGCCTGGTCCACGCCGGCACGCTCAATCCTGTTCGGCAGCAGAACGCCGATCGCCGTCGTTCTTCCGGGCAACCAATGCGCGGCTCTGGACGGTTCCAGGGTCTTGCCGTTGGCGGCCGGGGACGGCCGGCCAATCGACACACCCGGCTGGTTCGACCTCACGAGACTTGTCAGAAACCCCTGACATTTGCTCGTTGGCAAACAGGCGCATAGGTTCACGCGTTTCCAACGCACCAATGAATACGCCCATTGGGAAGCCCAGATGCTCTGAACCGTCGAACGCCTCCGAAACGACGGAGGAAGGGCTGTGACGAATGGTCCTCTGGGGAAACCTGCGTTCTGAGTTCGCCAAACGTTCTCCAGTCCTCATGGTCCTGGGGACCGCTGGTGGTCGTCGTGAGCGTCGGGCAACCGCCGGGAGCGCTCCGTGGCGAGAGCTAGTTCGCCGAAACCGCCTCAGCTGTCGGCGAAGTCGACGTGGCCGCTGGATCGTCGTCCGTGTCGCCGATGTCAACGGGCACGCTTCGCTCGTTGTGAGCTGTGTAATCCGGGATGTGCCGCTGGTACGCGCCGGTCATAAGGGGCGAGCTGATCATGAAGTCAGCCGAGGCCCGGTCGCACGCGACCGGGATGTTCCACACGACCCCGATCCGCAGCAGCGACTTCACGTCCGTGTCGTGCGGCTGAGGTTCCAGCGGATCCCAGAAGAAGATCAGCATGTCGATCATGCCGTCGGCGATCATCGCCCCGATCTGGAGATCGCCGCCGAGCGGCCCGGATTGCAGCTGCTCGACCGGTAGGTCCAACTCGCGTCTGAGCATGTTGCCCGTCGTTCCCGTGGCGACGAGGTCATGGGCCTCGAGCATGCCGCGGTTGTAACGAGCCCATTCGATCATGTCTTGCTTCTTGTTGTCGTGGGCGACGAGCCCAATGCGCTTACGTGGCGCAGTTTCGATGCTTTTCATGGTCACAGAATGACAGATGCCCGTTAACAACGGGTTTTCGGCAGGTTCTGTCGCTCATACGTTGTGGCGCGGCCGCTCCGCGGCGGGTCGTTCTACTCGCCGGCCAGCAACCGGCGGAAGCCCTCCTCGTCGAGTACCGGCACGCCCAGATCCCCTGCTTTGGCGAGTTTGGAGCCAGCATTCTCGCCGACCACGACGTACGAAGTCTTCTTCGACACGGAGCCCGCAGGTCGGCCGCCGGCGGCGCGTATCGCTTCCTCGGCAGCGGCGCGGTCCCAGCCCGTGAGCGTGCCTGTAACCACGACGGTCTTGCCTTCGAGCGGCCTCGCCTCGCCGCTGCCCTGCTCGGCGCCTTCGCCGCCTTCGCCGCCTTCGCCGGTGACGCTGCTGGAGCCACTCCCCGGAGCCACTCGTCTGGCGGGCGGCTCGGCGACTACTCCGGCGGCCACGAGGTCGTCCAGTACGAGCGCCGTCTCGGGCGCTGCGAAGTAGCCGGCCACGGCCGCAGCCACCACCGGCCCGATCCCCGGCACTTCCCTGAGTTCCTCGGCCGTGACGCCCGCTAGTTGCCGGGCTACGAGCGCGGTCCACTCCCCAGCGTCCATCGCTTCGGCCGGCCAGCGGGAAGCGATCCAGCTGGCCAGGTCAATCGCGGTGGTCTCGCCCACCTGGGGAATGCCCAGCGCGTTCAGGATGCGCGCCAGCGGGCGACGACGCGACTTTTCGATATTCGTCTTCAGGTTCTCGGCGCTCTTGCGGCCAAAGCGGTCGAGCCCTTCAAGGTCTTCCACCGTGAGCCGGTAGAAGTCGCCGCGAGTCTTCACCAGGCCTCGCTCGAGGAGTTGCTCCAGAACGGCCCAGCCCGCGCCCTCGATGTCCATGCCGCCGCGACCCGCGAAATGGGCAAATTCCTGGCTGAGCCGGGCAGGACAACGCGGGTTTGGGCAGTAGTGGCGAACCGCGCCCTCGTCGCGCACTACAGCCGTTCCGCAGACCGGGCAAGCGGCAGGCATCTCGAATACCCGCTCGGCGCCGGTTCGGCGCTCCGGAATCGATCGCACGACCTCGGGAATGACGTCGCCGGCCTTCTGGAGAACGACCCAATCGCCGATGAGCAGGTCCTTGCGCCGAACCTCGTCGAGGTTGTGGAGAGTGGCGCGGGCGACCGTCGAACCGGCGACCTTCGCCGGACGCATGTGGGCCACTGGCGTCAGCGTCCCGGTTCGGCCGACGTACGGGACGATGTCCTCGAGAACCGTCTCCACCTGTTCCGGCGGGAACTTGTAGGCGATCGCCCAGCGCGGTGCCCGAGCCACCATGCCCAGCCGCTGCTGTTGTTCGTAGCTGTCGACCTTGACGACGACCCCGTCCGTCTCGTACGGGAGGCCGTGGCGTTTCTCCCGCCACTCGTCGAGGAAGCGGCACACGCCGTCGATGTCGAGCCCTTCCGCCCGGTCCGGATTGACCGGCAGTCCCAGGGCGGCGAGTCGGGCGAGCGCCTCCGACTGGCTGCGCACCCCGATGCCGGCACCGGCGCCGCCCGCGGCACCGACCCCGCCCGGGGCACCGCCCGTAGCTGAGCCCTCGCCCGTTGCCCCGTCGTCGATCAGCTGATACGTCCACGACGCCAGCCGCCGGGACGCGGTCACACGCGAGTCGATCTGGCGGAGCGACCCGGCGCCGCTGTTGCGTGGATTGGCGTACGTCGCTAGCCCGGCTTCTTCTCGTTCGGCGTTGATCCGCGCGAATTCCGCCTTGGGCATGTAGACCTCGCCGCGGACCTCGATCGTGACGGGTTCCCGCAGCCGCTCCGGCAGCACCGAGATCGTTCGCAGATTGGCCGTCACGTCCTCACCGGTTGCGCCATCGCCGCGCGTCGCGCCTTGAACGAATCGCCCGCGTTCGTAGCGCAGCGAGAT
Organism: Chloroflexota bacterium; assembly: GCA_003158875.1. Taxonomy (GTDB): domain Bacteria; phylum Chloroflexota; class Limnocylindria; order Limnocylindrales; family CSP1-4; genus Fen-1039. The sequence continues at coordinate 23,759 of PMLK01000023.1, forward strand.
GGCCAGACCGTCGATCTTGAGTTCGGCTACGTATCGCAATTCCGGCGCCGACTCCGGAGCAGGCGGAAGCCCCAGGCCGCGTCTGACGCGCGCGTCGAAGGCTCGCAACTCGTCCTCGTCGAAGACATTGCCGAGCGACAGCATCGGCCGGTCGTGAACGACCTCACCGAAGGCGCCGGTGGGTGCGGCGCCGACTCGCTGCGTCGGGGAGTCGGGAGTGACGAGCCCCGGGAACGCGGTTTCGATGGCCACGAGTTCGCGCATGAGCCGGTCGTACTCAGCGTCGCTCAGGTCGGGCGAATCGGAAACGTAATAGAGCTCGTTGGCTCGCCGGATTGTCGGCACCAACTCGTCACGGCGGCGCCCGGCCGCGGCCTCGCCGAGTGAGCGGGCAGCTTCGACCGCTTCTTCCGCAACCGGCAGCCCTATATCGAGCCCGTCCGCCAGATCCGACTCGCCCATCGCCCGCCTTCCATGCAAGAACCGAGTGCGGCTCGATTCTCCCCGATCGGACGACCTTGTGTACGGACTCGCGCTACTCGTCGCGAACGGACTCGGACCGAGCTACAACACGCCTTCGTGATGACCCGGCAGTTCCGCAACTGCCGAGAGCGGAGCCCAGGTGTTCCGTACGGTGCCGTCGTCGGATACGCGGCGATGGTGATACAGCGGGCACTGCTTCACGTAGGCCATTACTTCGCTGAACCGGGCAGTGGCCAGTCCGACTACGGAATCCCCTGCACCGTAGTAAAGATGCAGTTGATCGGCGTCATGGTCCAGGACCCAGCCGTTGGGGAAGATCACCTTGTCGACGTCACCGACGGACTCGTACGAAGTGACTGGACCCATGACCCATTCATCCGACCGGCGCAAGACGATTTCGGGGTGGTCGAGGTCGAGCAGCGCAAGGCCGACGCGATAGATCGGGCCGGATGCGGTTTGGTGAGCTCCGTGATACATGAGCAACCAGCCATCGTCCGTTTCCAGAGGCGGCGGGCCGAGGCCTATCTTTCCGGCGTCCCACCACGCCCCTTCACGAGCCTCGAGCAGTACCGAGTGGTCGCCCCAGTGGCGAAGGTCGGGCGAATACGAGATCCAGATGTTGGCCGGGCCCTGTATCGGCGCAGGCCGATGAATCATGACCCAGCGGCCGTCAAAGCGACGGGGGAAGAGAGCCGCATCCTTGTCGTCGGGCGGCATAACGGGTCCCAGTCGGCGGACCTCCCGGAAGTCGTTCGTCACTGCCAGTGAGACGAGCGGGCCACGACCGCTATATGCGGTGTAGGTGATCGCCCATTGCTTCAGTTCGGGCAAGTACACGAGGCGCGGATCCTCGCAACCCCAGACCTCCTCAGGGTGGCCGGCATCGGGGGCCAGCAGCGCTTCGTCATCGAGTCGCCAGTCGCCGAACCCGTCGGTGCTACGAGCGACGTGAAGCCTCGAGATGCCGCGAAGGTCCTCCACGCGCAGGAGGAGGACGGTCTCTTCGCCGACCCGCGCCGCACCCGGGTTGAAGACCGTATTGGCCGGATACGGCAGATCATCGGCTGTGACGATCGGGTTCGAAGGGTGGCGGACGAAGAGCTTGCGACCGTTGCTCAGCGTCATTCCGGGTGCCTCAAAGGCGCAGTCGCGAGTGAGCGCGTCGGCTGTCTTTTGGCACGCCGTTCGCGCCATCCGCCGGATTCGCTCGAATGCCGCAGTTCGCGCATGGTTTCCAGCGCTGTGAGCCACATCAGCGTCGACTCGGCGCCCTGATTGATACTCGCACCCCTCGGGTTGAGGCCGTCGAAGCAGCCGCCGCTTGCCGGATCGGCCAGCGGAACGCCGACGTCGTTGTCGCCGAGGAACCAGGCGTACGCAGCCTCGGCCGCTCTCTCGTACCGGTCGTACCCGGTGGCATGGAACGCGTCGGTGGCCGCCAGGACCATGGTCGCGGCTTCGATCGGCTGCTGGTCGAAGCGGCTCCGGGTCTTCCCCGGCCACCACCATTCTGAGTTGCCTATCGGTGAGAAGTTGCCCGACTCGGATATCTGAACCTCGATCAACCAGTCGAGCACGAAGCAAGCGGTCTCTACCACCGCCTGCCGCCCGGTACGGGCTCCGGCCGCAAGCAGCGCTCGAGGCACGATGGGGTTCTCGTATGTAAGCACCGGCTCCGGCCAGGGCCAGTCGCCGTCAAGCTGGTCACAGTCATCGATCAGCCGCGAGGCCAGCTTGTCGAAGACGGGGGCAGCAGACGGCGCCACACCGGCCTCGATCACGATGTCGGTGGCGAGGAGCGCCGCCGAAATTGGTCGAATCGCCCGGAACGTCAAAGCTGCCGGGAGCGACAGCAGGAACAGGTCGCGGGCACGGTCGGCCAGCTCCGTGCCGGGGATCTGGGCCATCAGCATCGCCAGACTGTGCAAGGCTCTGGCGTGGCAGTCTTCGGAAGGCTCGGCGTCGAGCCACTCCCCATCCGCGTCGCGGAAATTGAGGAACCTGCCGGTGACGCGGTCGAACGCCGCCGTTAGAAACCTGACGCATCCGGCGGCCGACTCGTCAACCGCCCGCCAGCCGAGTTCGCGCGACTGCAGCACGTGCACGACGAGCGCTCGAGCCACATCGTCGGTGCAGTAGCCGAACCGCGGATCTGGATCCGATCCACGTGCGTGCTGCCACACCCCAATCTCTGTGGTCATGGCTTCGAGATGGATGCGCGATACGTCGTAGAGCGGTCTGGCAGGTTCCTGGTCTTCGGTGGCGCCCATGCTTCGGTTAAGCACGAACCACGCCCATCTCATGCGATTCCATCGACGAACCGAGGCTGGCCGCAGCTACGAGTTCACGTGTATCGAGGGCACCAACGCGATCGAAGATACGTCTATACCGCGCTCCGACCTCCGGCCAGATCATCGTCCGGCTGAACTCGTACGCCTTTCTGCCCAGTCTGGCCCTCAGGCCGCGATCGCCGATCAGTCCGATGAGGGCTCCTCCGAGATCGTCGCTTGCACTGGACGGTACAAGCAGACCACGGCCCGCTTCGAGCATCTCGACCGCATAGCTGTAACGGGTCGACACGATCGCCTTGCCGGCGCTCATTGCGTACGCCAGGGTTCCAGACACGATCTGATCGGGGTTGGGATACGGAGTTACGAAGATGTCGGCCGCGGTGAGCCACGTTCCCAGCTCGGCACGGGTGACGAAACGATCGACGAAGTTGACGTGATCGGCCACGCCCAGCCTGACCGCCCGCTCTTTGAGCCCATTTCGGTAGGCCTCGCCTTCGCGCCGCAGCAGTTCCGGGTGAGTGGCGCCGAGGATCACGTAATAGGCGGTCGGGTCGGCCGCCACGACCGACGGCATTGCCTCGATCACGGCCTCGTAGCCCTTGCCCGGCCCCAGGAGCCCAAAGCTCAGAATCATCGGCGCGATTGGCATGCCCAGTCTGGGCTTGATCGAGTCGGGCTCTGCACAAGGCAGGTGCGGCACTCCGTGCGGCACAACGTCCAGGGTCGTTTTGTCCACACCGTAGACACGCTCCAGCAGGGAGGCCGCAGACCGCGACATAACGACCGAAGCGGCGCTGGCCCTGATCAGGCTCATCAGGACGCGGCGCTGGCCGGGCGAAGGGTGCTGTGGAACGGTATGGAGCGTCGAGACCACAGGCTTGGTCAGCGCGGCGACGAAATCGAGCACGTATGAGCCGTCCACTCCGCCCCAGATTCCGTATTCGTGCTGAACCGAGACGACCCGCGCGTCAGAGTCGTTCAGAGCCCGAGCCACACGCACGTAGTCACCTCGGACGTCGCGGCGGATCCGATGCTTGACCTCGCTCGGATAGACGTCCGGACCGTCCGGTGAATGCAGCACGGCAATCGCGGCATCGCCGCACGCACCGGCAAGATCCAGGGTAAAAGTGGCTATGCCGCAGCGACGCGGAGGGTAAGTAGCGACGAAAACGTTGCGTGCAGTCATGGCGCCTTTCGAGCAATCTGCCGGCGAAATCTAACCGGCCCGGTCATTCCGGAGTGATGCCCTTCGGTCGGACTCCCGCGAACGTGGGACCCAAGGCGGCGGCGACATGCCACCTGAGTGCGGACTCAAGCCAACCTGTCCGCCTCTAGTTCCGAGTTACATGGTCAACGTCATCCACTTTACTCGCTATTCCCGGTACTGCATAGCCGAGGTACGAATGGCGGAACCGGACCGTGCTACCCGATCAGATCCAGGTTGGCGATACTTGCCAGCAGCGTCTTGATGCCGCCGCCGTTGGAGAAGGCCACGGTGACTTCCTCGTCGTTGCGGGTCAACTTCGAGGTGACGACGATTCCGTCGCCGAGCCGGGCGTGACGAACGCGGTCGCCGTCGCGAAACTGCCGCTCACCCGGAATGCGTGGTCGGGAGGCGATCGGCGGCCGCGCCTGGCCCGGTTTCGCGCCGAGTCCACGGTCCTCGCCGTCCCAGTGCGCGCCGCTTCCCTCGACAACTACGTCCTGGTCGCCGTCCGCGTGGGCGCCGGCATCGAGGCTACCTGACCGCGCGCCGGCCCGATACGCATCGCGGCGCGCCCCCAGGTCGCGGCTCGGCTGGAACTGCTCGCCGGGCCGCGGGGCACCGGGCCGACCGCTGCCGGTCCGCCACGCCCCACCGCCGGCCCCGATGGGCGTCCCGAAGCGGCTCGACTGGCGCCGGCCGAAGATCATCTCCGGGTCGATCTGACCCACATCGTCGTCGAAGTCGGCGACTGCGCCCAGGCGCGGGCCACTCATCAACTCCGCCGGAATCTCGAACAGGAACCGGCTCGGAACCGATAGGCCGCCCTGGCCCCACGTCGCGCGGCGAGCGGCATGAGAGAGGAACAACCGCCGCTTGGCCCGAGTTATGCCCACGTACGCGAGCCGTCGCTCTTCCTCTAGCTGCTTCTCGTCATCGAGCGAGCGGCTGTGCGGGAAGACGCCTTCCTCCAGCCCGGCGATGAACACGACGGGGAACTCGAGGCCCTTGGCGGCATGGAGGGTAATGAGCGTCACGGCGTCGGCACCGGCTTCGTAGGAATCCTGGTCGGCGACGAGAGCGGTCTCCTCCAGAAACCTGTCCAGAGCATCGTCGGGCGTCAAGTCGTCGTAGCGGGTCGTGACCGAACGCAGCTCGAGCAGGTTGTTCCAGCGCTCCTCGCCGTCTTCGGAGCCGTCGGCCAGCATGGCCCGATAGCCGGAATCCTCGAGGACGGCATCGAGCAACTCCGGCAACGGCAGCACGCCTATGCGGCTGCGAAGGCGCGTGACCAGAGTCGCGAATCCGGCCAGCGACGTTCGCGCCCGCGACCCCAACGTCGGGAGACGACCTTCGGCCCCATCGACGATGGCGCTCCAGTACGTTGGCTCGGCGGGGATTGAGTCCAATACAGAGGCCGAGCCCTGAGCGGACCCAGAGCCTGAGGCCGGTTCCGTCGCGTCATGGTCGAGGTCCAGCAATCCATCGGGTGCGCTCGGGCGGGCGACGATCGTCCGTCCGCCGGCCGCGGCGACCCGCAACTCCTCCAGACTCTTGTCGCCGATACCGCGGGCGGGCACGTTCAGGATCCGCTCGAAACTGACCTGGTCCGTGTCGTTGCGCAGGATCCGCAGGTACGCCAGAGCGTCCTTGACCTCGCGGCGCTGGTAGAACCGAGTGCCGCCAACGAGCTGGTAGCGAATGCCGTAGCGCAGGAACGCTTCTTCGATGGCACGGCTTTGAGCGTTGGTTCGGTACATCACCGCCACGTCGCCGCGGTCCCAGCGTTCGATCTCCTCGTCGGCGCGACGCGTCAGAGCCGAGCCCCGGCCACCGGTCAGATCCTCGATCTGCCGGGCGATCCATTCGGCCTCTTCCTCTTCGTTGTAAGCCTCGAAGCGGCCGATCTGGCGGCCGCCGGAGTTGTCCGTCCAAAGTTTCTTGTCTTTGCGCGACGAGTTGTGGGTCACCACGGCATGGGCGGCGTCCAGGATCAACTGAGTCGAGCGGTAGTTCTGTTCGAGCTTTATGACGGTCGCGTTGGGATAGTCGCCTTCGAAGTCGAGGATGTTGCGGATGTCCGCCCCGCGCCAGGAATAGATCGACTGGTCGTCGTCACCGACAACGCAGAGGTTTCCGTGAGCGGCGGCCATGGCCTTGACCCACAGGTACTGAGGCCGGTTGGTGTCCTGATACTCGTCGACGTGAATGTAGCGCCACCGACCCTGATACCGCTCGAGCACGTCCGGTGCATCGTGGAAGAGCCGCACGGCCTCGAGCAGTAGATCGTCGAAATCGAGCGCCGCCGCCGACTTGAGGCGGGCTTGATAGCGCCGATACAGCCGGGCGATCTCCCTCTCTCGATGTGTATGGGCGTTGGCCGCGATGAAGTCAGCGTCGAGCATCTCGTTCTTGGCCCGCGAGATCGCGCCCAGGATGGCACTCGGTTTGTACTCACCGGTTATGGGCAGATCCTCATCCTTGAGGATCTGCTTCATCAGGGCCTGCTGATCGTCTGAGTCGTAAACCACGAAATGGCGGTCCAGGCCTATGGCGCCGCCGTCACGGCGGAGTACGCGGGCGCACAGTGCGTGGAACGTACCCATCGCCACTTCCCGGCCGGCCTCCTCCCCGACCAGACCGATGATTCGGGCCCGCAGTTCCGCCGCCGACTTGTTCGTGAACGTGACCGCCAGGATCTGCCACGGCCGGACCCCCTTGACGCCCACCAGATAGGCGACTCGATGCGCCAGGACGCGAGTCTTGCCGCTGCCTGCCCCGGCCAGAATGAGAACCGGTCCGTCCGTCGTCGTGACCGCTCGACCCTGCTCTGGATTGAGCCGGCCCAGAATCCGCTCCGCGAGAGCGTCCGCCGCAGCCTGGCGCTCCGCTTCTCCCACCGGGGACGGCTCGAACGGCGACGGCTCGCGCGGCTCTATGCGCGGTCCGTCGAACGCCTCCGGGGGAGCCTCGTCCGGCAGCGGGGCATCTTCGGGAAGGACACCGACGAGCTGCCGGCCGTCAGCGCCAGTTGTGGCGCCGGCCGGGGCGGTTGCGTTGCCGTCCGACGCCGTTGGTGCGCCGGTCGGGTCCGCGGGCGCCACGGAATCCGAGTCTGCGGGCATGTCCCACCAGCCCTCGACGGGGTCGCGTGTCACCTTGCCGCGGTTGCGTTCATTCGGGGCGTCGTGCCCGCGGGACGATGTCGGATTCACCTGCAGATTGTACGGGCGGTCGACCGGGCCGCCCGTCTACCGACGATCGCTAGTTGCTCGCGACCGGCGCAGGCGTGACGACCTGGTTCGGAGCAGGCCCACTGATGATCCCGACGCGGTTCCAGTTCGACAGGACGAGTCGGATGATGGCGGTTCCGGCAGCCGGATCCGCGGTCGAGAACTCGAGCCGCTCCAGCTGGAAGTCGTTCTGGGTGATCCACAGATCCAGTTGGCCGGTGCCCTGGTTCTGAACAGCGCCGAGATTCGCGAGCTGCGCGCTCAGAGCCGACTGGGTCACGCTAACGCGGATGTGATAGCAGGAGCCGCCCGGCTCTTGCTCCGTGCCAACCAGGACTGGGCTGAGGCTCTTGTCGCTGGCGGCGGCCACAACTTGCTGAACGATATATAGGCTCTGGCTCGAGAGGGCCGGATCCACAGCCAATTCCGATGAACCCTGCTCGTGGAACCTGGTCTCGCCATAGCCACGGAAGTAGGCGTAGGGCTCAACTACGAGCAGCTCGCCGGAGACGCCGGGCAGGCCGGGCATTCCGCCGATGACGTGAGCGGTGCCTTTGCCGAAGTCGATGTCGCCATCGGCGACTGTGCCCGCCAGAGATACCGGAACGGCGGTGTATACAGGCGTGGGGGTTGCGGTCGGAGACGCGGCCTCGCTCGGCGATGGGCTGGCCGTCGGTTCCGGAGTCGGTGAGGGACTCGGCGAGGGGCTGACAGAGGCCCCGGCAGAGCCGGAAGCTGCCGCCGAAGTCGAGGCACTGGCAGAAGCTTCCGTGCTGGCAGAGGGTTCCGTGGAAGGCGTGTCGGATGGGACTGGAGTATCGGCGGCACTGGCCTCAACGCCGACCGCGAACTGGCCGCCCGCCTCGAGATGGAAATGGACGGACTGCAGGTTGGTGATCGAGTTGTCCACCTTGTTGAGGATCTCGCGCGGGTCCGTCAGGTTGGCTTGCGAGCAACCTTCCAGGAGCGACGTCACGGCCAGCAGGCCAGCGACGATGACGGCGAGTGACTTCCGACGAGACACCTGACTCCTCCACACGAAATGCCGACACGTGGCCGCACGGCCGCTCCACCGTCAGCACAAGGCGCACCTGCGCGCTACGGCGTCCTGCAGTGTAACCGCACCGGGGCTGGTGGCGCCTGAAACAAGCGCCGGCCCCGGACTAGTCAGGAGCCCCTGGGCTTGCGCCTCGGGGCTCCTGACCGCGATTACGTGTGATTTGTCGGCGACGAAGTCGCCTTTGCCAGGCTACGGATTGACGTCGCCAGCCGCCGGTGCGGAAATCGTCACGGCCTTGTCGTAGTCCGTGATCGTGACGACGAGATCGAGACTTCCTAGCGACGACGACGCGCCCTTGATCTCGAACTGGGCGGGTCGGTTGTTGGACGTGTATACCCAGAAATCGACTGACGCGGAGTCGAGCTTCATGGACGTATCGCCGCTGGCCTCGGCCGCGATTTCGGCATTGACCTTGTCGAGAGGAACGGAAACGTTGAGGTGATACGCGTCCTGGCCGCTCACCTTGTCCACGCCGACGAGCGTCGCCTTGACGCCCGCATCGTCCATCTGCTTCTTCAACTGGGTGATCTCGTCCGTCAGGCCCGACGCGCCGGCGGTCGGCAGGACGCTCGGGATGGCCATGGGAATGGAACTGCTCAGACTGCCCAGGTCCTGCTTGGAGTACTTGGCGCTCAACAGGCTGACCTTGTAGTAGAGAGCCTTGTCAGCAACGATCAGGTCGCCGGTGATGGGCACGTTGCCCAGCATCGCCAGAGCCGGAACGCTTAGGGCCAGATGCGCAGCCTGATTTGTTACGTCGACATCGCCCTCGAGTGTGGTTCCGTCCAGCTTCAGGTCGCCTGTGACCGGGATCCCGACATCGGCCGTGGCGGACTTCAGGGCCGCCGCGTTGATGGTTCCGTTCACCGCGATCTTGATGTGGAACGATTTGATATCGGCACCGCCGTTGATGGCGGCACTGATGATCGAGTTCGGGTCGCTCAGTTTTGCGTCGCTAGAGCCACCGCCGCCCGTACAGGCACCTGCAGCCACGAGAACGAAACCGGCTACAAAGGCGAGAGCCATCTTCGGCATTCGTGTCAACGCGTAATCCTCCCTGATTGGTGTCTCGGCACAAGCATTCTCCGAGAAATCTCATCTCCCGGTAATAGGACCCTGAAACCGAGGCAGAGGTTCGCCGCGACCTCTCGACATGTCAACCTACCGCTGACCAGCGGACCGGTTGTCTCACCCTGCACACAGAGAAGGCCCCGAGCTCGTCGCCCGGGGCCTTCTCGCGCCGGCAAGCCGGCACTTATCCGTAGCAGGGGCGGCTAGAAGTCCATCTCTCCGCCGTGGTTGTGACCGCCGGCAGCAGCTTCCTTCTTCTCCGGGATATCGGTGATCAGGGTCTCGGTGGTGAGGACCATCTTGGCGATCGAGGCCGCGTTTTCGAGCGCGGATCGGGTCACCTTGGCGGCATCCACGATGCCCTTCTCGAACATGTCCCCGTACTCGCCGTGAAGGGCGTCGTAGCCGAAGCCTGGCTTCATTGCTCGAACCTGGTCCACGATGACCTCGCCGCGGTCGCCGGCGTTGTCGGCGATCTG
>PMLK01000044.1 GCA_003158875.1 Chloroflexota bacterium
GATGGGGATCGACGGATCGGTCGTCGGAATGGAATGGTCCGCGGTCGCCACGGTCTGGCCGGGGCGGCGAACCTTGAGGCCGCGGGCGCGGAGGCCGGTGAAGGCCTGGGGGCTCGTGACTTCATGAACCAGATGAAGATCGATCGCGAGGATTGCCGGTGCTCCGGGGTCGGACGCCACAACGTGGTCGTCCCAGATCTTCTCGACAAGAGTGCGCGGTCTGTCTGCCATGGTTTCACTCGCGTTTCGCTGGCCCCGTCTCACCGTGGGCGGGGGTCATCGAGGTTACCAGATGAGCGCAACTTGCTGCCATGACCCATCCCTGAGGCTCGGTCGCGGGTTGGGCTACGTGCGGGCTGCCTGATCGAGCGGGAGGGTGCGCGGCGCGCTGAGGCATGGCGCTGGCCGTGAGCGGTTGACGGCGGGCTCCCGCACGGCGCCGTCCGCTCCCGCGAGAGTTGGCTCAGGTTACGCTCGATATCCTGGCGGGGGCGAGGCGTGCCGCGGCGAAGCCCCGGAGCTCGCGCGGCGTGGCGGGGAACGAACGACTCGAGGTCGGCGACGTAGACCTGGACGACTTCCTTGCCGGGTCTGGTGCCGCCGTTGTGGAGCCGGACCCTCAGCTCGAGCGGCTCGCCGTCGGCCAGCCCGGCCAAGGCCAGGCTCAGCGAGTCGTATTCGAACCTGGTGTAGACGTCAGTCCCCGAATCGTACTGCTGCCCGCGGAGCGTGGCTCCCTCGCTCAGCGGGCCCACGGCGGGCACAGATTCGCCTAACCTTGTCTGAAGCGTCCGCGTTCGGAGCCATGGGGCCTTGGTAGCGACCACACGTCGATGAATACAACGAGTCTCTTCCAGTCGGAGCGTTTCAGGGCTGTCTGCAGGCGGCTCCTCTACGATGCCGGCTTGGCCGCCGGCGGGGCCATTGTGGTCTCATTCCTCACGGTCCTGATTCTCGCCAACGGCGGGCTGGCTTACGACACCCATGCCTACTGGCTGGCCGCACGCCACATCGTCGATGGCACGAGCCTGTACGCGCCCGCCACCGTCTACGACCTCGGCGCCTACAAGTACCCCCCGCTGTTCGCCCAGCTCTTCGTTCCGGTCGGGTTCTTGCCCGAGCTGCTCGTGGCCTGGCTGTGGCGCATCTCCGGCATTCTGTGCCTGCGCTACATGGTCGGATCGTGGCGCGGCTCGCTTGTCGCCTGCGCCTTCATTCCGGTCGCAATCGAGCTGAGCCAGGGCAACGTGACGCTCCAGCTCGGGGCGCTCATGATGTTCGCACTGCGCGATCGCCGCGGCGCTTACTTACTGCCGTGGGCCGCGGCTTTGAAGTTCGGGCCGGCTCTTCTCGTCCCATACCTCTGGTTCCGTAAGCCTGAGACAAGACGGCCGATCATCGTGGGTAGCGCGCTCTTCTTAGCCTTCTGCGTGGTTTCCTGGCTGATCGCGCCCAACTTGTGGTCGGCTTACATCGGAACGTTCGGCTGGGAGACGGCCTCGGAGATGAGCGGCGGTGGGGTGATCGCGATCGTGCCGTCCTGGGGCGGCCTCGACTTCGCCCTGCGCCTGGCGATCGCGGGCCTGGCGGCCCTTTACGCCGTCTACTCGAAACGGGGCTGGCTGGCCTACGCCGCCGCGGTTGTGACCTGCCCCGTCCTGGCGGCCGGCCGGCTCGCACCACTGGTCGGGCTGTGGCAGTTCCGTCGCAGCGGCGCCTGGGGTCGAATCGACGACTCAACCTCGCCCCTGCCCGAGTTCGTCTTGCCGGAGGGGGCCCCGGCGTGACCGCAGCGGTGGGGTCGATCTGGGCGCCCGTTCGAGCCCGATTGCCGCTATACCGTAAGCCGGCGATCCTGGGGCTGTCGATCTTCGGCTACGTCCTGTTCGCCTGGCTGATGCTGATCGTGCCAGCGACGCCAGGCTTCAAGAGCATCGTCGGCTTCGACTCGTTCGCGTACTGGAATGTCGACCCCTTCCATCCATATCTCGAGCCGCTGGGAGGACTGGATTCGTTCACCTACTCGCCCGCCTTCGCCCAGGCCGCGGCGCCGTTCCACTTCCTGCCGTTTGGGCTCTTCTATGCGTTGTGGGCGAGCTTCCTCGTGGTCAACTTCGTCTGGCTCACCCGGCGGATGGCGCTGGTCTGGCTGATCTTCCTGCCGATCCCGCTGGAGCTGTACCACGGCAACGTCCACATCCTGCTAGCCACGATCTGCGTCCTGGGGTTCGAGTACCCGGCACTCTGGTCGATCGGAATCCTGACGAAGGTCACGCCCGGGATCGCGCTGCTCTGGTTCGCCGTCCGGCGTGAGTGGCGATCGCTGGCCTGGGCGCTGGGCGCTACCGTAGCAATCGCGGCTGTCTCATTCGTGGTCGCGCCCGGGGCCTGGTTCGACTGGATCAAGTTTCTGACCACGTCGCAGGAGACGGGCGCCGGCCCCAACGACTGGTATTCGTTCCTGTTCCCGCCGCTATGGCTCAGGGTCGCCGCAGCGGCCGCTCTCATCGTCTGGGGGGCTCGGACTGACAGACGCTGGGTTGTGCCGGTGGCCACCTGCATAGCGATGCCCGTTTTCTGGATCACCACCCCGGCGATCCTGGTGGCTATTCCGAGGCTCCGCAAGAAAGCAGGGCCGGCTGCGAGAACGACCGATTCGGCCGCCCCGGCCGGCTTGCCGACCGCTGCGTCCGCTGCCGCGCGGCCCGCCCTGAACGGAGCCGCGACCAACTAGAACTCCGGCTGGCTACAATCGCCTCGTTATCGCCTCGTTCTAAATTGCCGCGCCCTCGATTCGTCCCAGTCGAGCCGAGGCATTACCCTTGCGGGAGTTCTGATGTTCGACCGCCTCGGTGCCCTCGTATTTCGACTTCGCTACTTCCTCGTCGTCGGCTGGTTGGTGGCCGCGGCCCTGTTCGGCGCCTTCGCGCCGTCGCTGTCGCAGGCCGGCTCCGCGGACGAGACGAGCTTCCTGCCCCATGACGCCGAATCGCTGACCGCCCGCCAGGTCATTGCCGACGGCTTCCCCAACGACACCGCTCCGGCAGTGGCGCTGATCGTCTTCTCGCGCCAGGGCGGGCTCACCGACGCAGACCGGGCCGCCATCGAAGGGCTGCGCGGTTACCTAGAGGGCGCGAATCACCCGGCCGAGATCGTTCGCTACGTGACCGCCGAGAGCACGCCCTCGCTGGCCTCGATGTTCCGCAGCTCGGACAACGTCGTGGAGCTGGCTCAACTCGACATGGCCCATCCGTCGTTCCTACCGGTCACCAACGACGCCATCGATGCCGTGCGGGCGCATATAGCCGACTCGGGCACCCTGCCTTCTGGTCTGACCGCTCAGATAACCGGTCAGGCGGGAATCGGCCGCGACTACCTCATGGCCATCAAGGAGGGCACCGACAGGACCACGTACGTCACGATCATCCTGGTGGTCCTGGTACTGCTGCTCATCTATCGAGCGCCGCTGGCGGCCCTGGCGCCGCTGCTGACGATCGGATCGGCCTTCCTTGTCGCGCGCGGAATTCTGGGCCTGATGGCTCAGGCCGGCGTGCCGTTGTCGTCGGTCTTGGACTCGTTCATCGTGGTCCTGGTCTTCGGCGTCGGGACGGACTACACGATCTTCTTCATCTCGCGCTTCCGAGAGGAGCTGGCCCGCGACGACCACGACGAAGCTCTCAAGATCACGGTCGGGCGGATCAGCGCGGTCATCGCCGCGTCCGGAGCCACGGTCATTCGTCGGCCTTGGCGTCGATGGTGGTGGCCCGTTTCGGGATGATCCAGACCACGGGGCCGGCACTCGCGGTGGCGGTGCTCGTCACGCTTCTGGCGGGGTTGACGCTGACGCCGTCGCTGCTGGCGATCTTTGGGCGGCGCCTCTTCTGGCCACTCCACGAGAGCACGCACACGGCGGCCGACGAAGACCGCGGTTTCTGGGCCGGCCTGTCCCGGCGCATAACGGGCAGTCCCGCGCTTGTCACCGTGGTGGTTCTGGCGGCCCTGCTCGTTCCGTCGCTGGCCCTGCCGCAGGTCAAAGAGAACTTCGACGTCTTGAACGAGTTGCCCGCCGGCGCCGAATCGCGCCTGGGCTTCGAGACCCTGAGCCAGCATCTGGCGGAAGGCCAGCTCATGCCGCTGACCGTCCTGGTCAAGGTTCCGGCAGCCAACGCGACGGCCCTCTCCTCGCAGCAGGGGCTAAGTGGAATTGGTGCCTTCGAGAAGGATCTTCTGGCAATCCCAAACGTACAGACAGTCCGTAGTGAGGTCGACCCCACCGGCGAAGGCAACGTGTCCGACCTGGTCCGGCCCTCCGTTCAGCTGGCCAAGATGGCCACGGCGTTCGGTCAGCCGGCAAGTACGGATCTCAACGCCGAACTCGGCGATGCCAGCGTCGCCGGAGTGGATACCGCCGCCGCCTACATCGGTGGCCTCGGAACGGCCTTTCCCAAGCTGTCGGCCACGAATCTCGCGGCCGCCGACCAGGATCTGGCCACCTTGTCGTCGGGGCTCAAGTCGGCCCGGGCGGAGGCACTCGTCCCGAACCAGCTCGACGGCATCGCGACGAAGCTCGTCGCGGCCACGGCCACGGCCACGGCCCCGGGCAGTGGCACGGCCTCGGGACCGTCCGCGGACACTGCCGCACAGCTGACCGCGCTCAAGTCGTACCTGGCCGAACTCGGAGCCGCACTGCCGGACGCGGCCGCGCAGCAGTCGTATCGGGGAGCGGTGAGTGCCGTCGACTCGCTCCTTTCCGGCACCGATCAGGCCGCGGGCGCACAGCTCATCGGCTCCATCCGCGACCTGTCGGCCTGGTTCAAGGCCCGCCCGACACCCTTCTACTTCGCCCCGACGGCAATCTCGCCGAGTGATGGGCTGCAGGCGACACAGGTTGCCATGACCGCCGCCCGCGCGCGGTTGCCGGCGGAGATCGCGACCCTGGCCTCAGCTTTCAGCGCGACCGACTTGTATGCCACGTCGGACTTGCGATCGTCGTTCGTCTCCGCTGACGGCACGATCGCCCGGCTGTACGTGACTACTTCGACCAACCCGTACGATCAGAAATCCTTCGATACCGTGAAGGACATTCGGGCTCTGGTCGCGACCGATCCGGGCCACCTCGGAGCGGCTCAGTTCTACGTCGGCGGCGCGTCCGCGGAATTCGCCGATGTACAGGACACCATCTCGTCGGACTTCCTGCGGGTGGCCCTCATCACGATCCTGGGCATCCTGGTGGTTCTGATCCTCCTGCTACGGGCCCTAGTCGCGCCGATCTATCTGGTCCTCACGGTGCTTCTGTCCTATGTCACGAGTCTCAGCCTGTCGACGCTGATCTTGCGTTACGTCTTTGGACAGGCCGGGATCAACTACTTCATCCCGTTGATGGTCTTTGTCCTGCTCGTCGCGCTTGGTTCCGACTACAACATCTTCCTGATGTCGCGCGTCCGCGAGGAGAGTTCTACTCGCGATCTCCGGTCGGGAATTCGAGTTGCCTCGGCGAGGACGGGTACCGTCATCACATCGGCAGGTCTGATCCTGGCCGGGACTTTCGGGGCGATGGTCAGCTCCCCGCTGCAACTGCTCTTCCAGGTAGGTCTGATGGTGGGATTGGGCGTCCTGATCGACACCTTCGTGGTTCGCAGCCTGCTCGTGCCGGCGATCACGGCGACGATCGGCGAACGAGCCTGGTGGCCCTTCCATCGCCGCACGTCGTAGCGGGCCGCGCGCCGGCCGGAGCGACCGCTGGATCGGCCTTCGGAACTGCTCGACCGTGCATCCATGCGTCGAGTAATCTTCCCTACCGCTTGCTCAGACCGAACCCTCGAAGTGATAGGTGTGACCGACCAATGTCCAGGCTGCTGTTCCTTCTAAGGGTCTCGGCCTTCGTGGTTGTGATCGTCGTCGCCAAGCTGGTCGCCCACTACGTTCTTCATTGGGAGCCCGTTTCACTCAACGCCCTGTTCACAGGCATCGTCGGAGCGAACGTGTTCCTTATGGGCTTCATGCTCAGCGGGGTCCTGGCGGACTACAAGGAGAGCGAGAAGATCCCCGGCGAACTGAGCGCCTGCCTGGACAACATGGCCCAGGAGGTGCGAGGCATTGGGATCACCAACTCGGCGGCCAATATCGGGCCGTGTCTGACGGCCATCTCCCAGCTCAGCGACGACATCCACGGCTGGTTCTACAAGAAGATCGACACCAGCGAGATGATGGATGGGCTCAACGCCCTGACCGATCAGTTCGAGGCGCTTCAGCCTGTCACGCAAGGCACGTTCGTCGCCCGGCTCAAGCAGGAACAGAGCAACCTGCGGCGTACGTTGATTCGGACCGAGACGATCCGGGAGACGTCCTTCGTCGACTCAGGCTATCTGCTGTGCGAGCTGATAACGGTTTCGCTGTGCGGGGCCCTCGTGCTGATCAGCATGGATCCGTTCTACGAATCCCTGCTCTTCTCCGGGATCATCGCCTTCCTGCTCGTCTTCCTCCTGACCCTGATCCGGGATCTCGACAACCCGTTCGGCTACTACGAACGGTTTTCCGGCGCCGACGTGACCCTCAAGCCGTTCGAGGACACGGTTCGACGGCTGGGCCGTATGGCCGGCAAGGACTGCGCCAGCCCGGAGCAGCCGGAAGCCGCCTAGCGCCGCCACTCGCAACCGCCGCACGCCACTTTCAGGTTCAACCGAGCATTGGTCGGTACAGTCGCGGACATGCCGGGCGATACCTCCAGCGGCACCCCGTCCAGCAGTCGCGACAAATCGCATTCCTTGACTGGGGCTGGTACACTCGCCGGGCCGCGGGCTGTAAAGTCCGAGGCAGCACTTATACGGAGAAACGGAATTGGGTCTCTTCAACAGCAGGAACCGCCGCCGTGTCGCCATCCTCGTGAAGGCGGATGGTACCCGTGTCCAGGTTCCCGCTGAAGACCTCGGCCTGATCGACTTCTCGTTCTTCGGACTCCTTCGGTTCATTGAGATCGGTATTGAGCGCGTAGTAGTACTCATTACCGACGGCCGGCGGGAGGATGGAAGAAGGGACTAGCGACCAGCGCAAGACCCAGAACCAGGAACCCTCGCCGGTGCGGCGGGGGTTTTTTGATGCGCACGACGACTTCGAAAACACCGATCATCAGCGGGAACAGGGATCAGGACGAAAGGAAGGGCGGCACATGGCCACGACGAAGGACGGTCCGGGCCGTTCGCCAACGGCGATGACGGACCAGATTGCGCCGGGCGAGCAGCGTGAGCGGATCAACCACATGCCCGGGGCGGGCACGGAGCGTGCCGAGGCGATCAGCGCCGGGCGGCGCGAGATGCTCGCCGACACTCGCCGCCTGCAGCTCAAGAGTCTTGCCGAGCGCGGCTTGAAGAGGCCGCGCATTGGAGCCGACGCCGTCTGCGAAGCGCTGCTCCGCCAGGGCGCGGATGTGGTCTTCGGGTTCCCGGGTGGCGTCTTGCTGCCGCTCTACGACGTTCTGGGCGACTACCCGGAACTGCGCCACATCCTGGTTCGCCACGAGCAGGGCGCCGCTCACGCCGCCGACGGCTTCGCCCGTGCCACGGGCAAGGCGGGTGTGTGTCTGGCGACGTCCGGGCCTGGAGCGACCAACCTCGTCACCGGCATCGGCAACGCCATGCTGGATTCAGTGCCGATGGTCGCGATCACAGGCAACGTGGTCTCGTCTCTGCTGGGCAAGGACGCCTTCCAGGAGATCGACATCACGGGCATCACGCTGCCCTGCACGAAGCACAACTACCTGGTCCGCGATCCCAACGAAATCCCGCGCATCTTCGCCGAAGCCTTCCACATCGCCCAGACCGGCCGGCCCGGCCCCGTTCATATCGACCTGACCAAGGACGCTCTCATGGGCGCCTGCACCGCCGAGCACCCCGACAAGGTCGACCTGCCCGGCTTCAAGCCCAACTTCGAAGGCCATCCACGCCAGGTCAAGTTGGCGGCCCAGGAGATTGCCCGGGCCAAGCGACCGGTGATCCTGGCCGGCCACGGTGTCCTGATCTCCGAGGCGACCGCGGAACTCATGGAACTCGCCGAAAAGGCCCAGATCCCGGTCGCACATACGCTGCTAGGCGTTAGCGCCATCGACGAAGCCAATCCGCTCAGCCTCGGCTGGGTGGGCATGCACGGCTGGAAGCACGTCAACAAGGCCGTGCAATCGGCCGATCTGCTGATCGCCCTGGGAATGCGTTTCGACGACCGCGTCACCGGCCACGTGCCCACGTTCGCGCCCTATGCGCGGATCGTCCATGTCGACATCGACCCCGCCGAAATCGGCAAGAACGTGGCCGTCGAGGTCCCGATCGTCGGCGACGTGAAGCGAGTGCTCCAGGCTCTGATTCCGCTTGTCGAGCCCGTTTCGGCCGAAACCCGCAAGGAATACTTCGACGAACTCGCCGAGTGGCGGCGCGAGTCGGAGAAGGCTCCATGGCACGGCTCCGGGGCATGGCGCAACGGCCAGTTGTCGGCCGACTTCGTCGTGGAGCGGATCGGAGCCGCCAGCGACCACGACGCCACGATCGTGGCCGATGTGGGTCAGAACCAGATGTGGGCGGCTCGTTACGCCGGCTTCAAGCGGCCCAACAGTCACATCAGCTCGGGCGGTCTCGGAACCATGGGCTACGGTCTGCCGGCGGCCATGGGTGCGGCCGTCGGTCGCCCCGACAAGGAGACATGGGCCATCGTCGGCGACGGCGGTCTGCAGATGACGTCCCAAGAGATGATGACCCTGGTCCAGGACCGGATTCCGGTCAAGATCGCCCTGCTCAACAATCACAAGCTGGGCATGATCCGGCAGTGGCAGGAACTCGTGTACGCGGGCAACTACCACTCCAGCAACTTGCTCGGTCCGGACTGGTGCAAGCTGGCCGAGGCCTACGGCATCCCAGGGTTCCAGGCGTCGACGCCGGATGAGGTGGATGCCGCTATCGCCTCGGCCCAAGCGGTCGATGGCCCGGCCCTGGTCGAATTCATCATTGCCGCGGAGCAGAACGTCTTCCCCATGATGCCCGCCGGCAAGGGTCTGTCCGATTTGCTCGAAGAGCAGTTCGAGGAGCCGAAGCAATGAGTGCCATCGATCCCGCAGCCGCCGGCTCCGCCTCGCGCCCCGCGCCGGCCCATACCGCGCCACCGGCCAGGCCGCTGCCGGGCGACGGACGATCTCACCGCCACGTCCTGGTGGCGATCGTTCTGAACCGGCCCGGCGTTCTCAACCGCGTGGCCAGCCTCATGCGGGCCCGCAACTTCAACATCGAAACTCTCGCGGTCAGCCATACTGATCAGCCCGAGGTCAGCCGAATGACGTTGACCTTGCAGGGAGATGACGTGGCGGTCGAGCAAGCTGCCAAGCAGCTCTACCGCCTCATCGATGTGCTCAAGGTCCAGGACGTCACAAGCGACCCGATCGTCGAGCACGAAATCGCTCTTATTAAGATCCACGCCAGCGACCGCAACCGAGGCGAGGTCTTGACCATCGCCGAGATGTACAAAGCCAAGGTGGTGGACCTTGCGGCCGAGTCGCTCATTGTCGAAGCGACCGGCACGGAGACCGAGGTGGATGCGCTGATTGCGCTCCTCCGCGGGTTTGGCATAAAGGAGCTCGTTCGCTCCGGAACCGTCGTCATGTCCCGGGGAACCGGGTCGATCGAGGAGGCTGTCAAACGATGACCGCGAAGATGTACTACGACGCCGACGCCGATCCGTCAGCTCTTGCTGGCCAGAAGATAGCCATCATCGGCTACGGCAGTCAGGGTCATGCTCACGCCAAGAACCTCCATGACTCGGGCTTCGACGTCACGGTGGTCGAGGCCAACCCCAAGGCGCGCGCTCTGGCCGCCGAAGCCGGCCTCAAGACTGCCGAGATCGCCGACGCCGTCAAGGCCGCCGACGTGATCATGATCCTGGTCCCGGACACCATTCAGAAGAAGGTGTACGAGGAGTCGATCGAGCCCAACATGCACAAGGGCCAGCTCCTCATGTTCGCCCACGGCTTCAACATCCGGTTCGACCGGATCCGGCCGGGCGAGGGGATCGACGTCGGCATGGTTGCGCCCAAGGGCCCCGGCCACCTCGTCCGCTCCGTGTTCGAGCAGGGCGGCGGCGTTCCGGCGCTCTTCGCCGTCGAGAAGGACGCCACCGGCACGGCCCGCGCCCGGACCCTCGCCTACGCCCGTGGCATCGGCGCCACACGGGCCGGCGTGCTCGAGACCACGTTCAAGGAAGAGACCGAAACGGATCTCTTCGGCGAGCAGGTCGTCCTGTGCGGCGGCGTGACGAGCCTGATCAAGAACGGCTTCGAGACCCTCGTCGAGGCGGGCTATCAGCCCGAGCTGGCGTACTTCGAAGTGATGCACGAACTCAAGCTGATCGTCGATCTGATGTATCGCGGCGGCATGAACTTCATGCGCNNGCCGAGTACGGCGACTACGTCTCCGGGCCGCGCATCGTCGACGCCCGAGTTCGGGCCGAGATGAAGAAGGTCCTGGGCGAGATTCAGGACGGCACTTTCGCGGCGGCATGGATCGCCGAGAACGAGGCCGGACAGCCCAACTTCAAGAAGATGCGCGAAGCCGGCCGCGACCATCAGGTCGAGCAGGTCGGTGCCCGACTCCGCGCTGCGATGCCGTTCCTCAATCCCGTTGAAGTCGTTGCCGGCCAGCCGCAGGCTTCAGCCCAGAACAAGGACTGAGTTTCGTTGTGACCGATCCCGCCGCTCCGGCCGGAGGCGTATCCTCCGCCACCGTCTACAACCTGGTTTGCGTACCCGGCGACGGGATCGGTCCCGAAGTCATTAGCGCGGGCCGCCGCGTCCTGGAAGCGGCCGCCCGGATCTTTGATTTCGGCATCGACTGGACCGAGGTTCTGGTCGGCGGCGTCGCCATCGACGCCTACGGCACCGGTGTCCGCGACGAGGACATCGACAAATGCGCGGCCGCCGATGCCGTCTACTTCGGCGCCATCGGCGATCCGCGGTTCAACGACCCCAAATCCAAGGTTCGGCCCGAACAGGCGCTCCTGCGCCTGCGCAAGGACCTGTGCCTGTATGCCAACCTGCGGCCGGTGACGGTCCAGCCGATCCTGGCGGCGAGTTCGCCGGTTCGCGAGGCCCTGGTCAAGGACGTCGATCTCATGATCGTGCGGGAACTGACCGGCGGTCTCTACTTCGGCAAGCCGTCCGAGACACGGGTTACGCCGACCGGCCGCGAGGTCGTCGACACTCTCACCTACACGGAACACGAGATCCGCCGCGTCGTGAAGCTCGGCTTCGAGCTGGCCCGCGGCCGGCGCAAGAAGTTGACCAGCGTGGACAAGGCCAACGTCCTCGAATCGAGCCGCCTGTGGCGGACCATCGTCGAGGAGGTCGCGCCCGACTACCCGGACGTAGAACTCGAGCACCGGCTCGTCGACGCCTGTGCCATGTCGCTCGTCACCCGCCCGGCCCAGTTCGACGTGATGGTCATGGAGAATCTCTTCGGCGACATCCTGTCCGACGAAGCCAGCGTCCTGGCGGGATCGCTGGGCATGCTGCCCTCGGCATCGCTCGGCGAGCGACGAACCGACTACGGGCTCTTCGGCCTGTACGAGCCGATCCACGGCTCCGCTCCGGATATCGCCGGCCGGGACATCGCCAACCCAATCGGCACGATTCTTTCCGCGGCGATGATGCTGCGCTGGTCTCTGGGCCAGCCGACCGCCGCCGAGGCCATCGAACGGGCCGTGGGAGCCACGCTGGACGCGGGCTACCGGACGCCGGACCTGATCGCGGCGACGGGCGAAATGGCTGGTATCAGGAAGGTCGGTACGCAGGAAATGGCCGACGCCGTTGTCGCTGCCCTGCAGTCCACCGAGCCGCAAGGTCTCGGCGGTGCGGAAGGGCTAATGAGATGAGCGACCGAGTCGTCCTGTACGACACCACACTCCGCGACGGAACTCAGCGAGAGGGACTTGTCGTCTCTCTCGCCGACAAGATCAAGATCGCCCGCCGCCTGGACGAGTTCGGATTTGCCTACGTCGAGGGCGGCTGGCCGGGTTCCAACCCCAAGGACGTCGAGTTCTTCACCGCCGCGAAGTCAATCGCCTGGAAGAACGCCAGGATCGCCGCCTTCGGCATGACGCGCCATCGAAACAACACCGCCGAGACGGACCCGAGCATGGTGGCAATCGTCGCCGCTGAGACGCCTGTGGTGTGCATCTTCGGCAAGAGTTGGCTGCTGCACGTCCGCGAGGTGCTGCAGGCGACGCCCGAACAGAACCTG
>PMLK01000097.1:0-23843 GCA_003158875.1 Chloroflexota bacterium
GCTTGATGATTGGTGCTCGAGCGGCGGCTCTCGCCGAGCCGA
This sequence comes from Chloroflexota bacterium, assembly GCA_003158875.1. Classification (GTDB taxonomy): domain Bacteria; phylum Chloroflexota; class Limnocylindria; order Limnocylindrales; family CSP1-4; genus Fen-1039. The sequence goes on from PMLK01000097.1 coordinate 43, forward strand.
TGGAGTTGGTCGAGGTTTTGGGCTCCGTCGATGCTGCGGCGGAAGAGTTGGTCCGCGTGGACCCGGACATTGCCGGGCCGGTCGCGGCTTGATCGGACGTCATAGTCGACGTTGAGGTGCTCATGGCAGGTTACCAGCCGGTCCCTGAGGAGCACCGCCGCCGGTGTTTCCAGTCAGTGACTGGAGGTTGACGCCGCTGTTGCTATTGGTCGTCGTAGTTGAGGTTTTGGTGGAGGTCGTTCCGGTGACCACGGTCTGGCCTTCAGTAAGGCCTGTCTTGATTTCGGCATAGGAACTGGTGACCAGGCCGACGGTCACGGAGGTTGGCGTAACGCTGTTGTCGCTGCCCATGACGAGGACCGTATAGCCGCTCGTAGACGATCCGGACAGCGCCGTCGCAGGAACTCGCAGAACGTTGTCTGAGGAGGCGGTCGTGACTATTACAGTCGCGCTCATGCCAGCCAGAACGGTGGCGGGAGGGCTCGTCAGAGTGACGGTCACGGCGTATGTGGAGACGCTGCTGGAACCACCCGAGGATGACGACGCAACTGGCACGATCTGGGTCAGCGTCCCGGCGACAGCCGATGTGGTCGCACCCGAAATCGTGACAGTCGCGCTCTGGCCGGTCTTGAGCTTCGAGATGTCCGATTCGGCAAAGCCGCAGTTGGCGACCATCGGCCCGATTGACTCTTCGAGGGCGTATCCGCTCGGCGCGTTGACGCCGGCGATCAGGTTGACGGCGATGACCAGTCCGTCGGCGGGAGCGGTGAGAGTGGCGGCGGTGACCGCCAGTTGCGCCGCGTTCACGGTTGACTGCGCAGCCGCGACCTGGGCCTGGTCAGCCTGGATCGTCGCAGTGGAGGCCGGCGCTATCTTGCCCTCGTACTCCAATTTGGCCGCCGTGTAGCTGAGCGAGGCGCTGGTCACCTGCTGGGCAGCTTGCTGGTTTGACTGATTGACCTGCAGTTGGACGGTGGCGAGGTTCTGTTCGGCGGAGGCGTACCCGGTGTCACTCGGCGTCAACGCCGCCAGTTGAGCCTTGGCCTGAGACAGCTTCAACGCGTTCTGCTGATTGGTGTTGGTTCGGCTGGCCTTGGCCTGCTTATAGCTGTTACTGGCCTGGTTCAACTGGTTCTTCGCCTGGGCCTTCGTCAGCGAGGTGGCGCCGGTCTTGTCGGTCGTCAACTTCGACTGTGCCGACGCGAGCGTGGACTGGGCGGACGCTAGTTGAAGCTGAGCGGCCGTGGGGTCGGCGGTGGCGAGAGTCTCACCCTTCGTCACCGTCTGCCCGACCTTGACGGACACGGTCTCGACCGGCCACGTCAGAGAGCTGGACGAATTGGAGGCCCCGGTCGATCCGCCGGCGCCGGACGTCGTAGCTGTGGTGCTGACGATGTCCGGGGTGGTGCCGAACATGAGCCCGTAGACCGTGCTGGCCGCGACTGTTCCAGTGGCTGTGGCCGTGGAACTGACCGTGCCCGTTGTTACGGTCGAGGTGGTGTACTTGGAGTTGGACGACGCCCCGAGAGCGGGAGCGACCGTGACCAACAGCACGGCTCCNNGCCTCAATGGATGACGAGCGTCGTGTCGCATGACGGAAGTGCCGCCACGGTGACCCGGCTTGCTCGCCGCCGGGGTCGACGCGCGTAGCTTGTCCCGGGCAAGCTGTCGAAAGGGTTACGGCAGACGAGCGCTCGAACCGCGCCCGAGCGGCGCGTCCCGGCTAGACTTTCCGGGCGGGCGAGTGGCGGAATGGCAGACGCGCCAGCCTTAGGAGCTGGTACCGGAAACGGTGTGCGGGTTCGACCCCCGCCTCGCCCACCAACGAGTCTCGGAACAGGCCGGGACTACTTCGAGGGTCGTCCCTCGGCGGCCTGGCGCCGGCGGCGCTCCACTCGAGTCGGCCGCTCACCATGGTCACTCTCTGTGCGTCCGGCATCTTGTCCGCTCGCGCGTGCCTCGCGCCGCCGCAGGATCCGATCCATAACCGAATTGAAGCTGCTGCCATCCGGCTTGAACAACTCGGCCGCGACGCGCTTGCCGGCCTCGGTCGTGGCCGGTCGCAGCAGGTTGCCGCCGAGCTCGGCAATGGTGCCGCGGAGATCGCGCGAGTCGCGGACGGGCTTGCTCTTTTCGAGGTAGTCGACGAACTCCTTCTCCAGCACGCCTCGGACGCGGTCCCCGTCCTGGCCCAGCGTCTTGAGCGCCTTGTCTATCTGCTCCGGAAGCATCGACTTGGGCAGGTTCGCCGCCGGCCCGAAGATCGCCCGGCGCACCATATTGACGGTTTTCTTAGGACCGCCCAGAACCATGAAGACCGTACCGGCGGCCAGCACGACGGTCTTGCCCGGCGCATTGCGAATCTTGGCGGGAAAGTCGATTGCCGATCGGCCGGCGGCCTCGAGCCTGACGACCTCGTCCAGCAGAAGCTGGCGGCGGGCTACGACTTCCTGCCGAGCGGCATCTGTTCGCGCACCCACTCGATGGTCTCCTTGGTGGTCTCGATGGTCTGTTGCGGGACGAACCGCTTCTTGAGCTTGGCGGTGTCGATCCCGTTGCGGAAGACGAACACGGCCGCGACGATCGGCCAGAAGAGAAGAAGAGCGGCGACTCCGATTGCCGCGGCCACGCGCCAACCAGGGCCGGACGAGGCCAGCAGGCCCAGCATCGCGCCGACGACGGATCCCGCGACAAACCCGCCCGACGCCGCGGCGCGCCCGAAGGGCGAGCCCAGAAGGAGTCCGAGCAGGCCGATCAACACGGCGCAGGCCACCGCGGCCACAAGGAAGGGCGGCATCGTCGCCAGGTAGCGGTGATCCAGCCAGGTCCAATCGAAGCCCAGAACCCCGGCCACAACCAGGCCGACACCGATCCCGACAACCAGTGCCCGGAAGGCACGGCTCGGGCTCAAGTCCACGATGGCCATCGCCAGCAGTGCGGCCCCGCCGACAAGTAGCTCGGCGCCGTCGAGCAGGCCCCAGCCGATGGATCCAAATATGGCCTCGCCCAGGAACAGCAGCGAGCCGATCGCGACGAGCATCCCGGCGAGGAACAGGAGGAGCAAGGCGGCACCGCCGAGGGCGGCGGCACGTTTGATCTGCCCGGCGATCTCGGAAAACTCGGCCCGGGCGAGGTCGATGTGCGCTCGGATGAGACCCAGCAGGGCAGCGCGAGTACGACCGAATTGCTCGCCCAAACCGGGCGCTTCGCCCGGCATCGTCCCTTCGGGGCCGGACGTGGATTTCGCCGAGGATCGATCAGCCAAGGTTCCGCCTTCGAACGATTTCGGACAGTACGACGATCATAGCAGCGCCGATCGGCAAACTGACCGTACACTCGCCTTATGAAGAGCACGAGGAACTCTGGGCGGCCGATTCGGAGCGCTGTCTTGCTGGCGATCGGTACCGAGTTGATCGTCGGCGAGACACGCGACACCAACAGCGGCGAGCTGGCTCGATCACTGGCCGAAGCCGGGGTGGATGTCGCCTGGATATCGGCCCTACCGGACCGTCTGGAAACTGTGACGTCGGCTCTGCGAGCAGCCGTTGCCGCTGCCGATGTCGTCATCACGACCGGTGGCCTCGGGCCCACTCCCGACGACCTCACCCGCGAGGCCATTGCCGAGGCCTGCGGAGAGGAGCCGGCCGTGGACCCGGAACTTGTGGCGTGGCTTCGGCATCTGTTCGAGCGGCGCGGGGTGCCGTTTCCCGAGACCAACGTCAAGCAGGCCTGGCTCATTCCGTCGGCCACGCCGATTCCCAACGACCGCGGCACGGCCCCGGGCTGGTGGGTCGATCGCGCGGACGGCGGCGTCGTGGTGGCCCTTCCCGGACCGCCCGCCGAGATGCGACCGATGTGGCAGGAGTGGATTACGCCCCGCCTCAAGAAACGCGGCCTCGGTCAGGAGCGCGCCACCCGGACGTACCGGCTGACCGGCATCGGCGAATCGGCCGTGGCCGATCGTCTGGGAGAGCGGATGCTCCGTGCGGAGAACCCGATCGTGGCCACTTACGCCCGCGCCGATGCCGTCGACGTGCGTATATCGGCCGCCTCAGAGCCACGCCGTCCGGCGGCATCGCTGCTCGCCAGGACCGAGGCTCTCGTCCTGGCTGCGGTTGGCGAGTACGTCTGGGGCTACGACAACGACACATGGTCGGAAGTGCTGGGCCGAGAGCTGGCCGAGAAGAACTGGGATGCCGCTCTTGTGGAGGTGGGCACCGGCGGGTCCGCAGCTCGACTGCTCGGTGAGGCCGCTTGGCTCAAGGCAGCTCGGGAGATCGCAGCCGGCGAACCCGGTGCGGAACTGCCCCTGGCGGGGCTGGCGAGACAGGCTGGGCGTTCAGCGGGTGCGTGGATCGGTTTGGCCGTTCGAGCGGTCGAAAACGGCGAGGACACGCAGGTGGAGCTGGCCGCGGTAGGCCCGTGGGGCGTCACCGAAACCAGCGAGACGGCCTTCCTCGGCGGCAGCGAAGGCCGGCGCCGTGCCGGCGTGGCCGCGGCGTCGTATCTCCATCGAATCTTGAGAGCAGCAAATCCCGCCAGGTGAGGTGGCACACGGCCGCCGACTGGAACAGAATAGGTTTTCGCCGGTAGGCGTCCTGTAGGTGGAGCGAAGGATGGGCACGACGGAGAAGGTCAGTGCGGCCGAGCTAGCCGGTCTTCCTTTGTTCGAAGGCCTGGACCCCTCCGATCTGGAAGGTCTGGCCGAGGGTGCCAATCGCCAGAGTCTCGCCGACGGCGAGACTCTGGTAGATGCCGGCGCGCCCATTTCGGAAGTGCACTGGCTGGAGAAGGGCCAACTCGGCCTCCGGACGCGGCACGAACACCGCTGGGTGCTCGTGTCCACATTGCATGCCGGCGACCTGCTCGGCTGGTCCGCGCTCAGAGAAGATCCCACGGCCCTATCCACGGCCCGAGCGATCGGACCGGCAACTCTCGTGTCGATGCCTGCCGAGGGATTGCTCGCGCTTCTGGCAGGCGGCTCGCCGAATTCCCAGCTGCTGTTGAAGCGCCTCTTCGGCATCGCCACGCACCACCTGGACGAGAGCCGAGCCCAGTTGCTGCAGCTGGGACGTGAGGGTGTGATCTCGGCGGGCTGAACCTACCTGCGGGCCGCGCGCGACAGCCGCTCAAGGTTCGGGATCAGGATGCTGTCCCTTTCCATCAGCAGCAATCCGTCCGCTTCGAACTCGCCCAGCAGTTTGTTCACACTCTGACGAGTGGCGCCGATCATCGAAGCAAGATCCGTCTGGGTGAGAGGGGCGTCGAGGCGAATCGATCCATCTTCTCGAAGTTCGCCCGAGTCCTGGGCCAGTCGGGTAAGTCGCGCGGCAAGCCTGCCGGTGAGATCGAGGAAGTGCAGCTCGGCGACGTGGGTCGTCAGCCGCCGGAGTTCGTGCGATAGCGAGGCGAGCAGCGCGTCGCGGATTGCGGGCTCGCTCGCGACCAGACCCAGAAACTGGTCGCGGGGCAAGGCCAGGGCCTCGGTTGGCTCGAGCGCGACCGCACCGGCAGAACGCGGTGCTCCGTCGAGCACGGCCAGCTCGCCCAGAAAGTCGCCCCGTCGCAGCGTGGCGAGGATGGCCTCCCCGCCGTCCTCGGACGGTACGATGATTTTGACGGCTCCAGTGACCACGACCAGCAGCGCGTCTCCGGGGTCGCCTTCGTGGAAGAGGACCTCTCCCCGTCTGAAGCGTCGGGCCCGCAATGTCCTGGCGATGACGGCCAGCGACTCCCCGTTCATCCCGGCGAAGAGACGGCAGCGGCTCAGGGCTTCGGCGGCGAAATCTGGACGTGTCACCTTGACATCGTAGCGTTCGCGCGGCGAGTGGAATGCGGCCAACGCGCGCGGCCGACGGTTAGCTCCCGGCCACACCGCGCCTGAGTTCGGCGGCCATTCGGGCGAAGCCTTCGGCTTCGGCAATGGCTCCGATGGCAGCGGCTTCGCGGGCGGCCTGATCGAGAAGCGGCGCTGCTCGCTCGACGTCTCCGGATTCGAGTCGATGTCGGGCCAGGTCGGCCAGGTCGGCCGGCGGCACAGCCCTCTCCAGCAAGTCCGCAAGCCGACCGTGCAGCTCGCGCCTTCGGCCCGCCAGGAGTCGTCCGTAGGCCGCGTCCAGGAAGAGCTGGTGGCGGAAGCGCCACTTGCCCGACGAATTCGAGCCTTCGCATTCGTCGGTGATGAGACCGGCTTCGTCCAGCTCGGCCAGGTCGGAGGAAGAGACGTCCGCGCCGCACAGCCTGAGAAGAAGCGCCTCCGAAAATGTCACCCCGATCACGGCTGCGGCTTCCAGAGCCTGGCGTTGCGAATGCGGCAGGCCGTCGATACGAGCCCCGAGCAAAGCCCTCAGGCTGAGAGGCACGCCCCTGCGCGCCGACCCCCGGTCGATTCGAACTTGCCCGTCGACTCGCTGGAGGCGTCCCGTGTCGCGCAGCGTTCTCATGATCTCGCCGACGAATAGGGCATTGCCGGCCGTTCTCTCGTAGAGCCAATGGGCCGACTCGGGATCCAGATTCGTCCCTGCGACGGCCGTGCCGAGCTCCTCTGTAGATGCCTCGTCCAGGCCGGCAAGATCGACCACGTCAACGTACGGAAGATCCAACCAATCTGGCGTCGCGGGCGGCCGCGAACCTGCGAGAACGACAAGCGGCAGGTTGCCGGACAGCCGAATCATGATGTCCATCAGGAAACGGCTGGAAGGATCGATCCAGTGGAAGTCGTCCATTACCACGCAACGTGGCTTGCCACTGACCATGCGGCTCACCCACATCGCGGTCGCCAGCTCGAAGCCGGTCTTGAGGTCGGCGGGATTGACGAGGCTCAAGTCGGCCGACGGCCAGCCTTCTTCGGGCAACAGCGGCATCGACGAGTCGCGGGCGAGGGCAACCACCGCGCCCTCCATCAGGCGTTGGATTTCCGGAGGCAGGTTGGGCGCGACGTCGTCGCCAAACAGGAGAGTCCGGGCCACCACGCCGGCCGATACGCCCTGCTCATCGGCCAGCCAGTCGACCATGTTCCGCACGCTTCGGTACGGCATGTCCATGCCGTAGGGCGTGTTGTCGATCCACATCCAGTCGAAGCCGACCGCCCGCGCGACGCTCTCCATCTCGCACAGGAGCCGCGACTTGCCGATGCCGGCTTCACCGCGAACCAGTACGGCGCCACCACGGCCGGTTTCCACGGCCCGCTGAAGCTTGGCGGCAATTCGCATGCGCTCGTCGTTGCGACCAAACAGATCCGACGGTTCGCGGCAAGAGTGGCTCTGGATCCGACGCTCTCCTCGTAGCCTGTGGACCTGCACCGGGCGGCTCTGGCCGCGCAGCCGCCGTTCCCCAAGGTGATCTACGCCGATCCGCGGTTCGGCGGCCGCAACCGTGGCATCGTCGAGAAGGGTCTCGCTCGGCTCCGCGAGCTGCTCGAGCCTCGAGGCAGTCGTCATCGGGTCGCCGGTCAGGGCGATGGACCTGCTTCCGGCTACGTCTCTAAGCGCCGCCACGACTTCCCCGGTCGCCACGCCGATGCGCAGTTGGAGCGGTCGCGAATCATCGCTGGAATAACGGGCAAGCGAGACCTGCATCTCCAGGGCACACAAACAGGCCCGAAGGGGATCGTCGTCATGCGCGACAGGCACGCCAAACACGGCCAGCACGGCGTCGCCGGCGAACTTCTCGAGCGTGCCGCCGAAATGGATGACGGCCGTCGCCATAACCGTGAGCGCGCCGTCGACTCGGGCGCGGACCTCCTCGAGATCGAGTTCGTCGATGAGTGTCGTATAGCCCACCAGGTCCGCGAACAGGGCCGTTACCACTCGTCGATCGCCGACCTTCAAACCGTCGGCGGCAACGTCCAGCGAATGGCCGCAGTGGTAGCAGAACAGACCACCAGGTGCGGTCGGGGTGGCGCAGTCAGGACAGAGCATCGGAACCTCGATGAGAGCGTCTGGATATTACGCCCTTCACCGAGCCTCACCTGCTCTTTTCAGGAAATCGTCAGGATGGGTTGCTCCCGACTGGCCTGAATGCTGACTTTGCCGGCGACCGCGCGTGCGACGTGTTCCAGCGCCGCCGAAGCTGGCCCGGGCTGACTCTGAGCTACGGCCGGCACGCCCACATCCGCGCCCTGGCGGACGGTCACGTCGAGCGGAACCGCCCCAAGGAAGTCGATGCCGTTTTCCGCCGCATAGCGTTCGCCGCCACCACGACCGAAGATGTCGGTCACTTCGCCGCAGTGGGCGCACACGAAGCCCGACATGTTCTCCACGAGGCCCAGGATGGGGACGTTGACGCGCCGGAACATCGCCAGTGCCTTGGCCACGTCCGACAGGGCCACTTGCTGGGGAGTGGTTACGAGCACGGCGCCCGTGAGAGGCACCGATTGGGCCAGGGTCAGCTGAGCGTCGGAAGTGCCTGGCGGCAGGTCCACGACCAGGTAGTCGAGCTCGCCCCAGTCGACGTCACGCAGGAATTGCTGAATGGCGCCGCCGACCAGCGGACCGCGCCATACGATCGGCTGCCCTTCGGGCAGGAAGAACTGGATCGAAATAACCTTCACGCCGAGGGCTTCGATGGGCTGGATCTTGCCGTCGGGGCTCGCTGCCGGCTGGCCTTCGGCTCCGATCATCATCGGGATGTTGGGCCCGGTGATGTCCGCATCGAGCAGGCCGACGCTCGCCCCCGCCTTAGCCAGGGCGACAGCGAGGTTGACGCTGACCGTGGTCTTGCCCACGCCACCCTTGCCAGATCCGACGGCGATGATGTTCTTCACGCCAGGCAGCATCTGCGGACCGGTCGTCTTGTTCGCCCGAGGGACGCTCGAACTCCAGGCCAGCTCGATTTCTTCGGCGCCGATCGGCCGGAGAGCCGCCTCAATGCGCGCCTGGATCTCATCCTTGAGCGGGCACGCCGGTGTGGTCAGTTCGACCGTGAACGACACCTTGGTGCCGTCGATCACGAGGTCTTTGACCATGTTGCGTGAAATCAGGTTGCCCCCCAGCTCGGGCTCCTGAACGGTGGCAAGAGCCTTGAGCACGGCGGCTTCGGTGAGTGTCGGCATGGCGCGCGAATTCCTCGATCGGTCTGGTTGTTCGGCGCGCGGACGGCGACGCGCTCACTGGATATATCCTACGGCTTTAGTCGGGTTTGCGCCTCGACACCTGATCGTTCAGGCGTGCGGTTGCTGGCAGTCATGCCCCGCGGCGATCGACGACGACGCGGCCGCCCTGCATCACGAACACGATCCGCGAGGGATCGCGCCACAGCTCCGGCTCGGCGAGCGGATCGCCGCTGACGGCGATGATGTCGGCCACCTTGCCGGCCTCGAGCGTCCCGACTTCCTCGGCCAGACCGAGGAGCTCCGCGGCGTGGTTCGTTGCCGCCTGAATGGCCCGGAAGGGCCCCAGCCCGAAGTGCGCCAGATAGGCCAGCTCCGCCGGCGGAAACATGCCGCTGAAGCTGTCCGTGCCCATGATTACGCGGACGCCGCGGTCAACGGCGCGGCGGAAGTTGACCTGCTGTTGGTCGAACAGATAGCGCATCTTCTCGATTGCCCAGGGCGGAACGTCGCCGCGCGCGACGCGACCCTCGTCCATCAGAGCGAAGTTGATGTTGAACGTCGGGACGAGCGGCACGTTGCGCTGAAGCATGAGGTCGATGCCCTCGTCGTCGATGAGATCGCCATGTTCGATGCTGGTGATACCGGCGCGCAGGGCGTTTTTGATCCCGCTCGTGCCCTCAGCATGAGCCAAGGTTCCGTGGATGCCAGCCGCCCGGGCCTCCTCCACGATGACCCGAATCTCGTCGACGCTGAACTGGCTCGCGTCCGGAGAGTCGGCTGCGGAGAGCACTCCGCCGGTAGCCATGACCTTGATCCAATCGGCACCGGCCCGAATTTGCAGACGAGTGGCTTTGCGAACCTCTTCGACGCCGTCGCAGACGCCAGGCGGCAGATCGCTGGCGTCGGTCTGAAGGACGACGCCCGAAGGCGTCCAAGCGTCGCCGTGGCCGCCGGTCTGGGAGAGTGGCGTACAGCTGACCTGAGTTCGCGGCCCCGGGAACGCACCCGTCGCGAATGCCCGTTTGATGCCGGCCGGCGTGTACCCCGCGTCGCGAATCGTGGTGACGCCCGCCTCCAGGAACTCGCGGCCAGTTTCGAGGGCCCGCACAACAAGATCGGTGGCGGACCGTTGAACCTGATCCGCTACCGGTTCCAGGCGCAGGCTCAAGTGGACGTGACAGTCGATGATGCCGGGGAGAATCGTCAGGCCAGTGGCGTCGATCCGGTCGGCGTCACGCGGCGCCGTGACCGAGGACGCGGGACCCGCTGTTGCGATTCGGCCGCGCTCGTCGGTGGCGAGTACGCCGTCGAGGATCGCATCCGGCGAACGGCCGTCGAGCAGCCGCGCTCCGAGGAATACAGCCGGACGGATGGGCGGGAGCATTGATCCTCCTCAACGAGCAGCGCGAAGTCGAAAAGTACGCTTGTTCTGGCTTGAACGTATTCGGCACGCGGCGAGGAACTCTCCGGCCGCGCAAGCATCGTAGCCCAGCCGCACTCCGGCCACCACCTCGCTTCACCGAGTCGGGCGACGTCTACGAACCGGGGGGCCTGACGGGGCGAGTCATGATGAAGCCGGCGGCCAGGATCACGAGCAATCCGATCGCCACGGCGCCGATCTGGGTGAGTGGCAAACACGAGCCTTGACCCGCTGTCCCGTGCGCCGAACCGGCGTTCGCCGTCGGGCCGGAGCGTCTGGAGCCGTCGGACGGCTTCGCACTCGAATCCGTCGCGGTGGCCGAGGTCTGAGGTGCCGCATCGCCAGTAGCGCTCGAAGCGGCCGACGCTGCCGTCGCGGCGGCCGTCGGAGGAGGCCCCGTCTCCCCGTCCGGAACCCAGGTCGCGTCGGGTGACACCAGGGCGAAATCTCCGAACGAGCCAACCAGGGTCGTGTACATGTCCGGAACGCCGACGGGATCCGTGTCCTCGGATGTCCACGTGCCGCCGGCAAAAAGCTCGACATAGGCCGCCAGAAGGCTCGTGGGTCCACGCAGGATGACCGTAATCTGGCTCCCTGGCCGTACCTGGACCGCTTCCCCGGCCTGGTTGGAGGCCTCGATCCGATAGACGTTGCCCGCCACGATCCCATCCGACGGAGCGACCGAAGGCGGAGGCACCGGCCGGATCGTGACAATGACCGACTTCGTCCCGGCGGGCATCAGCAGCGACCCAAAATCGAGCGAAACCTGGGCCTGAGGCGGCTGTTCCTGAGTCTGCGCACCGAAGCCCCCGTTCGAAACAGGGAATGTCTCGCGATCGGACTTCGCCCCGCTATGTAACCCGTGCGGCGGCGATAGCCAGGCATAAGGAGCCACCACGACCACCCCGTCGTAGAGTGGCGGTCCGGCGATAGGCGCGCCGCGCTGGGCGACGATAGCGACGACCGTGCCGGCGATGATGGCCACCGAGGCGAGCCTGTGTCGTGCCATCAGAGCCACCAGGTTGCGATGTCGGCCACCACGTGAGCGATCGCCGGTGCTGCCGGTCCGCCGTATCTCAGCCTGAGCCCGCCCAATACCAGCCCCACACCAAAGTCGAGAGGCATGACCGAGAGTCCGTAGACGGGTACGTGGATCAGCGCGAACAGGACGCTTGTGACCAGGAGCGCCATCACGTCGCCACCCGCCTCCCCGGTCCACCGCCACAGAGCGCCTCGCAGCACCATCTCCTCACTCGTGGCCACGGTCACAGTCGCGACGGCCCACGGCACGAAGGCGGCGGCATGACCCAGCGGCAGCGGTTGCGCCGGCCACCGGACCAGCAAGGCCATCGCCACAAGGCCGAGACCGGCGAGGGCGCCGGCCGCCAGGCCGCGGACTGACGGGAGAACCGGTCTCAAGCCCGCAAACGCGGCAACGAGCAGCAGAGCGATGCCGAATAGGAGCCCTTCGCCCACTCCGTCAACCGATTGCGCCAGGTATAGCCGCCAGCGAACTGTCACCACGATGCCAAGCAGTGCCGCAGTCGCGACGGCATGGCCGGCCGCCGTCCCCCCGAACGCCGAGAAGTAGTCGACGGCGCCAAGGCCTTGGGTGGCCTTATCGCCGGGCCGCTCGTTCGAAAGGTGCATGTCGTCGCCCTACTCCGTCGCCACGCGAGCCGGCCGGCCGCGCGCCGCACGGCCTGATGACCGGGACAGTTATTATCCGAGAAAGGGGACCAATGCGGGATGAGGCGGCGGCTGGGTCGTGCCACGCAGACCAGTCGTAGTGTTTCGCCCGGACTACACCAGGCGGTGAGTCATGGACTTGGGATCGCCGAACACGTTCTACCAGCAGCTTCTGGCCGGAAGCTCTGGTTCGATTGCGGCCGCTTTCGCCGTTTCCGTGCTCCTGGGTGCTGTTCACGGCGCATCACCCGGCCACGGCAAGACTTTGGTAGTGGCGTCGTTGCTGGGCTCGCGAGGAAGCCTGAGCCGCGTTCTATTGCTCGCCATAACCGTGGCTCTGACGCACACGGTGGGCGTCCTCCTGCTGGCCTTCATCGTCCTGACGGCCAACAACTCACTGCTCCCGCAGCAGGTGACACCATTCATAACGCTGGCGGCGGACGTCCTGGTTGTCCTATTCGGGGCGGACTTGATTAGGCGAGCGGCCTGGGCCAGGTCGGCCTCTCGCGCCGCCGCGGCCGCCCCGCACGAACACCCGCACGTTCCCGTTCCGGCAGGGCTCGAATTCACCCGCGGCTACACCATCTCGATCGGCATCATCGGCGGCCTCGTGCCTAACGGTACCGCGCTTGTCGTCCTGCTGATCGCGATCGCGTTCCACGAAGTTGCGCTCGGGTTGCTGCTGGTCGCAGCTTTCGGGCTGGGGATCGCCGTGGTGCTCGGGACCGTCGGGATTGCTACGGTTCTGGTCCGCAGTCGGGGCGGTGAACTCGTCGCTCCCGGCGGTCGCGTCGGTGGAGTTCTGACGCTTCTGCCGTTGTTGTCGGGAGTGGCCGTGTTTGGAGTAGGGATATTCCTCACGTTCACCGCCTTGTCCGGACTGTAGCGGCCGGCCGCGACCCGCGACGGGTGCGTCAGCGCCGCTGCGCCAAGCGGCGGAGCAGTTCATCGTGAATCAGAGCGTTGGAGGCCACCGCCGAGGCGCCGTCGACCCGCCTCTCCCCTCCGGCGGTCGTGAACCGCCCACCGGCTTCCTCCACTATCACAGAGGGCGCAGCCCAATCCCAAGGGTTCGCTCCCGTCTCGATCATTGCCTCTGCCGCGCCTTCAGCCACCAGCATGTAACCCCAGAAGTCACCGAAACCGCGCGTTCGCCACGCGGCGTTCATCGCGTCATCGAAGCCGGGCAGGAGACCGGAAGCCACGTCGTCTCGCCGGCTGCCGTAGATCAATTGCGACTCTGCGATCGTGGCGACTTTGCTGACGGCTATACGCTCGGAGCCGCGCCAGGCGCCGCCGCCTCGCCAGGCCAGCCAGCGCTCACGCATGGCCGGCGCGCTTACCACTCCGAATTGCATCTCGCCCTCGACGGCGACCGCCAGAAGCGTGGCGAACACGGCAATTCCGCGAACGAAGTTGTGAGTGGCGTCGATGGGGTCCACGTACCAGCAGACGCTTGCACCGGCCCTCTCGGTCCCCTCTTCCTCGCCCACGATGCCGGCGCCGGGGAACTCGCGGTTGAGCCGCTCTCTGGCCATCTCCTCGATCGAGCGATCGATCTCGGTCACGAGCGACTTGTCCGGCTTGGTCGACACTTCGATGTTCCTACGGAACCCGGCCATCGACTGCCTGTCCGCCTCGTCGCAAATGGCCAGGGCCGCGTCGCGCCAGCGGATGAGTTCGGAATTGGAAGGGGCGGGAAGCGTCATGAAGTGATCGTAGCCGGAAGCGGGTCGCCGAGCGCGGCCCTCGAGATGCAACGGAAAACGCCGCACCGTTCGTCAACGTGCCACTGGTGAGCCGCCACGTCGCGTGGGGTCGACGGCGCCGGCGAAAGCGAAGAGGGCGCCCTTTTCGGGACGCCCTCTTCTGAGTTGCGAGAGTGAAGCCTAGCGAGCGGCCTTGAGAGCTTCCGGCATCGGCTTGTGATACGGCGTCGGCTTGACGTACTTCTCCACCAGAGCGCGGCTGCCGGGAGTGCCGAGCTGCTTGAAGAGGAAGTCGACCTTCGCGGCCTGAGAGGCCAGGATCTGGTCCTTGGTCTTGAGATCCCAGAGCTGGCGCTTGAACGGCCCGATGGCCTTCTTGCGGCTCGTATACACGAACTGGATGTCCGTCTGGCCGGGCTTGCGCTCATCCGCGGCGTTCTCGAAGCACCACTTCTCGATCTCCTTGTGGAGCTCGGCCGGGAAGGCGGGGTGCTCGTAGAGGGCGTTCTGGAAGCCGGTGGCGAGGTGGATCTCGGCGCAGCCGGTGGCCGGGAACTTGTGGAACATGTCGTCCGGCAGAGTGCTGGCGCCGTGCTGGACCGCGCCGGACAGGCCGTACTCGCGAGCGACCTTGGACAGCTCGGTCAGAACGTTGAAGTCCAGAGCGACCTCGGCAACGCCGCCGTCGGCGAGCGGGGTGCCGCCGTGGCTCGTGCCGGTCTGGACTGATACCTTGGACAGGCCCTTGGCGCCGGGGGCGCGCTTCGCCAGCTCGGCGTTGAAGCCGTCGAGATAGGCCTTGAGCTCGGCCGGGCTGCTGTTGGCCTTGCCCACTTCGCCAATCTCACCGCCGACGCTGACGGTGACGCCGTCAACCTCGAGGGTGCGGATCATGGCGGTCAGCTCGGCGGCGCGGCTGTAGTTCTCGTGCTGCTGCTTATCGAGGGAATCGAACGACAGGTCGACGAGCGTCGAGCTATCAATGTCGATGTTCCGATAGCCTGCGGCGAGCGCATCGCGGCAGCCCTTGCGGATCTCCTCGGTCATCTTCTCGGCGTCGGCCTGGTACTTCTTCATGTTGAACTGGTAGTGATCGCCCTGAATGAAGACCGGGCCCTTCCAACCGGCGGCAATGGCGCCCGCCAGAACGGAAGTGGCGTACTCGAAGACGCGCTGGAAGGTGTAAGTCTGCTCCGAGCGTGCCAGCTCGAAGATGACCGCCGCGCTGTCGTTCTTCTTGGCCGTCTCGAGAATGACGCGGGCCATGTCGAACGTCTGGGCGCGAAGGTTGATCGCCGGAACGGTCATACCTTCGTACTCGCCGCGAGATCGGGCTCGATAGAGCTCCTCGATGCTCGCCGACATGGCGCCTACGGCCTGGCTGGCTTCCCAGACCATCCACTGAGCGGCTTCGCGAGTGGCCTCGTCCTCTGTGAACGTGGCGGTCCAGGCGAGGTCGTAAACGCCGCGGGTCCGCAGCGCGTTCTCGTCAACGACGACTAGCTTGTCGCCGTCGAGGCGGACGATGCCGTCGAGGGCGGCAATGAGCTCCTTGATGGAGCCGGCAACCTGGGGCATTGGGTTATGTCTCCTGAGATCCCGTCCTGGCGCACACCGGTCGGGCGCGCCGAAAAGCCGGGGGATTGTCCACGAGTGGCCTGTAAATGGTACACGGCCTGGCTGGCCGCCTACCCTGCCGCTTGTACTTTCCGCCGCCGCCGACAGGACGGGCCGCTCGGGTCCGTCGGACCTCGTCTGCCGAAGCCGGAAAGGACATCGCCGGAGCCGACTTGATGGACGACACCGGCGACAAGCCTCGTGTTAGGCCGATGAGCCGAATTGTCACTCGGCTCACCGCCGTCTAGCTGAGCGTCTTGACGGCCTCGCGCTCGATCGCCAGACCCTTCTTGTGGCGCTCGAAGAATGCCTCGAAACCCTTCACGTCGCGAGGATCCGGTTTCACCGGAGCGCCGATGCTCTTGCTGATGAGAACGTCCAGGTAGTCCGGCAGCGACTGCTTGGCGTCGCTACGGAGCATGTAGGCGGCCAGCACGGCCATGCCCCAGGCACCGCCTTCGCCGGCCGTCGCCGGAATACTGACTGGGACGTTGAGCGCGGCGGACATCATTCGTTGCCCGGTATCGCCACCCTTGAAGAAGCCGCCGTGACCCCGGATCTCCTCGATGATGACCCCTTCCTGCTCGGTCAGGATGTTCATGCCGGTCCGCATCGCGCACAGGGAGGCGTAGTACATCGCCCGCATAAAGTTCGGGAGGGTGAACTTGCTGCTTTCGTTCCGCGCGAACAGTGGTCGGCCCTCCGTGAAGCCGGTCATGTGCTCGCCCGAGACGTAGTTGATCGAGAGCAGTCCGCCCGCGTCGGGATCGCCATTGACCGCCAGCGGCAGCAGCTTGCCGTACAGATTGTCCTGGCTCGCGTCGGCGCCCAGGACGGTGGCAACTTCGCCGAAGAGCGCGATCCAGTCGTCCAGGTCTGAGGAGCCGTTATTGGAGTGGGCCATCGCCACCGGGCTTCCGTCCGGCGTGACGACGATGTCGATCTCCTCGTGGACGCGCGACAGGCTCTTCTCCAGAACGATCATCGCGAACACGGACGTGCCGGCGGAGACGTTGCCAGAGCGCGGCCGAACGGCGTTCGTGGCCACCATTCCGGTTCCGGCGTCGCCTTCGGGCGGACAGAGCGAAATCCCGGCGGCGAGCTTGCCGGAGGGATCCAGGAGCTTTGCTCCTTCGGCGGTTAGCTTCCCGGCTTCGACGCCGGCCGAGAGGACCGTCGGCAAGATGTCGCGCAGCTTCCAAGCGAGATTGCGAGGCGCGATCAGCATGTCGAACTTAGCCATGCGAGCGGCGTCCCAATCGCCCGTGATCGAGTCGATTGGGAACATCCCGGAGGCCTCGCCGATACCCATCTTGTGCTCGCCGGTGAGCTTCCAGTGAACGTAGCCGGCGAGAGTCGTCAGGTGAGCTATTTGCGTGACATGCGGCTGCGATTCCAAAATCGACTGATACAGGTGGGCGATGCTCCAGCGCTGCGGCACGGCGAAGTCGAGGATCGGCGTAAGTTCTGCGCAGGCTTGGCCGTTGCTGTTGTTGCGCCAGGTCCGGAACGGCGAGAGCAACTTGCCCGAGGCATCCAGGGCCACGTAGCCGTGCATCATGCCGCTGAAGCCCATCGAGGCGACAGAGGACAGCTCGACCGAATAGCGGCTGCGAACGTCCTTCGCCAGCGAGGCATAGCAGTCGGCCAGGCCACTCCACACGTCTTCCATGTCGTACGTCCAGACGCCGTCCTTGAGCTGGTTCTCCCAAGCATGGGAGCCGGAGGCCAGTGGAGTCGTGTCGGGTGCGATCAAGGCGGCCTTGATGCGAGTCGAGCCGAACTCGATTCCGAGGAAAGCTTGACCCGATCCAATCAGATCGGCCGCCCTACCTTGTTGCTGGTTCACGAGATCCTCCTCGGCACGTAGCAGCCGGAGCGCGGCTTGCATCCGTAGCGGACCTCAGGAGCAAGTCCCGGAAGTACGTCACAGAGTCCTCGCCTGGTCGGCTACCACGACTCCAATTGGACTACCGCTTGATGTGTTTGTGCCGGCCCCGCGCCGAGGCTCAGCGGTTCTTCTGCCCGTAGTAAGCATTGGGACCGTGTTTGCGCAGATAGTGCTTCTCTGACAGGTAGGAAGGGATCTTCTCGGCGTTCGGGTTCAGGAAGAACGTCTGGCGAGCCATGTTCGCCACTGCCTCAAGGGCGGTGGCATTGGCGACCGCATCGTCCGCATCGTGACCCCACGTGAATGGACCGTGAGATGCGACGAGCGCGGCGGGCATTTCGGTGGCGGACAAACCCAGCTTCTTGAGTGTCTCGACGATTACCTCACCCGTCTCATGTTCGTACGCCCCGCCGACCTCGCCCTCGCTCAGAGGCCGGGTGACAGGCACGGCGCCGTGGAAATGGTCTGCGTGAGTCGTTCCGAGAGCAGGGATGGCCCGAGCGGCTTGCGCCCAGGCCGTCGCCGCGGTCGAGTGGGTGTGGACCACCCCACCGACATCCGGAAACCGCTGATACAGCAGGAGATGGGTCGGCGTGTCGGACGATGGTCGAAGGTCGCCCTCAACCACGCGGCCGTCCTCGAGAGAGACGACAACGAGTTGTTCGGGGCGAAGTTCGTCGTACGGCACGCCGCTGGGCTTGATGACCAGAACTCCCGCCTCGCGGTCCACGCCACTCGCGTTCCCGAACGATAGGGTGACAAGTCCGGCCTTCACGAGACCGAGGTTGGCGCGCCAGACTTGCTCGCGCAGATCGGGAAGCATGAGCGGCACAGTTGCTCCTTGGTTAGGGCCGCGAGGCGTACTGAGTTCTGCGCTTAGCGAAGGCCGCGGGCCAGGCCGTAGTAGGCCTCATTCCAGCGGATTTCCTTCTTGAAGGCACCGACGGTAGTGTCAGCGCCGATCACGAGCAGCTCGACCCGAGTCATCTCTGCGAAATCGGCGATGGCTTCGATGCCCACTGCCCTGGTCAGGCAGGTGTGGTGCGAGCCGCCGGCGGTGAGCCAGCACTCGGCCGACGTCGACAGGTTCGGGCGGGGCCTCCAGACCGCGCGGCCGACCGGCAGCTTGGCCATCGGCTTGTTCGGCGGCACGAGGTCGATCTCATTGGCCAGGATCCGGAAACGATCGCCCATATCCATCATGTTGACGACGAGGGCGGGCCCTGTACCGGAGTCGAAGACGAGCCGGACCGGATCGGCCTTTCCGCCGATGCCGAGAGGATGGATCTCGACGCTGGGCTTCTTGTCCGAGATGGACGGGCAGACCTCGAGCATGTGCGCCCCGAGGATCATCTGGTCCTTCGGATCAAGGTTGTAGGTGTAGTCCTCCATCAGGCTCGTGCCGCCGGGCAGGCCCTTCGACATCACCTTGACGATGCGGACCATCGCCGCGGTCTTCCAGTCGCCTTCGGGGCCGAAGCCGTAGCCCTCGGCCTGGAGCCGCTGAGCCGCGATGCCGGGGAGTTGCTTGAGGCCGTCGAGGTTCTCGAACGTGTCGGTCAACGCACCGAATCCGCCCTCCACCATGAAGTCGCGTAGGGCGATCTCGATGCGAGCCGCCTCGAGCATGGACTCACGGTCCTTGCCGCCAGCCAGCAGCGACGGGACGACGGAGTAGGTCTTCTCGTACTCGGCGACCAGATCGTTGACGCGGGCGATCGGCACTGCCCGAACGGCGTCGCCAAGATCGCTGACGCTGAAGCCGTTCACTGCGACCCCGAACGTCATCTGGTAGGAGACCTTGTCACCCTCGGTGACGGCCACGTTGCGCATGTTGTCGCCGAAACGAGCCACGCGCAGGTGCTTTGCTTCCCACAGGCCGCATGCCGCGCGAGTCCAGGTCCCAATGCGGCTCTGGACGCCAGCATCCTGCCAGTGGCCGGCCACGGTCTTGCGATTGAGGCCGAGGCGGGCTTCGATGTGTGCGAACTCACGGTCGCCGTGGGCGGCCTGGTTCAGGTTCATGAAGTCCATGTCGATCTCCGTCCACGGGAGATCGCGGTTGAACTGAGTGTGGAGATGCAGGAGCGGCTTGGTGAGCGCCTGCAAACCCGCGATCCACATCTTCGCCGGCGAGAACGTATGGCACCAGGTAATTACGCCAACGCACTTTTCGGTTGAGCTGGCCTCGATGCAGGCCGCCAGGATCGCCTCGGGATTCTTGACGACCGGCTTCCAGACCACGCGAACGGGAACGGACTCAGCCGCATCCAGAGCCGCTGCGATCTTGTTGGAGTTCTCGGCGACCTGCCGAAGCACTTCCTCGCCGTACAGATCCTGGCTTCCGGTCAGGAACCAGACCTCGAACTCGCCAAGAGCCTTCACGTCATTTTCTCCCAGTACTGCCGTCGAATGACGAACGCTGCGATAGACGTCCCTCCACCAGGCTTGTGGCCCGATGGAGGGACGGACTTTGCCAGATGCCGACCGCGGCGCTAGAGGCCACGGTTCTCCCTGCTAGGTATCGGCGCCCGACTACAGGTTCGTGATGTCGATTACGTGATCCACGAAGTACTTAGCCTGCTGGGTTTCCTCAGGCACGATGATGTACAGCCCAGTGACGGTCTTGGGGACCGTCACCTTGGTTGTAAAGTCAGCCTTGCCCTGGGCAGGAATTCGCAGGTCGGTGTTGTTGTCGCCGTACGCGGCAAGATGCGGGCTGGCGTACCGGCCGTACAGGATGCCGTCGGAACCGATCACCGGCGGATAGCCGATGTGCATGTAGGCGTGGTCTTGGCCAACAATCGAGTTGACGCATTCCCACGTGAATTCCAGTCCGGTATCAGTGCGCTTGGCATCCGTCAGCTGAACCGTGAGGTGGTTTATGCCTTCGATGACGGCGTCAGACTTATTGATGACGAGACCGGGGAACTTCTCCGCAACCGGGTATTTCTCATCCTTCACGACCTTGTCGAGGTCCAACGTCATGGTGGCGCTGTGCTTGACCGAGGCCACGTAGTAGTTGAACGGACCCGTCACGTACGTGTACTTGATAGCGAGCTTCTGCCCAGCCGCTGGAGCGACGCCGGCGCACTCGACGTAGAGCGGCTGAGTCTTTGGTGCGGCCGCGGTGCCGGCCGTATAGCCCTTCATGGCGAAACCGCCCGGAAGGAACCAGCCGCTGTTGTTCACGAACACGGAAGTTCCAACGAAGACCGTGCCGCAATTGCTGCTCTTGCCGCTCGAGTCCGTGACTTGAGCAGTGCTCTGGGAAACGTCCACGGCACTGAAGTCGCCGGTCTTGTTCTCGATCGACAGGTCGACGTGCAGGGCACCGCTCGCTGAGCTGACGGCGTTGGCCGTGCCGGCCCAACCGAGGTCCGCGAATTGCGGAGTCGGAGTGCTGTCGTCGATCGGTGGAACGACGTAGTCGCATGCCGTGGCTGCAAGGCCGAGAGCAACGGCCACGGCAAGGATCTTACCTAACTTCATCCTGGGGTAGCCTTTCATCACTCGACTCCGGCCGGCAAGATCGAAGCCAATTCACCGGTTATGTACCAGTAGGCAGCTGGGGCAGCCGTCGTGCCGTCAACAGCCAACACCGTCTTGGTGGTTTGCCCTTTGTACGCCACTGTCAACGAGTACTGGTAGCAGGCAGAGCAGCGCGTCGGGTTGGTGTCGAAGAAGTTGGCGGTGAACCAGCCATAGCCGTTGATCTTGTCCAACTCGGCGCTAACCGCCGACGCGGCGATGTTGACCGTCTTGTTCTGGCTGTTGCCGTGCCCATAGTCCACGACCACCTTGCCGTCAGAGTAGATCGCAAAGAGTTCCTCGATGCAGGTCGTGCCGCCATTTCGCTCGTAGACGATGACGGCCCCGTCCTGCACGTACGACTTAGCCTGGTCGGGCTGCATCGGTTGCAACGTGCAGGCGGTAACGACCGTCGCCGGGAAGGCGGCCGGCAGGACGACCTCGAACCCAATCACAGCGACCACGATCACCGCGAACACGACCCCGCCCTTTCGGACTACGCCGCGCTGCTGCCAGGGCACAGGTGCCTTGTGAAGCTTGCCGCCGGACCGAGAGCGACCGATTACGGCCGCGTTCCAGGTGACAACGATGCTCTGGATGCCAATGAACAGCAGCATCAAGGCACCGATGAAGATATATACCAAGTAGGAACTCAGGTTGCCGTTGTATTGGATGAGGCTCTGGATCAGAGACGTCATCAGCACGCCGATGAGGGCGCCGGCCAGGTAGCCTTCGCCACCCGTCAGGGCTACACCTCCGATGACCGCAGCCGCGATCGTAGTCAGCTCAAACCCAGTGCCGTGGGTGCCGTGACCGGAGTTCACATAGATGCTGTAGAGGATGCCGGCCATCGCGGAGCAAAAACCGCTGATGACGTAGACGATGATCTTGGTGCGGTTGACCGCCAGGCCCATCAGGCGAGAGGACACCTCGTTGGCACCGCCGCCACCGCCGATCGCGTACACCGTCCGGCCGAACCGGGTGAAGTGCAGCACGAACAGACCCACCGCAAACACGATGAGCGCGGTAATCACCAGGTAGGTGATGTAATCGCCCGTCTTCGCGTGCGGGTCGGACAGGCCCGGGATCAGGAACTTGGTCTGATTAAGTGTGGTGTACGTGTGGTCCCGAATACGAACTTCAGCGTCGCTGATGACGTAGCAGAGGCCGCGCGACAACCACAACCCTGCAAGAGTCGCGATGAAGGGCTGGACCTTCAGGTAGGTGATGAAGAGGCCCATGCCCAGACCGAAGGCCATGCCCATCAGGAGCACGACCGGGAAGACGGCCCAGGCGTTCCACCCCATGTTGAGAAGGGAAGCGGCCACGACGGTGCCCAGGGCAAGAATGCCGCTGACTGACAGGTCGATACCGCCGGTGATGATGACGAATGTCTCGCCGACGACGGTGCAGATGAGGAACGGAGCGGCGTCAAACAGGTTGAAGAACGCCTGACCGTCCCGCATCGCCGAGAAGGCGAAGAATCCCCAGAAGTAGATGAGGAGGAACAGACCGGCGGTGGATCCGATTGGGAGGAACTTTCGTCTCCTCGCCAAAGCCGCCGTCCAAGATGATGTCATTGGGGATGCGGTCATTGGGCCTTCTCCTGGGGCATGAGCTTCGCCGTAATGCGACTGCCAAAGCGGTGTAGCTGATCCGCATATAGGACGATGACGATCACGACGACCATGGCCTTCACGGCTGTAATTGCGCTGGCCGGCACACCGAACGAGAGCATCGACGTGACGGTCGTCTGCAGAACCAGTGCCCCGATGCAGCTCGCAAGAAGCGAGAAGCGACCACCAGACATGAGCGTGCCACCGATAACGGCGGCGAGGATCGCGTCCAGTTCGGTGTAGAGGCCGATCGAGTTCGCGTCCGAAGTGCGGATGTTGGTTGCGACGATCAGACCGGCGATGCCGGCGCACAACCCGCTGAAGCCGTACGCAAACATCTTGATCCGCTTTTCGTTGATGCCCGAATAGAAGCTTGCCCGGGAGTTCACGCCCACGGATTCGATGAACAGCCCGATCGACGTCCGCCTGGTGACGAACCACGCCAGAATCAGGACCGCCGCGGCGATGAACAGCGAGAACGGAAGCAGGATGAAGCCGTTGCCAATGTAGGCGACGGTGTCATTGAAAATGATGATCTGGATGGCGTTGGTGATGAGTTGCGCGATGCCACGACCGGCGATCATCAAGATCAGGGTCGCGACCATCGGTTGGATGTGCCCGTAGGCAACCAGCATGCCATTCCACAAGCCGCAGAAGATGGAAATGATCAACGGAACGATCACGACCAGGGCCAGGGGAGCCCAGCTGTACTGCGGGTTATTGATGAAGAGCCGGGGGTCAGTCAGGCTCAACCCGACGATCGTCGGGTTGATCATGATGCACGCCACAGAGGACGAGATCGCCATGACCGCACCGACCGACAGATCGATGCCGCCGGTCGCGATGACCAGCGTCATTCCCATCGCGAGGATCATCGTCGGCGAACCGTGGACCAGGATGTCGATGAGGCTGCCGTAAAGGTGGCCGTCCTTCATCTGGAACACGAAGAAGCCCGGGATGGTGAAGAAGTCAACGATGAACAGGAGCAGCAGTGCCACGGTGGGCACCATGAGCTTGCTGCTCGAGTACTTGGAGAATTGCCGAGAGATGAAGCTCGTCATGACTCACTGCCCGCGATCGCCTGCATGATTCCCTTCTCATCGACTTGGCCGGAGAACTCTTTGACTTTCGACCGGTCTCGCATGACGACGACGCGATGGCTCGTTCGCAGCACTTCGTCCAACTCGGACGAAATGAACACGCACGATTTGCCTTCCTCAGCGAGCGAAACGACCAGCCTCTGGATGTCAGCCTTGGTGCCAACGTCAATGCCGCG
>PMLK01000097.1:23864-32424 GCA_003158875.1 Chloroflexota bacterium
GGTGTGCTGATGCTCAGCAGCTTGATGTATTTGTCCGCAATCTCGTACTGGGTCTTGGATCCGATTCGGCGGAACCATCCCTGACCGGCCTGCATCGCGAGAATGATGTTCTCGCGCACGCTGAGGTCTCCCACGATGCCTTCGACCTTGCGGTCTTCGGGGCAGAGGGCGACGCCACGCGCGATAGAACCGGCCGGCGAAAACTCCGTGATGAGCTTGCCGTCCATGAGCATCTTGCCGCTGTCGGGCTTGTCGACACCGAACAGGAGGTTGGCGACCTCTGTGCGGCCCGATCCAAGAAGCCCGGCGATACCGACGACCTCGCCCGCATGGAGCGTCAGGTCGAAGCTCGCGACAGAGTCCGAGAGACCCACGCCATCCGCTTCGATGAGCGGCTGGGGCGAGATGTGCTCGCTCGCCTCCATCTTGTGCGCGGTCATGTCATCAAGATCGGAGATGCTGCGACCCAGCATCAGTCGGATGAGTTCCATCCGCGAGAGGGACTTCGCCTCGTATGTGCCAACGTGAGCGCCGTTCCGGAGAACCGTCACGCGGTCCGAGACTTCGTACAACTGGTCAAGGAAGTGCGTAATGAATACGATCGCGATGCCATCGCTCTTGAGCTTCCGCATCACCTTGAAGAGTTGCGCCGTCTCGTGCTCGGTGAGGCTCGACGTGGGCTCGTCGAGGATCAGGACTTTGGCGTTCGCAACAGTCAGGGCGCGGGCGATTGCGACCATCTGCTGAACCGCGATCGAGTAGAAGCCGAGCGGCTGGGTGACATCGATGTCGAGTTCCAGCTGCTGCAGGTACTCCCGAGCTTTCGCGTTCAGAGCCTTCCAGTTGATCGACAGGCCAAGAAATCTTGGCTGCCGGCCGATCATGAGGTTCTCGGCGACGGTCAGGTTCGGGCACAGGTTGACTTCCTGGTACACCGTGCTGATGCCGAGTTCCTGGGCGTACAGCGGCGAACGGACAGTGACGATCTGGCCGTCGAACTCGATCGTGCCCTTGTCCGGGCGGTCCGCACCGGTGAGGATCTTGATCAGAGTTGACTTTCCAGCGCCGTTCTCGCCCACAAGAGCATGGATCTCGCCCCTGGCGACCGAGAAATCCACGTTTTGGAGCGCATGCACACCAGGGAAAGCCTTTTCGATGCCCGTCATTACGACGATGTCGGTATTGGTGTCTGGCATTGAGTCACCTTATTGACTTGCGGCTCATACGAGCCAACAGGCACGCGCCGAGAAGACTGAGTGGCGGTCCCACGGCAATTGTGGGGAGCAGATTGCGCCAAATGAACGTCGTGCGTTCGTCGGCCCTATTTGCGGGACCTCGCCCAAGCAACCAGTCCTGACACGATGGACCCACTCCTAGGCAGGCGAACCGTTCAAGTCAACGGGAGAAGCGGCATAAGCCGCTTCTCCCGTTGTGTCTTACCCGATACGCAGTCTCCGGAGAGTCAGCGCATCAAAGCGCGACTAGTACTTGCGGGTGGCAAGGATCGCCTTGAGGGCATCGGCGCCCTGAGAAGCGAAGAACTGGCCTTCCTCGGAAGGAGTCCAGCTGGCCTGGCCGGTGACGCCGTTCAGGTCGTCGAGAGCGGCCTTGTAGACCTGCGGGGCCAGGAGCGGGTTGCACTCGATGTCGGCAAACATCTCGCCGGAGATGAGGTACTTGAACCCATCAGCGGTGGCATCGAACGCGATGACCTTGATGTCGGTGCCGGCCTTGAGGCCAGCGGCGTCGATGGCCTGGATGGCCGCAACGCCGAGCTCGTCATTGTGAGCGAAGACGCCCTGGATCTTGCCGGCATCCTTCTTCAGGAAGGCTTCCATGATGGACTTGCCGACGGTCGGATCCCAAGCGGCAGCGTTCTGGCTGTCGATGATCTGGATGCTCTCGTCAGTGCAGTTGGCGATGCCTTCGCGGAAGCCCTTGGCGCGGTCGATAGCGGCCGAAGCGCCCTGGTCTCCACCGATCTCAACGACGTTGGCGCCAGACATGCCCTTGAGGGCGGTGCACATGGCGGCAGCGCCTTCGTTGCCTTCCTTGTCGAAGTCAGAGCCAATGTACGTGTAGTACAGGCTGGCGTCTGAATCGATGCGGCGGTCTTCGATCACGACGACCTTGCCCGCAGCCTTGGCGGCCTTGAGGACATCGTCATAACCGGTGACATCAACGGCCGCGAGAACGATCACGTTGACGGCCGGGTCCTGGATGAACCCGTTGAACGCGGTGATCTGGTTCTCGATCTTGTTCTGGGAGTCGTAGAACTTGAGGGTGATCCCGTCAGCGGTCGCGGTCTCCTTGAAGGAGGACGTGTTCGCTGCGCGCCAACCGCTCTCAGAACCGGTCTGGATGAACCCGACCGTCATGTCCTTGTAGGTGTAGACCTTCGACGTCGCGGCAGCCGTAGTAGGGGCAGCGGCGCCGGTGGTGGCGGCCGGGGCCGTCGTGGCGGTCGACGAGCACGCTGCAAGAGCAGCGGCAACTACGACCGAGAGAGCGATCCGCAATGATCGAGACTTCGTCATTTAGGTAGATCTCCGTGTGTGTTTCCGGAACCAGCCTGGTGGATATGCCCGGGGCTGCCTTCGACGGCCATCAAGCCGTCTCAGGGCTGCGCATGTCCGACTGGTACCGGGTCCTCGCCTCCATCAACTCTTGGGCATTACGCCATCGGCAACTCCTCCAAAACGTCCGGCGGGCCTGACACGGTCGCCTCCACTGGTTTGACTCAGCGTGGCGGCTGTGTCACCTCCCCGAAATGAGTACGCGCAGGGGCGCTTAATGGATTGTCAACTGGTGAAAATCGGATTGGACCTGGCTCAGACCTGGTCTCGTCCGTGACCGACTAGCGGGCTTCGCCGCCAAAGGTCGAGTCCGGCGCCTCCCCAGTTCGCCTCCACGCGAACTGCTCCGTACCCCTTCGACCCCGGCGGGCGGTGGAAGTCCATTGCCTCCCTACCCGCGCTCGGGACCCCTAATTGCCGTCTCCTTGCTCCTACTATGGGCGTTGCAGACCAACTAGGCCGATGCTATCGTTCCGGCAAGGTGCCGGGAACGGTAACGGGAGCGGTATCAGGCTACATTGCGGTTTGGCGGCAGTCAATAGGCCAAAACGGGCCGCCGAACACGCCCCCCGGGGAAACCCTTCTCGGACGAGATGAGGGAGGATTGCGGCATTGGCCGACGCTAGGCGACCGACGATCCGCGACGTGGCGGCCACCGCCGGTGTCTCGATCCAGACGGTCTCGCGGGTTACGAATGGTCGTCCGGACGTGGCTCCCGAAACCATCTCGCGGGTCCTGGAAGCGATCCGGCAACTCGGCTACACGCCCAACATGCTGGCGCGAGGCCTCACCGTCGGCCGCAGCCAGGTGCTCGGTGTCGTTGCCTACGGCCTCGAGTACTTCGGGCCATCGCGAACGGTCAGTGCCATCGAGCGCCGCGCCGCTCAGTTGGGCTACGGAATCTCGCTGACGCTCATCCTGAAGCCCGAAACCGACGACGTCGGGGCGATCCTGGACGCTCTGCGTGCCCGCCAGGTCGACGGGATCATCTGGGCGGTGCCGGAGGTCGCGGACAACATGGCGTGGTCGCGGACCAGGGGCCCGCAACTGCCCGTACCGGCGATGCTGGTCGGCATGGCCGGCAGTTCGTACCTGCCATCGATCGGTATCGACAACACGGCGATCGGTCGCGTCGCCACTAATCACCTGCTCGCCGGAGGGGTCCGCAACATCGGCATAATCACGGGCCCACTCAACTGGCGTGAAGCTCGCCACCGGCTTGCCGGCTGGCGTGGCGCCATGGACGCAACCGGCCGGGCGGTCGACGAGGGGCTGATCGTAGAAGGTGACTGGACTGTCGAGAGTGGCGAAGCGGCCATGTATCGGTTATTCGCGGCGTGTCCGACGATCGACGCGGTCTTCGCCAGCAACGACTCAATGGCCCTTGGCGCCCTGCACGCCGCCCACTCGATCGGTCGGGTCGTGCCCGACGAACTGTCCATTGTGGGAGTCGACAACATCGCCGAGGCCTCGCATTTCTGGCCGCGGCTCACGACGGTGGACCAGCCGATCACCCAGGAGGGGTCGCTCGCGGTCGACGCCATCGCCCGACTCATCGACGCCGAGCGGCGCAGCCATAGACCTGACGCGGAACCCGAGTTCACGCTGCTTCAGCCCAGACTGATCGTCCGCGATAGTGCCCGACGCCCGGCCCAGGTTCCGGCGTCGACGGAGACGGCCGATCCGACGACCGGAGCCAACGACCCTCTTGAATTCGCGGCCGCCGGCCAGCACCGTCAGGCCCCAGGCACAACTCCGCGAAACTAGATCCGCGCTGAACCCAACGCCCGATCCACCACGCGGCTGGGTTCAGTCGCTGGTGACCTGGTGCAAGAGTTCCCCGTCGGGACCATGGAGGTTCAGGATCATCGGCACCGTACCGACGGCGTGGGTCGAGCAGCTCAGGCACGGATCGAAGGCCCGAACCAGGGCCGACACGCGATTGACCGCGCCCTCCTGGATCTTGTTGCCATCGATGAACTTCTTGGCCACCTGCCGGATGCCCCGGTTGATGGCCAGGTTGTTGTGGCCGGTGGCGACAATCAGGTTGGCCCAGGTTATCGCGCCGTTGTCGTCCACCTTGTAGTTGTGGATCAGAGTGCCGCGCGGGGCTTCGATGATCCCGACACCCTCGAGGGCGTTGACCCCGGCGTGGGCTCGCACCTTAGTGCCCAGAATTTCTGGGTCGTCCAGAAGCTGCTTAATCCGCTCCAACCCGTACAGCGCCTCGATGAGGCGGGCGTAGTGGTAGTGGAAACCGCTCTCGACGATTCGACCGAAACGGCTGCGGTACTCCTCGAGCTCCTTGTCCGCTTCAGGGGTTCCGCAACGATCCGCGACATTGAGTCGAGCCAGCGGCCCGACTCGATAGATTCCGTCGGGGAAGCCGACCGGCTTGTAGTACGGGGCCTTCAGGTACGAATCCGACAGGGTCGCTTCGCCGATATGCGCCGCGTAGTCGGCCGGCCGAACCTGGTCGGCCACGATGCTGCCGTCGGCGCCGACGAACCGGAGATTGCCGTCGTAGAGGCGAAGAGAGCCGTCCGGGCCGACGAGGCCGCAGTACATCGTCGGGAAGTTGGAGAACGACTCGATCTCCAGCGGGAACCCATCGACGGTCTTCTTCCACAGGGCCAGGGTCCGCTTGACGATGGCCATCGCCGCCGGCAACTCAGCCAGCGTCTGCTCTCGCGCGGCCGGATCGAGCGGGGCGTTTACGCCGCCGGGCACGGTCCACGAAGGGTGGACCCGCTCGCGGGCAAGTCTCTCGATGAGCTGCTGGCCGAACTTGCGGAGCGCGATGCCGTCGCGTAGCGCGGCCGGCTGCTCGGCAAGCAACCCGGCCACGTTGCGCAGGGCCGGATCCGAGTCCATGCCCAGCAGCAGATCAGGGGCGGAGAGGTGGAAGAAGGACAGCGCGTGCGACTGCACAAACTGGGCGCAGTGCAGGAGTTCCCTCAACTTGACCGCGGTCTCCGGAATGCGCACGGCCATGATTTCGTCGCAGGCCTTTGACGAGGCGAGCAGGTGGCTGACCGGGCAGNNTCGGTGAACTTCTCGAAGCCTCGCACCTGAGTTACGTGGAACTGGGCATCTGCGACCTGGCCCGCGTCGTCGAGCATGATGTCTATGGTGGCGTGGCCTTCGATGCGCGAGACGTGCTGGATCGTGATCTTCCGCATCGTCGGATTCTTCGTCGTCATTGCCAGCTCCTACCCGAACCGCAGCTTGGAGCCGAGATCCGGAACGCGGCCCTCGAGCAGCTCGCTGAGAACCATGAGGATCGCGCCCGGCTTGGGCGGACAACCGGGGACGTGGAGATCCACCTTGATCGCCTCCTGAAGAGGCACCGCGTTCTTGAGCAGCGCCGGCACGCCGTCCGTGGGCACACCGTCACTCGGGTTGGCGCCCTGGACGTAAATCCGTTCCAGCAGCGCCCGGGTCGGGATGCCGTTGCGCATCGAGGGCACGTTGCCGGTCACGGCGCAATCGCCAAGGGCGATGACGAACTTGCTGCGGGCGCGAGCCGTCTTGGCGAGCTTGAGGTCGTCCTGGCTGCTCACGGCGCCTTCGATGATTGCGACGTCAACGCCTTCCGGCCACTCCTGCGCATCGACGAGCGGCCCGAACACGATGTCCGCCTGCTCGAGCACCGCGACGATGCTCTCGTCCATGTCCAGCAGCGACATGTGGCAGCCGGAACAGCCGTCCAGCCAGCAAGTCCCGATTTTGGCCTTATCCATCATCGGGTCTCCCGCATCGAACTCAGGTGGCTGACCTTACCCGTGTCTTTGGTCATCTCCTCGACCGCCCAGCCCTTCTCGGCCATCGCCCCGGTCGGGCAGGCCTGAACGCATTTGCCGCAACTGGTGCAGGTTGTCGCTTCGCCCCACGGCCGACTCAACTCCGACACCAGACGGGATTGGATGCCACGGCCGGAGATGTCCCAGACATGAGCGCCCTCGATCTCGGCGCAGGCTCGAACGCACCGCGAACACAGGATGCAGCGGTTGTGGTCCAGAACGAAGCGCGGGTGAGTGGTGTCCACCGTGAGGCGGGGGAAGTTGTACGGATAGCGGACGTAGGTGACGCCGTGCTCCTGGGCGAGAGACTGAAGCTCGCAATGCCCGGACGAGACGCACACGGCGCAGATGTGATTCCGCTCCGCGAAGAGCAGCTCCAGCGCCATCTTGCGATACGACTGCAGCTGCGGTGAGGTGGTCGAAACCGACAACCCCTCCTGAACCGGAGTGGTGCAGGCCGGCAGCAGACGCGCGACGCCCTGAACCTCGACCATGCACAGCCGGCACGACCCGACTGCGGTGAGGCCTTCCATATAGCAAAGGGCCGGAATGTACTTGTCGTTGGCCCGGGCGACCTCGAGGATCGTCTGGCCAGTAGTGGCCGGAATGACCTCGCCGTCGATACGGACCTTCACCTTGTCGGGCATGCGGTCCTCCCTATCTCTCGACGCTGCGGACGTCGCAGCGAAGGCAGCGGTAGGTCTCTTCCATGGTCGCGATCGCAGACAGACCGACGGACACCTCGGCGTAGGACAGCACGCGTTCAGCCGCGGGAAGTTCCGCCGGCTTATGGCGCCGGTACTCGCTCGGGACGGGGGGCGGCTCCATGCTGTACTTGAAGTCCGGAACCAGGGTCGCGAAGCGTTCTACGCCCATGAGCCGCTTGTCTATGTTGCGGGCGACCTTCTTGCCGATGCCCATTGCGTTGGACACGTTGGACGCGCCCGTGATGAGGTCGCCGCCGGCGTAGAAGCGGTCGCGACTGGTCTCCAGAGAGTAGCGCTCGACCTCGATCGTGCCGTCCTCCTTGACCTTGAGGCCGGAGGCCTTGCTGAAGTCCGGATCGACCTTTTCGCCGACCGCCAGGATCACAGTGTCGCACTCGATGCGGATGACTTCGTCGGTCAGAACCGGGCGGCGCCGACCGGAGGTGTCGAACTCGCCGAGCTTCGTCCGGACGGCCTCCAGCGCTTTTACCTTGCCGTCCTTGTCGCCCACGATTCGATGCGGTGCGGCGAGATAGGCGATCTTGGCGCCCTCGTGCTCCGCCGCTTCGATCTCTTCGGGGATGGCGGGCATGTCCTTGCGCTCGCGGCGGTAGACGACCGTCACGTCGGCGCCGAGCCGGCGAGCCGTGCGTGCCGAGTCGATGGCGGCGTTGCCACCGCCGATGACGACGACCTTCTTGCCGACCGGGTACTCCGCTTCGCGAGAAACGGCTTCCAGGAACGGCAGCGCGGGAATGACACCCGTCAGCTCCGTGCCCGGCAGATAGACCCAGCCTTCCTTCCACGTCCCGATGGCGAGGAAGACGGCATCGTGGAGATTCGCCAGATCGTTCAACCCGAGATCGTCACCAACACTGACGTTGAACTTGAACTCGACGCCCATCCGCTCGATGAGCTCGATCTCCTTGTCCAGGACGTTCTTGGGCAGGCGATATTCCGGCAGCGCATACCTGAGCATGCCGCCCGCCTTGGGGCGAGACTCATAGACGGTGACACGGTGACCGAGCAAGGCCAGGTAGTAGGCACAGGCGAGGCCGGTGGGGCCGGCGCCGACGACACCGATGTGGTGGCCGGTCGGCTCCTGCTTGCGGGCCTTCACCTTGGCAACCATCGACTCGAACTTGCTGGTGAGCAGGATCTCGTCGGCGATGAAGCGATGGACGTCGCGCATGTTGACCGATTCGTCGATCCCGGCCCGGCGGCAGCGGTTGTCGCAGGGGTGCTGGCAGACGCGACCCGTAGAGGCCGGCAGCGGATTGTCGAGGATTACCGACATGAACGCGTCCTCGAGTCGCTCCTCTTTGTACAGCTCCAGGAATCGGGGGATGTTCATGTGAAGCGGGCAGGAGTTCTCGCACGGCGAGAGGGCCAGATCCTCGCAGACGCCGGCGCGGCAGCGCTTGGCGATGATGTGGTCTTCGAACTCGTGGCGGAAGTGGCGCAGGCTGGTGAG
>PMLK01000041.1 GCA_003158875.1 Chloroflexota bacterium
CCGCCGGGCGCGGGCATGCCGCCGGGCGCGGGCATGCCGCCGGGCGCGGGCGGCCTTGAGGCCATCGGGCCCGTTCTGCCCTTCTTGAGCCAGAGCCTGCGATGAGTTGCGACGCCACCTCCAGCCTCACCCATGGCCCCGGGACCGCCCGTTTCCTCCGGGTACAGGACGTGCAACGTGACGTTGATAGCCGCGGCAATCGGGACGCCAAGCAGGCCGCCCAGCACGCCCCAGGTGCCCAGGCCAACGAGGACGGCGAAGATCGTTATGACAGGGTGCAAGTGGACGGCCCGACCGATGACGATGGGCATGATCACCTGGTCTTCGACCTGCCGAACGACCAGATAGACGGCCAGCACCACGATCGTCGTGTCCGTACCCCGAGTAGCGAAGGTGACCGTTCCGGCAACGGCCGCCGCCACGATCGGACCGACGAGCGGAATGATCTCCAGGACGCCGCTGGCGACCGCAAGCAGCAACGAGAATGGCACGTGCAGGATCGGCCCCAGGACCACGTACAGCACGGCAGCCACCAGGCAGATCAAGAACATCTGGCCTCGCAACCAGCGGCCCAGGACGTCGTGGATCTGATGGGCGAGTCTGAGCGCGTCGGCCCGCTGCTCGCGGTCAAGGAACCTCAACACGAACCGGCCGAATCGATGCCCGTCGAGCAGGAAGTAGAAGGCGATGATCAGACTCAGGATCGCCTGAAGTATGAAGTCGACCGCTCGCTCGGCCGTCTGAACCGCGCTGGACGGAGAGCTGAACAAACTGACAAGGGCGGCCTTCAACTGGGTGGCCAGATCCTCGACGCTGTACTGGTGGCCTGCCACCACGACCGTGTCGCCAAAGAGTCTGTGCATAGCCGACGACACGATGTCGTGGCCATTGGACGTCAGCTCGGCGATCTCCCGGCTTGTCTTGGCCGCGGCGAAGTAGATGAGCACGCCGATCGCCCCCAGGAGCAGCACGTAGCCGATTGCGATCACGACGACTCTGGGAAGTCCGGTGCGCCCCTCGACAGCGGAGACGATCGGCGTGAAGGCATATGCGAACACGGCGGCAACGATGAACGGGCCGATCACGCCCCTGGCCAGCCACAGCAGAGCCATGACGCCAACCGCCAGCACGATCAACCGCACCGACTGATCGGACCACGCCAGCCCGTATCGGGACAAGCGGAAGCCATCGCCAGGCTCGCGAGAATTGGTCTCGATCGGGTCGATCCCCATCACGGTCCTCCAGTCGGACGGTCCACCGCCCCGGCGACCTGGCCGAAGCTGCGCTTCTAGCCTAACGCACCCGGCAACGAGCGAACCCCGGAATGGCGCGCGGAGTCTCAATGAGTGGGGCTGACGAACTCACGAAGCGAGGTCGATACTAGATGGAGTCAAGCCACCAGCCACGGGGAAGCCGATGACCACAGCGGCAAGTACGGCAATCGCCACCAAGGATCTGCGCAAGAGCTACGGCAAGCAGGTAGCCCTGGCCGGGTTGGACCTCGAGGTTCCGACTGGAGTCGTCTACGGATTCCTCGGCCCCAACGGCGCCGGCAAGACCACCACGATGCGACTGCTGACCGGGCTCATCCGGCCGAACTCCGGCACGATCACGATGCTGGGCCAGAAGTTCGATCGGACGCGGGGCGACATCCTGCACGACGTCGGCGCGCTCATCGAGTCGCCATCCTTCTATCCGCATCTTTCCGCCCGCGACAACCTGATCGTCTTTGGGGCCACCGGCCGCCACGTACCTCGAGCGCGCGTCGAGGAATTGCTCGAAATGGTCGGGCTCCAGGATCGCGCCTCGGATCGCGTCTCCCGGTACTCGCTCGGCATGCGACAGAGACTTGGCATCGCTCTGGCGATGCTCAACGACCCCAAGCTGCTGCTGCTGGACGAACCGGCGAACGGCCTGGATCCGGCGGGCATCGTCGCTCTGCGCGACACGCTGAAGCGACTCGCCGCAGACGGGAAGACCGTCTTCGTCTCGAGCCACATCCTACCCGAGGTTCAGCAGATGGCCGACATCGTCGGCATCGTGGCGAGTGGCAAGCTGGTGACTCAAGGACCGCTCGACCAGCTGCTCGCCAGCCAGGCCCTCGTCCGCGTTCGCATCGAGCCGGAACAAACGCCCGAGGCGATGCAAATTCTGACCAGGCTCGCCGGTGACGGTCACGTGGAAGTCACCTACCCGGACATCGCCTGGATCGTGGCTCGAGTCGCGGTTAACCGCGCGGCCGAGGTAAACAAGGCCCTCGCCCAGGCCGGTATCTTCGCGTCGGGCCTGGAAGCGGGCAGCGATCTCGAGACCCTGTTCATGCAGCTCACGGCGCCGCCCCCACCGACCCAAGCCCCGGCCCGACCCGGAGCCGTCTCCGGCTGGAATAGCGGAGTTGCATCGTGAGCCTCGCCATCGTCGGGATCCGCAAGTTCTGGACCCGTTCCGCCACTCTGGTGTCCTTGATCATCGCGGTCGCCCTGGTGGGCCTGCTTCTCATCCTGGAAGGCTTCGCCTACAGCAGCGCGTCCAAGCAGGCCGACGTCCAGAAGTCCACGTTCGAATGGCTGCTGACTTTCCCCAGCGCCTACGACGGCGTGCTTGCGTTCACAGCTTCATTTGCCGGCATCATCGGCTTGATCTACGTTGCGACGGTGGCCGGCTCCGAATGGACATGGGGAACGCTCAAGGTGGCGGTGGCGCGAGGCCAATCGCGCTCGCAATATGCGATCGCCACGTTTGCCTCGCTGGCGATTCTGGTACTGGTCGGCCTCGTCGTGACCTATGCAGTCGGGCTCTTAGCCGCCGCGATTGGCGGCTCGCTCGCTGGCTTCAAGCTCGGCAACCCCGGCGACCCGACAGCCGTCGGCCAGGCGCTGGTGAAGCTGGCACGGGCTGGTATCGGGCTCGTGGCGCTAACCTCGCTGGGCTACGCCATCACGATGGTGGCCAAGAGTCAGATGGCCGGCATCGGCACAGTCATCGGCTACTTCATCGTGTCGATCATCGGGCCGGCGTTTCTCCCGGACGCGGTGAAGGAAGTCTTCAAGTACCTGCCGTTCAGCGTCGCTTCGGACGCAATCGGCCTTCAGGGCCCCCCAGGCTCGGTCTCCGGTTCGGCCAATTCGATCGATCCGAATCTTGCCTTGCTGGTAGCGGTGGCCTGGCTCATCGGCTGTCTGGCCGTGACCGCCATCGCGGTGGAGCGGACGGAGATCACCGGCTAAGGCCTGCTCGGAAGCGGCGAGAAGGCAACTCGGCGGGCGCAATACTCGCCGAGTTGCTCGTTCAGCTACAGATCCATCGGGTCCGCGTCGGATCCGTCGACGCCCAGTTCGCCGATCGCCGCCTCGACATCCGCGATCGGCAGCTTGCCGTCACGTCCCAGACCGGACAGCGCTGCTCCCGCGACGTGCGCCGCGTCTATGGCGAAGAGCCGGCGCAGCGTCTCGCGCGTGTCGGAACGGCCGAACCCGTCAGTACCCAGAACGATGCGCGATTGCGGCAGCCACGGTGCGATCAGGTCGGGATAGGCCCGAATCCAGTCCGTGGCGATCACGATCTGACCTCGGTCGGGCGGCAGCACTTTGGCGACGTGGGCCACCCTCGGCTTCGCCGCTGGGTTGAGCCTGTTCCAACGGTCGGTGGCGAGGCCGTCGACACGCAACTGCTGGAAGGACGTGGCGCTATAAACCTCGGCCGGGATGCCGCGTTCGGCGAGAAGGTCGCGCGCGGCGACGACCTGCTGCAGGATCGAGCCGCTGCCCACGAGACGCACGGGCTCCTTGATGCGAGCCTCCTTGCCGAGATCCGGCGCCGGCAGCAGGCGATAGATGCCCCGCGAGATCTGCTCGTCCTTGAGGTCGGCCGGCCGGGCGGGCATTGAGTAGTTCTCGTTGTAGAGCGTTACGTAGTAGAAGACGTCCTCGCCTTTGACGTACATCCGATCGATGCCTTCGCGGACTATCGAGGCCAGCTCGTACGCATAGGCCGGGTCGTAGGCGCGAATGTTCGGCACTACCGACGCCAAGACATGAGAGTGGCCGTCGTCGTGCTGCAGGCCCTCGCCCATCAGCGTCGTCCGGCCGGCAGTGGCCCCCATAACGAAACCGCGGCCACGTTCATCGGCCAGCGCCCAGAACTGGTCGCCCGTCCGCTGGAAACCGAACATCGAATAGAAGATGTAGAACGGGATGAGGGGCACGCCGTGCGTGGCATAGGCCGTGGCCGCGACCTGCAGCGAGGCGACGGCCCCGGCCTCCGTGATGCCCTCTTCGAGCACCTGGCCGTCCTTCGCCTCGCGGTAGCTCAGCACGAGGTCTGAGTCCACCGGTTCGTAGCGCTGACCGCCCGAGGCGTAGATGCCCACTTCCTTGAAGAGCGGGTCCAGGCCGAAGGTTCGGGCTTCGTCCGGAACGATCGGAACCACGCGGCGCCCTATTTCAGGGTCGCGGATGAGGTTACGAAGCAACCGGCCGAAAGCCATCGTGGTGCTGACCGCCATCTCCGATCCGGCTGCAAACTCGCCGTCGACCTCGGGGCGCGGCGCCGGCAACGGGGCCGCGCGGACCAATCGCTGAGGCAACGGGCCGCCGAGTGCCCGGCGCCGCTCCAGCATGTACTGGACCTCTTCCGAGTCTGGGCCCGGATGGTAATAGGGCGCGTCGTGAAGCTTGTCGTCGGGGATCGGCAGTTCGAGGCGGTCGCGGAAGACACGCAACTCCGCCTCGGACAGCTTTTTGGCCTGGTGGGTGATGTTGCGGGCTTCGACTCCGGGGCCAAGTGCGTAGCCCTTGACCGTGTGAGCCAGAACCACCGTCGGCGCACCACGGTACTCAGTGGCGGCTCGGTAGGCGGCATAGACCTTGCGGTAGTCGTGACCGCCCCGCCGCAGCCGGGCAATCTCGTCGTCGCTGAGATGCTCCGCGAGTTTGCGCAGCCGCGGATCAGGCCCGAAGAAGTGCTCGCGGATATACGCGCCGCCCGCGACCGAGTACTTCTGGAACTCGCCGTCGACAGTTTCGTTCATCTTGTTGACGAGGACGCCCTCGACGTCGCGGGCCAGCAGGTCGTCCCACTCACGACCCCAGATGACCTTGATGACGTTCCAGCCGGCGCCGCGGAACAGGCCTTCCAGCTCCTGGATGATCTTGCCGTTGCCTCGGACCGGGCCGTCGAGTCGCTGAAGATTGCAGTTCACGACGAAGGTAAGGTTGTCGAGACCCTCGCGCGCGGCAAGCGACAGGGCCGTGATCGACTCGGGTTCGTCCATTTCGCCGTCGCCGAGGAACGCCCAGATGCGACTGCCCGACGTGTCGGCCAGACCGCGATTGGTGAGGTATCGATTCAGACGTGCCTGGTAGATGGCCGCGATCGGACCCAGTCCCATCGACACGGTCGGGAACTCCCAGAAGTCCGGCATCGTGCGCGGGTGCGGATAGCTCGGCAGACCTACGCCTGAGAGTGCCTCCTGGCGGAAATGGTCCAGGTTCTCCTCAGTCAGTCGGCCTTCCAGAAATGCCCGAGCGTAGATGCCGGGAGCGGCGTGGCCCTGGTAGAAGATCTGGTCGCCGGCCTTGCCGTCGTTCTTGCCGTGGAAGAAGTGGTTGAAGCCCACTTCGTAAAGCGTGGCCGCGCTGGCATAGGAGGCCAGGTGTCCGCCGATGCCCGGGTGAGCGCTGTTCGCCCGCAGCACCATTGCCACGGCATTCCAGCGGATCAGTCGCCGGATCCGTCGCTCGAGGACTTCATCGCCCGGAAAGAACGGCTCCTGTTCGGGACTGATGGTGTTGATATAGCGAGTCTGGGTCAGGGGCGGCAGGCCGACGTGAAGCTGGCGAGCCCGCTTGAGGATCTTGTAGAGCAGGTAGCGAGCGCGTTCGTCGCCTTCCTGGCTGTGAATCTGGTCGAGGGCGTCCAGCCATTCCTGTGTTTCTGCTGGATCGACGTCCGGCAGCTGGTGCTTGAACTCGTCGATATACATAGCTCGGTGCTTCTCCAGGCCGAGTGCTAGGCGCGGTCCACGCCTGAGTAGGATGACTTTTCCGCCAGGTTAGCCGATCGCTCACCAAATAGGTTGCGGATTCGGGCGTCGGGCCATAGCGTGGGCTGCCAAGCCGGGCGTGGTGACTTGGCACGGTCGGCGCCATTTCGACGCCGTCATCGCGGCGCCGTCGTCCGCAATTGCCTATCGCGCTCGTGCCGGATTCGGAGCACAGTATCCATGGAGGCCCGGACGCGCAGCTCGCTGAGGGAAAGGCGATATCGATGAGTAGTCAGCCCCTCGTACTCGTTGCCGACGATGAGCAGCGGATAACGAAGCTCGTCTCGATGGCCCTGACAGACGAGGGGTTCCGGGTGGTTACGGCTGCCGGAGGCGAGGAAGCTCTGGCCAAGGCCGAAGAAGTCAGACCAGACATCGTTCTTTTGGACATAGTCATGCCGGACCTGGACGGCATCGAGGTGATGCGCCAGATTCGCGAGCGACGCCCGGTGCCGGTCATCCTGCTGACCGCCAAGGGCTCGGCTGCAGAAAAGGCCAAGGGTCTCGATCAGGGCGCGGACGACTACATCGCCAAGCCGTTCCATCTCGACGAACTTGCCGCCCGAGTCAGGGCGGTCCTCCGCCGAGCATCGGGCGTGGCCACGGGAGTTGGGCCGGTCCAGTTCGACGACGTGGTGATCGATCTGGAGCGCCGCATCGTCACTCGTGATGGCAACACCGTGGAGTTGTCGAGGACGGAGTGGCTGCTGCTGCAGCACCTGGCTTCTAACGCCGGCAAAGTCGTGCTCCACACGGAACTACTGACCAAAGTCTGGGGCCCCGAATACCGCGACGATCTTCAGTACTTGAGAGTCTGGGTTAGTCGCGTTCGCCGCAAGCTGGGCGCCAAGCCGGGCGAACCGGGCCGCATCAAGACATTCCAGGGCATCGGTTACCTGCTCGACGTGGAGCCGGGACGCCTCGGCGAAGTTCCAGACGGCCGCCGCAGCCACAGCCCGATCGCCGGAACCGCACCACAGTCTGAGACGATTCTGGGGCAGCAAGTCCGCGGCGCTCCGCAGGATCAAGGCCGCTACGACATGAGCCGCCAGAACATCAAGACGCGGGATTAGCGCCGCCGAGTTGAGGAGCGCAAACGACAACGAAGCCATCGGCCGGCTGAGCGAGCCACAGACGAGACAAGCGGCCCGGGGAGGGGGTCCCGAGCCGCTTGCTTCATAAGAAGACGCCCCGTCACCGGCGTCTCCGTCTTCAAAGTTCTTCTCATCCGTGAAGAACGTCAGCCTAGTCGTGAAGGTCTGACGACTGCTCGGCGTCCATCCTCGACGCCGTTGCAACCGCGTTGCAGAACCGATGACACCTTGGGCCGCGCGACAAACCGATTGGGTCTCTTGCGCGCCGAAGTCGCATCGCTTACAAAGCCATTTGGGGTTGATTGAGTCGGCTGGCGGGCCGGACAGCAGGAGGAATGCCGGCAAATGGCGAGGAACTGGAAGTCTGCCGACTCGGGCGTCTGGGCCGTCTCCGAGTCGGCGACCCGCTACGGGCCCGACGTCGCACTTGTAGTCGTCGATCTGCAGAACGACTTCGCCGATCCTGCCGGAAGCCTCTCAGTTCGAGGCGGCACCGAGATCGTACCGATCGTAAACCGAGAGATCCGGCTGGCCCTGGCGGCCGGGGCGGCGGTCGCCTACACGCAGGATTGGCACCCGGACCACACCCCTCACTTTGCCCAGGACGGAGGCATCTGGCCGGTCCATTGCGTCCACGACACCTGGGGCGCAGAGCTCCACGCCGACCTGTTGGTTAGTGGTCCTATTGTTCGCAAGGGAACCCACGGCGAGGATGGCTACTCCGGGTTCTCGATGCGGAATCCAAATGGCGGGGTTCCTGTGCCGACGGAACTCGACGGCGAACTGGCCAGCGGCGGAGTCAAGCGGCTTGTGGTCTGCGGTCTCGCGACAGACTACTGTGTCAAGGCGACGGCGCTCGACGGCGTTCGCCTGGGCTACGAGACGGCCATCCTTCTCGACGCGGTCAGAGCCGTCGATCTCGAGCCCGGCGACGGCGGTCGGGCCCTGGAAGCTCTGGCCGAGGCCGGCATCACGCTCGTGGCCGGCAGACGCGAAGTGGCGTGATGGAGTCTCTCAGCCAGGCAACGGCGGCCACTCCATGAGTTCGGCCTCGACGACGCGGGGGGTCGAATTGACGGAGCACCTATTCATAGAAATCTGGAATCCCGGCCGGCCGATTCGCCGCATCGAGCGGTATTGACGTGCAACTCCATCTCGTCGACGCAACCTACGAACTGTTCAGGGCCTACTACTCGCCACGCCCCGGAACCACAGCCCCCGACGGTCGAGACGTGGGGGCAGTGGTGGGATTGATGTACACCCTGCTCGCGCTCCTCCGCGACGAGGGCGCGACGCACGTCGCTTGTGCGACCGACCACGTCATACGCTCCTTCCGCAACGACCTATTTGCCGGCTACAAGACCGAGGCGGGAGTCCCTCGCGAGCTGCTTGCCCAGTTTCGTCTGGCGGAGCGAGCGATGGAGGCAATGGGCGTTGTCGTCTGGCCAATGACCGAGCTGGAGGCCGACGACGCGATGGCGACTGCCGCCGCGCGCTGGGCCGACTCTACAGATGTCGAGCGAATCTGGATCTGCACACCGGACAAGGACCTGGCCCAATGCGTCCGCGGCGAATCGGTGGTCCTGCGCGACCGGCGCCGCGAGCGCACCGTGGACGAGGCCGGCGTGGTTGCGCGCTGGGGCGTGCGCCCGGCCTCGATTCCGGACTACCTGGGGTTGGTCGGCGACTCGGCCGACGGGTTTCCCGGACTGCCCGGCTGGGGAGCGCGCTCAGCGGCCGCCGTCTTGAGCCGCTTCGAGCATCTCGAGGGAATCCCCGCTGTCGTCGGGGATTGGCATGTCGACGTCCGTTCCGCCCCCACACTCAACGCCACGCTCAGGGCACACTGGGACGAAGCCCTGCTGTTCCGCCACCTGGCGACCCTGAGAACGGACGCTCCCCTACCCCAGGCCAAGCCCGAGGAGTTGCGCTGGCGCGGCGCCAGGCGAACCGAGTTTCGGGCGTTGTGCGAGGAACTTGGCCAGCCCAAACTCGCCGAACGCCCGCACCTCTGGCAGGACTGAGTTATCCGGCCGCAACCCTACTTGAGGATTTCCAGCATCGTCGCGTGGTGGCGCGGAGAAGCGGCCAGGGACGACCACTGCTTGGCCGGGCAGGCCAGATCGAACCACGGCTTCCCGTCGAGGGTCGTGACTCGTGCGCCGGCGCGTTCCGCGATGAGACCGGCCGCGGCAACGTCCCAGGCGGAGAGTCCGGCACCCTGGGCGTAGACGTCGAACCGGCCGCAGGCCACGTAGGCGAGGGTCAGGGCG
The DNA here is from genome assembly GCA_003158875.1 of Chloroflexota bacterium. Classification (GTDB taxonomy): domain Bacteria; phylum Chloroflexota; class Limnocylindria; order Limnocylindrales; family CSP1-4; genus Fen-1039. The sequence goes on from PMLK01000041.1 coordinate 9,411, forward strand.
GCCGAACCCATGGAGCGGTGCGCCCGGATCGACTTGAGGGCCTCGTGGCGCTTTCGGACTGTGCCGTGGCCGCCGACTGCGAGCGTCGCCACCAGATCGCCCAAATTGTCCTTGTCGCCAACGTGAATCGGTTGGCCGTTGCGGAGCGACGGACCGTCCACGGCACCGGCAAATGTCTCATCGCGAGTTGGGTCGTAGACCACACCGATCGCGGGCTTGCCGTCCGCGATCAGGGCGATCGATATGCAGAAGAACGGGATGCCGTTGGCGTAGTTGATCGTGCCGTCGAGAGGATCAACGATCCATACCCGCCCGGACCTGGCTGAGCCGCTCGCCGCAACCTCGCCGATCTCCTCCGCATAGAACTCGTCGTTGGGATAGCGGGCCCGGACGGCTCGCATGACCAAGCCCTCGCACAGGTGGTCCACTTCGGTCACGACGTCGCGAGGACCCTTAGCCCGAATATCCTCGAGATGCTCGTAGTGCTCCATCTGAATGCGGCCGGCCTGGTGCGCCAGGTCTATTGCCAGCTCGAGCTCGGCGGCGAACGCCACCGACTTGCCCAGGTCTCGCAGTTCCAACCTCGGCCTAGAAGCTGACACAGAGTCCAAACCAGACGTCATGAAGCGGCGATCCCGGCCTCGAGGGCGATCTCGATCGTCCGCTCGATAGACCGGTTCAGTTCATCGAGCGGGAGATACGACTCCTCGGAGGTCGCCTCTTCGGAGAGGATGTCGCTCACCGTCAGAATCGTGGCGGCCGCGGCTTTCGCGCCGGCGGCATGCGCCCTGGCGGCCAGGTAGTACAGGACGGACGTCTCCATCTCGAAGGCCAGCACTCCACGGCTGCGCCACTTGGAGAAGTAGTCCGTGTCCGGATTGTAGAAGACGTCGACCGTGGCAACCTGGCCGACATGAGGAGCCTGGCCGTGCCTGGCGGCCTCATCCACGAGCGACCGAACAAGCCCGAAATCCGCGGTTGGGGCGTACGCGTCGCCGTGAAGGTATGTTCGCGTGGCACCGTCGACGGGGGTCGCCGATGAGGCGATGATGATCTCGCCGGTCTTGATGCCGCGACCGATGCCACCGCATGTGCCTACGCGGATCAGGCGTTCGGCGCCGAGGCGTAGCAATTCCTCCGCCACGATCGACATGCTGGGGGCGCCCATGCCGCTCGTCTGGACGCTGATGGGCACGCCCTTGTAAGTGCCCGTGAAGCCCAGCAAACCGCGATGGTCGTTGACCTGGCGGGCGGCGCTCAAGCCACCGTCGAACTTACCGGCAATCCACGTGGCGCGATTCGGGTCGCCCGGCAGCAGGACGGCCGGCGCGTAATCCCCGGCTTCGGCCCGAAGGTGGATCTGAGGCATTGGCTTCTCCTGCTCGGTGGTTGGTCTGGCGGCGGCGGGGGCGTCAAGAAGATTCTAGGAGATCGGGCGCCATTTCATTGCTCAGACGTCACAAGGAAGCCCGAACAGCAAGACAGCCGACTCGGCAGCCGCGAACTCAACAATACCGGCAAGCGCCAGAGCGAACGTCAGCGACCACAAGATTCGAGGGCCGCCCGCTCACCCGATCACGCCCGGCGGCGCCAGGAACACCTGCACCCCGGACCCCCGGCCGTGACCCAGTGTTGGCGCGTCGACCCAGCGCAACGGATTCCGGAGGGCGAATTTGTGCGGTTAGGGCGATTTGAGGCCGGATTGGAGAACTTTGATGTGGACAAATGATGCAGAACCTGGGATACATATACACGTTCGACCCTTGCAAGCGGCCTAATTCATCGTATGGTACGGACGGCCCGTAACACGACCGTACCCTTGGATGCAAAGTCGGGTGCAAGGCAACAGAAAAACCCGAGACATTCCAGGCCCTCCATTGACCGGTCCCGTCTCCCGGTCAAGGTGCCCGCCATGGGGGCCTGAGGCGAATGAGGATCAAGTGCGGTTCAGTCGAGCTCGACTGGGGGCGGTTGAGCGACTTCTCTGGTCACGCGACGGACGTCTTGTCACCAGCATTTCCAAAGCGTTACCGCATGCTCGAGTCATGGAGATTGCGGACTCTGGGTGGTGCGTGCTGGCCGGCGCCAATGAGCTGACGGAAGCCGTCGTGCTGCCCCTTGCCCAAGCCTCTGCCTACGGCCTGGCGGATGTCGATCCGGGGCTACCAGCGTCCGAGCGGTACGTCATCGCCCTTGGAAACGCCGTCCAGGTATCCGGGCTGGGCGATCGCATCGGCTTCGACGAAACCCCCGAGCTGGCCCAGCGCAAAGTCCTCGACTACTTCTTCGCCCTCAAAGAGAACCACCACGTCGAGTTCCAGCCGATCGTCGACCTGCGAACGATGCAGGCGCACGAGTGGGAGTGCCTCTTCCGGCCCCATATGCCGATGCTGCCGCAGACGATCGGTGCGATCGTCGACGCCGCGCTGGCCGCCAAACGGCCCGTGGATTTCGATATGTTCGTGGTCGAGGCCACGCTGGCTCGCATCGCCTCCGTGGCTCGCCTGGAGCCGGTCGGCCGGCGAACGCGCTTCGGTATCAACCTCTTGCCCGCAAGCTTGCTGGCGCCCCATTTCGAAGCCTCGGCCTTCGCCGACCGCATCCGCCGAGTCGGCCTGTCGCCCCGCCAGATAGTGGTGGAGTGCACCGAGCAGCAGGCCATAGCCGACATAGGGCGTCTGAAGAAGCAGGTCCGAGCGCTTCGTCGCCTCGGTTTCGGCTTCGCCATCGACGACGCCGGCGCGGGATATGCCAGTTTCAACGTCATCGCTGCCCTGGAGCCGTCAATCATCAAGATCGACCGCGAGATCGTCTGCCGTATCGGCAACAAGCACAGCGAGGCCAAGAAGGCGCTCGTCGAGGCTTTCGTATCGTTCAGCCGGCGAATCGGCGCCACCGTTGTCGCCGAGGGAATCGAGAATCGCCGCGATCTTCTCGCCCTTCAAGAGCGCGAGGTCGATTTCGGGCAGGGCTTCTTGCTGGGTCGCTCCTCGCTTGTGCCCACGCAGCCGAGGCGGATCCGCCCCGTTCGAAACCTGCCGATCGCCATCGCCGAGGCCGTCGGCTGGGAAGCTGCTGTTCAATCCCGGGCCGTTTCGAGCCACTAGCCGGCCCGCGCACCTCGTTTTCCTCTGGGACTGTCAGACTTAGCCCGACACGCGCCCATACGAGCGGCGACCCGCCGATCGGAGGAGAAGACGATGGCCAAGGCGAAAATCGGCTATGCGGCAATGCTCGAGCAGTTCCCTCCGAGCGAGATCCTCGATTTGTGCGCCAGGGCGGAGACTGCTGGATTCTCGGGCGTGATGGCAGCGGATCACTTCCAGCCGTGGACACCGGCCCAGGGCCAGGCCTCGTTCGTATGGGAAGTCCTGGCGGTCGCGGGCGCACGCACTGCTGGCGACCTGGGTCCGGGTGTGACGTGCCCCTCCTTCCGAATGCACCCGGCCATAGTCGCCCAGGCCGCGGCGACCCTCGAAGTCATGTATCCGGGCCGGACGTGGCTCGGACTCGGATCCGGCGAAGCCCTCAACGAACACATCGTCGGCGGCTACTGGCCTGAAGCCCCGGAGCGGATCAACCGCATGTTCGAGGCGATCGAGATCATCTCCAAGCTGTTCGGCGGCAAAGAGGTCAAGCACGACGGCCGGTTCTTCAAGATGGAGACGTGCCGGCTCTGGACCCTCCCCGAAAAGGCGCCGCCCATCTACGTGGCCACCGCCGGCCCAGTCACAGCCAAGCGGACCGGTCAGTTCGCCGACGGCCTGATCACCGTTGGCGCTCCTGAAGAGAAGATCGAAATGGTCTTCGGCAAATTCGCCGAAGGAGCGCGCGATGCCGGCAAGGACCCGGCCACGATGCCCAAGATTCTCCAGCTCCACCTTTCCTGGGCGGAAACCGACGAGAAGGCCATTGCCAACGCCGTCGAGCATTGGCCCACCGGCGGTATGCGATTCGCCAAGCAAGACATTCGATCCCCGCGAGACTTCGAGCAGATGGCCACCCTGGTTCGGCCCGAAGATTTCGCCGGCCGAATGCTCATGTCAGCCGATCCCGAGATCCATCGCCGCGAGATCCAGAGATATTTGGATCTGGGCTTCGACCAGATATACCTCCACAACGTCGGCCGGAACCAGGTCGAGTGGCTGGATGTCTTCGGGCGCGAAGTTCTGCCCAAGCTCACAGCCTGACGCGCGCGCCCTGAGAGGGCGTTACGCTGTGGCGGATCTATCCAGCCGCGGATCGGAGGAACGATGCGGGTTGTCTGTCTGGCCGGTGGCGTCGGCGGGGCCAAGCTGGCCGACGGCCTCCAGCAGATTCTCGGACCCGGCGAGCTGACGGTCGTCGTCAATACCGGCGACGACCTGGAGCGCCACGGCCTCACTATCTGCCCGGACTTCGACACCGTGGCGTACACGCTGGCCGGCATCGCCGATCCACTCCAGGGTTGGGGCATCGCCGGTGAGACCTGGAACGTCATGGACCAGCTCTCCAGGTTGGGCAGCGAGACATGGTTCCGGCTCGGTGACCGCGACCTGGCCACACATCTCTACCGAACCGAGCGGCTCCGCGGGGGCGAGCGGCTCACGACCGTGGCGCTCACGCTCATAGATGCCCTCGGCGTTCCATCGCGTGTTCTCCCCGCCACGGACGGACCACTCCGAACCTGGGTCCGTACGCCAGGCGGCTGGATCGACTTCCAGGATTACTTCGTGCGGCAGCATCAGGAACCGGAGGTGCTGGAAGTCGAGTTTCGCGGCGCCGCCGCCGCGCCGGTGACTCCCGAAGTCCAGAGCGCTATTCGCGCGGCCGAGGCGATTGTCGTGGCGCCGTCGAACCCGGTCGTATCGATCGGTCCAATCCTGGCCGTGCCCGGACTCGCCGCCGAGATTTCAGCCGCTCGTGCCCGCGGCGTGCCCGCAATCGGGGTCTCAGGCATCGTCGGTGGCAAAGCTCTGCGCGGTCCGGCCGACAGGATGATGGCGAGTCTGGGCGAGGAGCCCACCGCCCTGGGGGTCGCGCGGCGGTATCGGGATGCCCAACTTCTCGACACCTTCGTTCTCGATCAATCGGACGAGGGTCTGGTTCCGGCGATCCGGGCGCTCGGACTCGAGACCATCGTGACCGGGACGGTCATGGTCGATGCCGGCTCCCGAGCTTCGCTCGCTCGCGAGATGCTCGCCGCCGCGGCTTGGTCTGGAGCGTCCAGAGCGCTGAAGGGCCACGAAATCGCTCGCCAGGGCAGGCCCGAATCGACTGTCTCGGACGACCTGCCGGAATGACCGTCCAACCCCTCGAGACAGTGGCGCTCATTCCAGTGCGCTCTCTGAGTGGCGCAAAGTCCAGGTTGGGAGAAACGCTGGACGCCGAGGAGCGCGCGGATCTGATCCTGGCAATGCTCCGCAGGACGGTCGAGCAGGCAATCCAGGCCTCGCTCGTATCTCGAGTCCTGGTCGTCTCCTCGGATGACGGACTCCTTGATGAAGCTCGGGCTTTGGGGGCCACGCCGGTCCGCCAGGACGGCGATGGGCGCAACGCTGCCCTGGACCATGCGCGTGCGGCGACGGGCCGGGGGGTTGGAGCCGTTCTTGTGGTTCCGACCGACTTACCGTGTGTCAGCGCGGCGGCCCTGGACGGGCTGGTGGAAGCTGCGGCGGCTGCGGTATCGGCCGAGCCGGGTAAGGCGGTCGTCGTTCTGGTCCCAGATCAGCACGGCCTCGGCACCAACGCCCTGCTCATTGCCCCACCCGACACGATTTCCTTCCGCTTCGGCGAGGGCAGCAGGATGGATCATGCCGCCGCCGCAGCCGCGGCCGGGGCTTCGTACGTAGAGCTAAACAGCCCCCTGGCGTTCGACATCGATACGCCGGACGATCTGCTCGAAGCCGACCGGCTCGGTCTCGGTCACGAGGCAGGTCGATGAGTCGGACCGCTGATCCAAACGCCGGAGCGGCCGATCCCTCGGATGGACGGTTGGAGGTCATCGCCCTCGACGGCATACCGGAAATCCAGGTCGGCGACGATCTCGAGTCATTGCTGGTGGAGGCGATCCGCGCCACGCCCGGAGCGCTGCCGCTCGCCGAGCACGACGTTCTGGTCGTCACTCAGAAGATCGTGTCCAAAGCCGAGGGCGCGACCGTCGACCTCGACACCGTCGATGCTAGTCCCGAGGCGGTCGAGTTCGCCGCTCGCTGGGACCGCGATCCACGCCAGATAGAAGTGGTCCTGCGCGAGGCCAAGCGGGTCGTCCGGATGGCGAACGGCGTCCTCATCACGGAGACGCCGCACGGCTTCATCTGCGCTAACGGCGGCGTCGACGCCTCGAATCTGGGGCCCGGGAGCGGCCGAGTTGTGACGCTCCTGCCGGTGAATCCGGACGCATCCGCCACCCGGATACGCACGGCCGTCAGGGAGCGGCTGGGCGTCGACGTGCCGGTCATCGTCTCGGACAGCTTCGGCCGGCCGTGGCGGTGGGGCATCGTCGACGTCGCGATCGGCGTCAGCGGCCTGTTGCCACTGGACGACATGCGCGGCCTGCCCGACGCTGACGGCCGGATTATGCACAGCACGATCCGCGCCACTGCCGACGAGATCGCCACTGCCGCCGAGCTGGTACTGCGCAAGACCGCAAGGCGGCCCGTGGCCATCGTGCGGGGCGCGGACCCGACGCGCGGCGAGGGCCGAATCGCAGACGCTCTCATGCCGCGCGAGTTCGACCTGTTCCAGTGAGGGCCGAGCGGGAAGATGACACTCGGCGGGGCAAGGAGGCCACTCGGCGCGACGCCACATCGGCAAAGGCGCTCGTCGCGCGGTTCGACATCTCTGAGCCAATCGACCTGCGGCTTACCCTCGAGCCGCTCGGCCACGGCTCCGCCGATCCAACCATTCGCTTCGGCACCGACGAGGTGTGGCTGGCGCGTCGCACCGACTCCGGCCCGGCCACGGTCAGAATCTTCGCCGAGGCGGGGCGGACCGCGATCGGCGCTCAGTCGTGGGGGCCCGGGGCCCTGGCCGCGCTGGACGCCGTGCCGGGCCTGGCAGGATTGCTCGACGACCCGACTCCATTGGTTGCCCACCACCCCCTAATTCGCGAACTTCAGCGTCGCCGGCTGGGCCTGCGCCTGCCGCGAACGGACCAGCTTTTGCCGGCTCTCATCGCGGCGGTCACGGAACAGAAAGTCACGGCCGTAGAGGCGCATCGGGTCTACGCCGCGCTGGTGAAGCGGCTGGGTGAGGCCGCCCCAGGGCCCGGCGGATTACTCGTACCGCCCGCTGCCGACGCTGTCGCCACACTCCCCTACTTCGAGTTCCACCCGATGGGCCTGGAGCGACGTCGTGCCGAAGTACTCCGGCACATCGGTCGGCGGGAAGCGGAGTTGGTCGAGCTTCTGCGAATGTCCCCGGCCGAAGCGCGTAACCGCCTGACGGCGTGGCCAGGCCTCGGGCCCTGGACAGCGGCCGAAGCGACGCGAGCCGCCTTCGGGGACCCGGACGCAGTGAGCCTCGGCGACGCCCACCTCCCGGACCTGATCTCGTGGGCTCTCGCCGGAGAGCCGCGGAGCAACGACGTTCGCATGCTGGAGTTGCTCGCTCCATACGAAGGTCAGCGAGGCCGGGTAATTCGCCTCATACAGACGAGCGGCATCAAGATTCCGCGCTTTGGACCGCGCTTCGCCCCTCGACGGATCGAACGACTGTAGCTAGCAGCCCGCCAGATATCGGCAGGGATTGACGGCGGTTGCGTTCGAATTTCCCGACCAGGGCGCGCCCAGCCAGACCTCGAAGTGAAGGTGCGGGCCTGTCGCATCGCCGGTCATGCCGACGGCGCCGATGCGCTGGCCTGTGTAGACCTTCTGACCAAGGTGAACGTTCCAACGAGAGAGGTGGTTGTAGGTGGTGTACAGCCGGGCGCCCTCCTCGACCCAGATCTGGTTGCCACCGCCGTTACTGCGCCAGCCGACGAACACGACGGTCCCACTGATGGCCGCATAGACGGACGTGCCCTGATTGGCAGCGATGTCGATGGCATGATGACCGGACCAGAAGTACTGGCTGATGTAGTTGTCGCCGCCGACCGGCCAAAACCAGCCGCCGGGAGCGCGGTAGGCACTCTGGGTCTTCGTCTTGGGCAGCGCTCCTCCGCCTGCGCCCGGAACGATCACCGTCTCGCCGACCGTCAAGGACGCCTCGGGCAGGTTGTTCGCATCGATGATGTCCTGGGCCTGGATTTTGTACTTCTTGGCCAACGACGCCAGCGTAATCTTGGACGTCACCTTGACGAGTAGTCCGTCCATCGGCGGGACGACCAGCTTCTGCCCAACACGGATGGACGCGGGATTAGCAAGCTGAGAGCTGTTGGCCCAGAAGAGGGTGGAAGTGGCGAGCTGGTACTTGTTGGCTATCCCGGCCAGGGTGTCTCCGCCCCGTACCGTGTACGTCTTGAGCAGCGTCGTGGCGTCGATGCCGACCCCTGGGTTTTGCAGAGTATTGGGGATTGAGCCGTCGCCTAGATATAGATCGCTGTAGTCGACGGCCGCCAGGCCGTCGCCCTGACCATATAGTGCCAGTGGTGCCACTACCGTCGCGTTAACATCGTTCGTCGTCGGCCGCGCAGCCGCCAGCGCAGGGGCTCGTCCGGGAATCGCACTGATCAGCCCCGCTCCGACCAGGAGACCGCAAACCGCCACGGGCAGCCAGCGGTCCAGGCCGCTTCGTCGCACCGAATCGGCGGCGAACTCAAACAGACGCGTGAACGGATCGACTCCATCCGGCACGGATGGGCGGTCGGTAGGCGATGCCATCGGGGTCAGCCGATCTAGAAACCGGTCAACTCCGGACGTTGTCTGGCGCAATATGCAACTCCGGCTGGGGGGAACGGCTCCAGCGCGTATTCGGGGGGCCGTGAACGTGGCGTCCACCCTACCAGACACCGATCGGCGATGGCAAACCCCTCCGGGTAAGGAAGGGTTAAGTTTCTGCCGGAATCAGTGCTCTGATCGACCGTCCGGCATGTTTCCGGAGGGGTGCTAACCTGGCCTCTCCAGACAATTTGAGTGCCGGCGCTGCTCCGGCGATCGAGGCGCAACGTGAAGATCGGTCTCCAGATTCCGTCCTTCAGCTGGCCGGGCGGTGACGCGGCCATCGGTCCAACTCTCGCGCGAATCGCCCACGATGCCGACGCCGCCGGGTTCGACTCCCTGTGGGTCATGGACCACTTCTTCCAGATTCGGGGCGTCGGGAAACCGGAGGAGCCAATGCTGGAAGGCTGGTCCGCCCTGGCATTCATGGCGGCCCACACCCAGACGGCCACTCTTGGACTCATGGTCGGCGGCATTCATTACCGCCAGGCGGCGTTGTGGGCTAAAGCCGCGACCACACTCGATGTACTTAGCGGCGGAAGGTCGTACCTCGGCATCGGAGCGGCCTGGAACGAGGAGGAGAGCCACGGCCTCGGCTTCCCGATGCCGCCGCTCGGCGTCCGCTTCGAGATGCTCGAAGAGACGCTGCAGATCGTTCAGTCCATGTGGCAGGGTGAGCGGGGTTCGGGAGAAGCGTTCCATGGACGCCACTACCAGGCGGACCGACTGCTGAACTCGCCACAGGTCCTCAGTAAGCCCCATCCCAAGATCATCATCGGCGGCGGCGGCGAGCAGAAGACACTGCGCCTCGTGGCCAGGTACGCGGACGCGTCCAACGTGTTCGGGGGCGCGGAGCAGCTAGCTCACAAGTTCTCGATCCTGCGAGAACGCTGCGAGGAGATCGACCGACCGTTCGAGGAGATAGAACGGACGAATCTCCAGTCGGTGGACCTGAGCCGCGAATCGACCTCGCAGATACTGGACCGCTTCGCGAGTCTGGCCGATGTCGGCGTCCAGCACGTGATCTTCAACCTGGTCAACGTGTCTGATCCTCGAAGCATCGAGGCCATCGCCCGCGACGTCGTTCAGCAAATTCACGCGATCGCGCCTCGATCCATCTAGCAGGTGCGACAAGAACCCCTCCGATACTCCCCAGGAGTATTGCGGCCGTGCTAGCATGAGCGCATGAGCGACGACACTTCGACCAAGTCCAAGAGCCCTCTGGCGGGACTTAGCCTCACGTTTCTGGCCCCGGCCCCGGACGCGGTGACGGCCTCGGTCGCGACCGAGAAGACCTCGGGCGAGCCAGTCTCGGCGCGCGTCGTCATCGTCGGTTCCGGACCGGCCGGTCTCACGGCCGCGATCTACACCGCCCGCGCCAATCTGCAGCCGATAGTCATCGGCGGCGTCGTGGGCGGCGGCCAGCTCATGATCACCAGCGAGGTCGAGAACTACCCCGGCTTCCCCAACGGTATTCAAGGTCCCGAGCTGATGGGCTTGTTCAAGGCCCAGGCGGAGAGGTTCGGCGCGAAGATCATCGACGCCGATGTCGATCGGGTCGATCTGAGTAGCCGCCCGTTTCGACTGTGGGCCGGCGGAATCGAATACCGCGCCGATGCCGTGATCGTCGCCACGGGCGCCGAGGCGCTGTGGCTCGGGCTTGACAGCGAGACGCGCCTGCGCGGCAGAGGCGTCAGCGCCTGCGCGACGTGTGACGGGTTCTTCTTCCGGGACAAGGAGATCGCGGTCGTGGGGGGCGGCGACAGCGCCCTTGAAGAGGCCCTGTATCTGACCCATTTCGCCAGCATGGTCCACGTCATCCATCGCCGCGCTGGGTTCCGGGGCAGCAAGATCATGCAGGCTCGGGCGGCATCACATCCCAAGATCGAGTTGCACCTCAACCGCACCATCGAAGAGGTGCTCGGAGAGGACCACGTCGAGGCTCTTCGCCTCGGCAAGACCGACGAACCGGGCGAGGAGCGCCTGGCGGTCCAGGGCCTGTTCGTGGCGATAGGCCATCGCCCCAACGTGGCAGTCTTCCAGGGCTGGCTCGAATCCGACGACAAGGGCTATCTGAGAACGGAGGGCGCCACCACGGCGTCCAACATCGAAGGCGTATTCGTTGCCGGCGACGTCGATGACCACCGCTACCGACAGGCCGTGACGGCCGCCGGGGAAGGCTGCAGAGCCGCGATCGACGCAGAACGATGGCTCGAGGAACAAGCGGCGATAGGCAAGCAAGCCACGGCGGGGATCGCCTAGCGGTCCCATAGAGGTGTCCCTACGGACGATTTCCGAACCCCGATCGAAGGCTCCGGGCGGTTCGGAATTCCGTACGTCCGAATTGGCCTGGTCGCCGCACTTGCTATTGCGATAGTTGCGATCGGTGTCCTGGGGCCTGCGCCGGCACGCCCCGGCCCGTCGACGGGTCCGAGCGACCCGCAGTTGGCCCTCGGCCCGTCCCCGACGCCCGCCGACTCGCTCTATCCGGAGATCGCCTCGCTGACAGGCGTGCCTCGCTTCTTCCCCGCCCCGACCGACATACGAACCTCATGGCTGGCCGAGAACGTTACGCCGTCTTTGGCGGCAGATGGAGCCAGGCTCTTCTTCGTCACGGGCGGAACTACTCTCGAAACTACGGCCATCGGATCCGGGTCGCTGCCCACGGTCATCGCCACCGTCGCCGACTGCCATACGATCGCCCAGGTCGCGGCGGCCGGAAACGTTGTGGGCTTCGTAGAGATCGCACCGGTCGGCGCACGATCCTACGACGGTTGCGTTGCGTCTTCCAGCGTCACCTGGAGCATCTGGCTCAGCGACATCAACGGCGCTCACAAGAGGCGCGTCGCGTCCGGCATTCGCCTCACCAACTCGGACTTGACGCGAGCCCATCCGGTCTGGCTTGGTCTCACTCCCTCGGCATTCGCCTACGACCGGCCCAACTCGCCCGGGCTGGCACCGACGGGAGAGACGATCGTCGTCAACGACGTCAAGACCGGCAAGCGTCTGTGGGCCGTCCAGACCGAAGCTGCCGTGATCGACCTGATGTTCGGCGGCTCCACGATCGGCGTGCTGGACCGCGAACCCACCCTCCGGCTGAGCATCGCCACGGCAGACAGCCCGAGTCTGACGCCATTCGCCTTTCCCGCGTCGTCGGCAGCTCTCTCGGACGACGGCCGGTACGTCAGCTGGGACACGGCCGCGAACTCGAGTTCGGGCGTTCCGGCGGGCCTGGCGACGACCGATCTGACGTCGGGAGTGACGAGTCTGCTGGCCGTGCCGTCGGAGGCGGATAGGCCCGCGCCGCTTCGGCCGACCGTGACCACGACCGGCACTGGAGCGGCCGTGGCGTGGTTCGAGACGTTGAAAGACGGAATCGTCTATCCGGCGGTAGACATAGCCGGCGCGGCTATCGGCGGTCTCTACTCCACTGTTCAAGCGCCACTGTGGATCGCCTTGAGCGGGCACATCATGACGATGGTGGCGACCGATAGCGACGGTCGCTACACCGTCGCGTATGCGGTAGACCTTTCCGGTTCGGGCTTCGCCCACTCGTAGCCGCGCCGGGTAGGACCGGTCTCCGCGGCCCGTCGGGGTCCCTTGCATGACTATGCACTGGACTGTATGATCGCTCGACCATGACCGCCACCCAATCGACACCCAGCCAAGCGTCCAACGTACCCGCCGGCAACCTCGGCCCAGCCGCGTACCGCCAGGGTCGCGGCGGCGCCATCACCGTCGGCATCGTCGGCGCCACCGGCTACGCGGGCGGTGAGTTGATTCGGCTGCTGCTGGGCCACCCCAACGTGGAGCTGGCTGGTCTGTACGGCCGGAACCGCGACCACCAGCCGATCGCGGCCTCGCATCCCAATCTCAGCGGGTCGGGTCTGGTGATCGACGGGGCCATCCCGCATGCCGACGCTATCTTTACCGCCCTCCCTCACGGCGTGGCGGCAGGCATGGCCACCGAGATAGTGGCCCAGGGATCGGCGTTGCTGGACATCGGCCCGGATTTCCGACTCCACTCCCCCGCCGACTATCCGATCTGGTACAAGTTCGACCACCCGGCGCCGGACCTTCTGACGCAGGCCGTCTACGGCTTGCCGGAACTCCACCGAGCCGAGATGCGCGCCGCGGCCGGTCGCGACGTTACGGTCATCGGACTGCCGGGCTGCTACCCCACGGCCACGATACTCACGCTCGCGCCGCTGGCCAGAGCCGGCCTCATAGCCGATCTGGCAGTGGACGCCAAGAGCGGCGTATCGGGCGCCGGCCGCGAAGCCAAGGCAGACATGCTCTTCTCCGAGGTCAACGAGAGCGTCAAGGCCTACGGCCTCTTCAGCCACCGCCACACGGCGGAAATGGAGCAGGAACTCCAAGCCCAGGGCGAGGCCGGTCCGCTGCTGAGCCGCGAGGCCAATCCGGGAGTAGCCACGGTCGACTTCTTGCCGCATCTAATTCCCATGACGCGCGGCATCCTCACCAGCTGCCACGTGCGGACGACGCGACCCGTTACCCAGGAAGAACTCGACTCGCTCTACGCCGAGGCATACCAGGATGAACCTTTCGTTCAGGTCGTGGCCGATCCGCCGTCCACGAAACACGTCTTCGGCAGCAACCTGTGCCGGATTTGCGTCAAGGTTGACCCACGAAGCGGCCGCGTTATCGCGATCGGCGCCATCGACAATCTGATCAAGGGCGCGGCCGGCCAGGCCGTCCAGGCCCTCAACGTTCTGTTCGGACTGCCCGAGACGACGGGCCTCGAACATTACCCGCTCGCTCCGTAAACCTCGGCAGACCACCGACGGATGGCGTCCACGTCCGTCGCCCCATGCATCGACGCTTCCTGCGAAGGGAACCGAATCCGATGAATTCCGGTCCGGACAGAACGACGATCGCCGCCATAACCAGCCCCGCCGACCTCCCGGCGCTGCCGAGCAAGCTGCCGGCCGTGGCGGAACTCGCGGTCATGCCTCGGGGCTTCAAGGCAGGCGGACTGGCAGCCGGAATCAAGCCTTCAGGTCGCCCCGATCTGGCCGTCATTGCCACTCTGGAGGGCTCCGCCGCGGCCGCCGCCGTGTTCACGACCAACAAGGTCGTGGCCGCGCCAATCAAGATCTCGCGGGCCCACCTGAACGCAACCGAAATGAGCGGCGGCGGTCGCTTCGGCTGGGCCGATGCCATCGTCGCCACGTCCGGCTCCGCCAATGCCGCCACGGGCATCGAGGGCGAGACCGATCAGGCCGACGTCTGCAAGACACTCGCATCGCTGCTGGTGACGGAACCGGAACGAACTCTGGCCGTATCGACGGGCGTCATCGGGGTGCGCTTGCCCATGGCCCAGGTCCGCAGCGGCTTGACCCGCCTCGTGCCCACCTTGACCGCCACGGATGCCGGTCTCGAGGCGGTTGCCGGCGCCATGATGACCACCGATACGAAGATCAAGCTCGCGACAACGACACTTGAAATGGCGGGGCCCGAAGGCCCCGTGACGGTCACCGTCTCAGGTGTAGCCAAGGGCGTGGGCATGATCCATCCACGCATGGCCACGATGCTGAGTTTCATACTCACCGATGCCAGCGTCGCTCCCGCCACGCTCCACGGCCTGCTGTCGCCGATCGTCCAGAGGACGTGGAACCAGATCAGCGTGGACGGCGACACCAGCACCAACGACACCGTCTTCCTGCTCGCCTCGGGTGCTTCCGGAGCGAGCGTCGCCGTGGCCAGCCCGGAGGCCCAGCGGCTCGGGGCCGCCATCGAGGCAGTGGCGCGGTCACTCGCCAGACAGCAGGCCGCGGACGGTGAGGGTGCCACGACCTTGATCACGTGCCAGGTCAGCGGCGCCGCAGACGACTACGACGCTCGGGCGATTGCCCGCAGCGTGATCAGCAGCAGCCTCCTCAAGGCTGCGGTCCACGGTCGCGACCCCAACTGGGGCCGCGTTGCCAGCGCCGCGGGCAATACCCGGCTGCCGGACGAACAACTGCTCGTCGCGGCCGGCCTCCACCCAACCGAAGCCGCTCCCAGGGCAGGTCGAGCGCCCCAGCTCGATGTCGACAAGCTCCAGATCGCGATCGCCGGCACTCTCGTGTTCAAGGGCAGTCCCCTGCTCTTCGACCGAGCGGCGGTAAGAGCGGCCATGGACGCGCCCGAAGTCCTGATCCGCGTCCACCTCGGCATCGGGGGCGGAACGGGCGAGGCATTCGGCTGCGATCTGACTGAGGGATACGTCATCGAGAACGCGGAGTACACGACGTGAGCGAAGTGCTGGTCCTCAAGCTCGGCGGGACTACTCTCGTCGATCAGGCCCACGTCCTCGACGAAGTGGCGGCGGTCGCCCGAAAGCGGCCCGTCGTCCTCGTCCACGGCGGCGGCAAGCGCATCACCGAATGGCTGGAACGTCTCGGGGTTCCGAGCCGTTTCGAAGGCGGCTTGCGAGTCACCGATCAGGCCGCCCTGGACGTGGCCGCTGCCGTCCTGCGCGGCGTGGTCAACTCTGAGCTCGTCTCCGATCTGCGTGACAGAGGCGTGGACGCCGTGGGGCTGAGTGGCGTCGACGGCGGCTTCATGATCGCCGAGCGAATTTCCGGCCTGGGTCTCGTGGCCCATGTCGTGGGCATCCGCCGCGACTTTTTGGACACGCTGCTGGTTGCCGGCCAGGTGGCCGTCGTGGCGCCTCTCGCTCGCGACGAGCAGGGCATCGTCTGCAACGTCAACGCCGACGACGCGGCGGCCGGCATAGCCGCCGGTCTGGGCGCTCGCCAGCTAGTGCTGATGACGGACGTGGACGGCATCAGGGACGCAGCGGGCGAGAAGCTGGCGACGATGACCGCGGCCGAGGCCGAGAGGCTCATCGCGGACGGCGTCATAAAGGGCGGCATGGTGCCCAAGATTCGGGCCGCCCTGCAGGCGGTCGGCTGGTCCGGCGCCGAAGCGGTGATCGCCGACTCCGCCGATCAGCACGCGTTGAGCCGGGCGTTGGACGACCCGACCTTCGGCACGCGCATCACGGCGACGCGCGAGTCCATCGAAGCCCCGGCCGGAACGGCTTGATCCCATGACTTCGATGGCACTCAACGGCAGCGCCGGGGCCAACGTCAAACAGGCCCGGCAGCGGGCCCTTTTGGAGGTCGTGGCCCGCGTCCCGATCGGCAGCCAGGAGGAACTGGTCGAGCTTCTCCGCGAAGCCGGCTACGAAGTCACTCAGGCCACGGTCAGCCGCGACGCGGCCGAGCTCGGCCTGGTCAAAGTCCCGCGCGGCGACCGCCATGTCTACGCCACGCCCGAAACCGCGGCCACCGGCAACCTTTACGACACTCGGCTGCGGCGGCTCCTGGAGGACATTCCCGTGCGAATCGGGCGGAGCGGTCTCAGCCTTGTGCTGCTGGCCACACCGGGTTCGGCCGGCGCGATTTCCCAGGCGATCGACCAGTCGAGCCTTCAGGATCAGGTCGGCACGCTGGCCGGCGACAACACTCTGCTCGTCATGTTCGAGAACGAAGCTGCGCTCGAGCGCTGGCTCGTGCGATTCCAGACATATCAGCCGGCGGGCGCCGCGGCGCTGCCGGCCGTACTCCCCTACACGCTCACGGAGGCTCCTCGATGAAGAAAGTAGTGCTCGCCTATTCCGGTGGCCTGGACACCTCGGTCGCCGTCGCCTGGCTGCGCGAGCAGTACGACGTCGAGGTCGTGACTCTCACCGTCGACCTCGGCGGCGGCGTGCTCAAGGAGGACGTCGATCGCCGGGCCATCAGCGCCGGCGCGAGTCGGGCGTATGTCGTCGACGGCCGCGACCGGTTCGTGCGTGACTTCTGCTGGCCGCACGTCCAGGCCGGAGCGCTGTATCAGGGCGTCTACTCCCTCGCGACCGCCATGGCCCGCCCGATGATCGCCCAGCTGCTCGTCGAGGTCGCCCACAAGGAAGGCGCCGACGCGGNNGGCTGCACCGGCAAGGGCAACGATCAGGTCCGCTTCGACGTGGCCACACACGCCCTCGACCCATCCCTGGCCGTCATCGCTCCGATGCGCGTCGGCATGGGCCTCTCCCGCGAAGAGGAGATCCAGTACGCCGAGGCACGTCATATCGAGGTAAACGTTTCCAAGGATTCGATCTATTCGATCGACGTGAACCTCTGGGGTCGCTCGGTTGAAGCCGGCATCCTCGAGGATCCCTGGACCGCGCCGCGCGAAGACTGTTACCGCTGGACCGTCGATCCGGACAAGGCACCGGCTGCGGTGGACATCGTCATCGGTTTCGAGGGCGGCGTGCCGGTCTCGCTCGACGGCGAACGACTTGCTCCGGTGGAACTTGTCGACCGTCTGCACGATCTTGCCGGCAAACACGGCGTCGGTCGGGTCGATCACGTCGAAGACCGACTGGTCGGCATCAAGAGCCGCGAAGTCTACGAGGCGCCCGCGGCTACGGTCATCCATCGCGCTCATCGCGCCCTGGAAGGCCTGACGCTGAGCAAGGACACGCTCCGCTTCAACCGCATCGTGGCCGACGAAATCGCTCAGCTCACTTACGACGGCCTCTGGTTCAGTTCCCTGCACCGCGACCTGCGAGGCTACGCCGCCAGCAGCCAGCGCGTTGTCAGCGGCGACGTCCGCGTCAAGCTGGACCACGGCAATGCGGTCGTCACGGGCCGCCGCAGCCCGCTGTCGCTATACGAGAAGTCGCTCGCGACGTACGAAGCGGACGACACCTACGACCACGCCGCGGCTGTGGGCTTCATCGAGATCTTCGGCCTGCCGCTTCGCACCGAGGCTGCCCGGCACGGTGCCGTCGGCAAGAGCCACGGCGCCGCCTGGACGTGGACCGAGCCGCTGCTGGAGGAACTCCCGGCCAAGGTTTACGACGCGCCGCCGGCGGCCGTGAAGTAGTACGCTCGGGTCCACTGCATGGACGCCGAGGACTAATGAATCTGAAGAGCCAGCTCAGCGTAGGCGAAGACGGGTCGATCGAAGTCGACGCGGTCCGGAAGCTTCGCGAACTCTCGTTCCTGCACGAGTTCGCGAAGCTGCTCACCACGGCCAGAAACTGGGATGAGCTGATGCGGACGATCGTCGACCGCACGACCGACGCTCTCGACGTCGAAGTCTGCTCCGTCTATCTGATGGACCGCGACGGTATCAACCTGCGACTCGCCGCGACCAACGGCCTCGACCGCGATCAGATCGGCCGGGTCACGCTGGCGGTGGGCGAGGGGCTTACCGGCGTCGCCGCCAGGACCGGTCAGCCCGTCGCTTCCCCCGACGTTCGCGAGGATCCGCGGTTCAAGTGGGTCCCAGGATTCGATGAATCGCAATTCACTTCGATGCTGTCGGTCCCGATGCCGTGGAACGACACGATCGTCGGGGTCGTCAACGTCCAGGCGATCGAGACCCGAACCTTCTCGTCGGAGGAGGTCGAGTTTCTGGTGACGATCGGGGCGCTGCTGGGCGGCGTCGTCGAGAAGGGGCGTCTTCAGGCGGAGGCCGAGGAGCAGCTCGAGACGCTGACCGCCCTGGACGGCGCCCGGGCCGAGCTGCTCGCGGTCGTCACCCACGAACTACGCACGCCGCTGGCGGTCGTGCGGGCCTACGTGGACCTGCTGGCCGATGCCGCAGCCGACGCCGGCGGCGCCTCGTCCGACCAAACCGCCACGACCGCCGACCGGGACATCGCCTACGGGTCGAACCCGGACCTCGTCGAGGAGTGGCGGGCACAGGCAATCGCCCAGGTCACGAGGCTGGACCGGCTCGTGGACTCGATCCTGGCATCGGTCCGCGGCGACGGCCTGGCCGCCGGACTGGCCCGCGCCCCCTTCGACATCGCGCGCGCCGTCAACGACACGATCGGCGAGATGACTCCGCTGCTGAGAGGCCACCCACTGAGAAGGACCGGTACCTGGGACGAGTTGATGGGCATGGGCGACGACGGCCGGTTCCGCCAGGTTCTCGAGCATCTCCTGGAGAACGAGGTCAAATACTCGCCCGAGGGAGGCGCCGTCAGCGTCGGAACCTTCCGCCAGGACGGCGAGATCCAGATCTATGTCACGGACGACGGAGCCGGCATTCCGGAGGCCCAGTGGGAGTCCGTCTTCGAGGCC
Source organism: Chloroflexota bacterium (assembly GCA_003158875.1). GTDB lineage: Bacteria > Chloroflexota > Limnocylindria > Limnocylindrales > CSP1-4 > Fen-1039. The sequence goes on from PMLK01000041.1 coordinate 28,360, forward strand.
TACGTGCGGACCGCCCACAAACCGCGGGGCTCCGGCATCGGGCTGTATGCCGCCCGGCGCCTTATGCACGCCATGGGCGGACGTGTCTGGTTGGAATCAAATGGGTACGGTGGCAGCCGATTTATGGTTGCGGTGCCCGAGATGCGCCACACTGACGCAAGCATCTCCGGCCCAGAGGCGGGATCGATGTCTGAGACAGGCCCTGAAGGGTAGCGACCAGGTAGCAAACGGAGGGACCAGGTGAGCGGTATAGGCCCAGGCGAGACGAGCCTGCTGGTGCTGGTCGTCGATGACGAGCCGGCAATGGTTGGCGCCGTTTCGGCCCTGGTTGGCCGTGCCGGCCACCGCGTCGTGACCGCCTACGACGGCAACACTGCCCTGCGCCGCTTCAGCGAGGAGCGCCCGGACCTCGTCCTGCTGGATCTGGCAATGCCCGGTCTGGACGGCGTCGAGGTGTGCCGGGCCATTCGCCGCATGTCCCAGACGCCAATCATCGTGCTTACCGGAGAGGCCGACGAGCGCGCCAAGGTCGAGGCCCTGGACACCGGCGCGGACGACTACGTCGTGAAGCCGTTCGGCAAGCAGGAACTCCTGGCCCGCATCCGAGCCGTGATGCGCCGCCGCGGCAACGACGCGGAACCGCACGGCGTCGGCGAGTTGCGCTGGGGAACCGTCGTCCTCGACCGTGGCCGACACACGGCATCGGTCTCCGGCGAGGAAATCGTTCTGACCCGAACCGAGTACAGCCTGCTGGCCTCCATGGTCGCGGCCGCCGGCCACGTCGTGACGCATTCCACGTTGCTCGCGGCTGGCTGGCCAGGCGAGCCAAACCCGGATCCGCAGTGGCTCAAGCCCCACCTTGCCCGACTGCGCTCCAAGCTGGAAGAAGCCGGCGCTCCGGTACCGGCTTCCGTTCGAGGCGTCGGTTACCGCCTGGAAGAAGCCGGATAGGCGGCGGATTGGCCTCGGTCAGCGGTAAGTCGACGGGGGGCGATCCGGCGGTCAACACCGCGGGAGCAGTGCGAAGCGCCTCGAGCGACGACGCAGTCGCCATAGACGAATCATGGCTCAGCAGGATCGTAGCGGCCGATGCCATCCTGGTGACCGATGAGCGCCAGACCGTCCGGGCATGGTCGGCCGCGGCAGAACGGCTGCTCGGGTACGGACCGGACGAAGTCGTCGGTCGGCCCTGCTACAAGGTTCTGACCGGGCGCCGGCCGGACGGCCATCCCGTCTGCGACGTCAGCTGTCGGGTGACCCGCAATGCACGGCACGGCCGCGGCACCGCTCCGTACGAGGTCACTGCCCTGGCCAAGGACGGGACGCCGATCTACCTGACCAGCACCGTCCTGGTTCTCGAGGGACCGCGGGGGTCGTTCCGCGTCGTCCACGTGCTGCACCAATCGTGCGACACGCCACCGTCCCGACCGGCCAAGAGCGACCAGCCGTGCGGCGACGGGGTGGTGGCCGAGGCTCTCACTCGCCGCGAGCTGGAGATACTCAGACTTCTCGCCGGCGGGTCTGACCTCGAGGAGATCGCCTGCCAGTTGTCCGTGAGTGTATTCACGGTCCGCAATCACGCCGCCAACATCCAGCACAAACTGGGCGTTCGCAACCGGCTCCAGATGGTCCTGGAAGGCATGAAGCGCGGTCTTGTGTAGATCGCGAGCCGCACCTGGGCTTGTCCAAATAGTGAATTCTCACCATGATCCGGTAGCCTGCGGGCTCCAGGCTGCATCGATGAGCCGCACCCCTTCGTGCCACCTGACGAGATTGGCGAATTGCGCTGGCCGTCAGATCCGACGATGGTTCGGCGGGCTGTAAGCTCCTACTCCAACACTGACAGGGAGGGTGAATGGACGCGCTCGATCTTGCGCGATGGCAATTCGGCATCACTACCGTCTACCACTTCCTTTTCGTCCCACTCACCATCTCGCTCGCGTTCATCGTCGCGGGCTTCCAGACTGCCTGGTTCCGGAGTGGCGACGAGAAGTATCTGAAGCTGACCCGTTTCTACGGCGAGTTGTTCCTGATCAACTTCGCCATGGGCGTGGTCACCGGCATCGTCCAGGAGTTCCAGTTCGGCATGAACTGGAGCGACTACAGCCGGTTTGTGGGTGACGTGTTCGGCGCCCCTCTTGCGATCGAAGGATTGCTGGCGTTCTTCCTCGAATCCACATTCCTGGGTATGTGGATCTTCGGCTGGGACAAACTGCCCAAGCTGGTTCACCTGGCCTCGATCTGGATCACGGCGGTCGGGACCCTCCTCTCGGCCTACTTCATCCTGGCAGCCAACGCCTGGATGCAGCATCCGGTCGGCTACGACATCAACCCCACGCTTCATCGAGCCGAACTCACGGACATCGTCGCGGTCCTGATGAACCCCACCGTTCTGTTCGCCTTCCCCCACGTGATCGCCGGCGCCTTCATGACCGGCGGTGCCTTCGTGATGGGAGTCGCCATGTGGCGGATGCTCCGCCGATCCGGTCCGGACGGCGCGCCGTTCCGCATCGCGGCCAAGGTCGGCGCCGTCGCTCTGCTTGTCGGCGGCCTGGCCGTGCTCGGTTCCGGCGATCAGCTGGGCCAGCAAATCGCGACGGAACAGCCCATGAAACTAGCCGCGGCCGAGGGGCTCCAAACCACTCAGACCCAGGCCCCGTTCTCGGTCATCGGCATCTGGGACCTCAACGGCCATGAGATCTTCTCCATCAAAGTCCCGGCCGTCCTGTCCATCCTCGCCACCCACGACCCCAACGGCACCGTTCAGGGCATCGACAATCTGCAGGCCCAGTTCGAGGCGCAGTACGGACCGGGCAACTACTCGCCGATCGTGCCCGTCACGTTCTGGTCGTTCCGCTTCATGATCGGAGCCGGCGGTCTCGCCGCCCTGGCCGCGATCTGGTTCCTCTGGAAGATGCGCAAGGGGGGTCTACCCAGCCGCGGCGCAGTTCTGATCGCGGTCGTGCTGCCACTCCTGCCGCTGGCGGCCAACTCATTCGCCTGGATCTTCACGGAGATGGGTCGCCAGCCGTGGATCGTTTATGGCGAGCAGCTAACGTCTCAGGGCGTCTCGCCAAACGTGAGCGTCTTTGAAGTCGGCCTCACGATGATCGTCTTCACCCTTCTGTACGGCGGCCTGGCCATCGTAGAACTGGGACTGCTGACCAAGCGAATCCGCGGCCCGTTGGAAACGAAGGAAGACGAAACGACCGCGGCCGACCTCCCCGCCCCGTTCGCATACTGAGGAGACGGCAGTGCTGCACGACGTCTGGTTCCTGCTCATCGCCGTTCTATGGATCGGCTACTTCGTTCTCGAGGGCTTCGACTTCGGGCTGGGCATCCTCCTGCCGTTCATCGGCAGGAATGAAGGCGAGCGTCGCCAGCTCATAAATGCCATCGGACCCGTCTGGGACGGCAACGAGGTCTGGCTTCTCGTGGCCGGCGGCGCCACCTTCGCCGCCTTCCCCAACTGGTACGCCACTCTCTTCAGCGGCTTCTACCTCGCCCTGTTCCTGATCCTCGTCGCCCTGATCCTGCGAGGCGTGGCGTTCGAATATCGCAGCAAGCGTGAAAGCGCATCCTGGCGAATGGTCTGGGATTGGGCAATCTTCGCCGGCTCGGCGATCCCCGCCCTGCTGTGGGGTGTTGCCTTCGCCAACATCATCTCGGGCGTTCCGATCGACAAGGACATGAACTACACGGGCACCTTACTGACGCTGCTCAACCCGTTTGGGCTGCTGGGTGGCGTGGTGACCCTCACGCTCTTTCTGACCCACGGAGCCGCGTATATCGCTCTCAAGACCGAGGGTGCGGTGCGGCGCCGGGCGAACACCCTGCTGTTCTGGATCGGTCTGGTGGCGGCGGTAGTCGCCGTCGTCTTCCTGGGCTGGCTGCAGTCGAAGTCGATGGTTCCAGGTTCGGCCGCCGTCTCGGTTCTGGCCGCCATCTGTCTACTGTCCGCCTTGCTCGCCAACCGGCTCAAGAACGAGGGCCTAGCCTTCGTGGGTACGACCCTCACCATCGGCCTGGCGGTCGTGGCGCTGTTCCTTCACCTCTACCCGAACGTGATGCTGTCCTCCACGGACCCGGCGTTCAACCTCACGATCAACAACGCATCCTCCAGCCACTACACCCTCCAGATCATGACGGTGGTGGCGGTGATCTTCACGCCGCTCGTCCTGCTCTACCAGGGGTGGACCTACTGGGTCTTCCGCAGGCGCATCTCCGCCGCCAGGGTCCCCGACACGTCAGAGGCGACTACCGCCGCGGCGCCGCGCTGAGGCCGGTCTCCTGAGGGCCATCGACCCTCGCCTGCTCAAGTACGCACGCGCGACCTCCGTCGCTCTAGCGGCGGCGGTCGCGCTCGGTCTCGCCACGTCCGCTCTGGCCGTGGCGCAAGCCTGGTTGCTCGCTACGGCTATAAATTCTGCGTTCATGGAAGGCGCCGACGTCGAGGTGCTGCGCGGAACCCTCATCGCGCTGGCGGTGGTCCTGACGGGACGGGCCGTCATCGCCTGGGCCCAGGAAGCCGTAGCTCGTCGTTGCTCGGCGGCCGTCAAGTCCAGCCTCCGGCTGCGCCTGCTGAGGCACGTGGCCCTGAATCTGCCGGATCTGCAGGACGGCCGAGCCAGCGGCGAAGTGGCTGCCCTGGCGACACGCGGCCTGGACTCCCTGGACGCCTATTTCGGGCGGTATCTGCCGCAGGTGGCCCTGGCCGTCATCGTGCCTATCGTCGTTCTGGCATGCCTGGCTACCTCGGATGCGGTGGCCACGATCACCGTCGCACTTACTCTGCCGATAATCCCCTTCTTCATGGCACTTATCGGCTCCTATACGGTGCGGCGCCGCCAGAGGCGCTGGGAAGCGCTCGCCAGACTCTCCGGCCACTTCCTGGATGTCGTGGCCGGCCTCGCCACGCTGCGCATCTTCGGCCGAGCCGAGGCTCAACTCGGCCGGCTGGAGCGCGTTACCGACGACTACCGTCGAGAGAGCATGGCGACGTTGCGAATCGCGTTCCTCTCAGCATTTGCCCTGGAAATGGCCGCCACTCTGTCCGTGGCCATGGTCGCGGTTGGAGTAGGCCTGCGTCTGGTCGACGGATTGATGGCGCTCCAGACCGGACTCTTCGTCTTGATCCTCGCGCCCGAGGCCTATCTGCCGCTACGGCAGCTGGGCGCCAGCTACCACGCTTCAGAGGAGGGCCTCGAGGCAGCAGGCCGCGTCTTCGCGATCATCGAGCGCGCCGAGCCCGGTGGGGAGGATCCGGACCAGACGGCCTCCGCATCTACCGCGACTTCCCAGCCGGGCGCGTTGCTCGCCGCTGGAGTAGAGCCCGGACCCGGGGGCGAGATCCGCATCGTCGGCGTCACCGTTCGCCAGCCGGGTCGTGGCATCTGGGCGCCATTCGAAGCGTCGCTCACGCTACGTCCGGGTGAGATCGCCGGGCTCGCCGGTCCCAGCGGTGTGGGCAAGAGCACCCTGATCGACGTCCTCCTGGGACTGCGCACGCCGGACGCCGGCAGTGTGGAACTCGTCGACGCCGGCGGCACCCATGTCCCCGTCGCCTCGTTCAACCGCGCGTCGTGGCACCGCCAGGTGGCCTGGGTCCCGCAGCACCCCTACTGCTTCCCCGGAACCCTTGCAGACAACGTTCGCCTGGGCGCTCCCGACGCAACGGACTCTGAAGTGCGCGAGGCCCTGAGGACGGTCGGCATGGCCGAACTCGATCTCGAGGCACCCATCGGCGAAGGCGGAACGGGCCTCTCCTCCGGCCAGCGACGGCGCCTCGGCGTCGCCCGGGCATTGCTCAAGCCCGCCAGAATCCTGATCCTCGACGAGCCCACCGCCGGTCTCGACACCGAGTCCGAGGCTACTGTGCTGGCTGCCGTTCGGACGGCCGCGCGCAGCCGCGGGCAGGCGGTGTTGCTCGTTGCCCATCGCCCCGCGGCTCTGCAGATCGCCGACTGCGTCGTAACGATCGAGTCGCGCACGGAGGTGACCGAGTGATCGACGCGAGCAGCCGGACACGCGAATCTCACGGAGCGACCGCCCTGTGGCGAGTGGCCCTGGTCGGGCGGCCGGTCTTCGCTCGGATGGTCCTGGCCGTGGCGGCGGGCGTGGCGGCGGCGGGTGCGGCAATCGGCCTCACGGCAACCTCTGCCTGGCTCATTTCTCGCGCCGCGGAGCAACCTCCGGTGCTTTATCTGATGGTCGCCATCACGGCCGTCCGGGCATTCGGCATCAGCCGTGGGGCCCTGCGTTACAGCGAACGTCTGGCCAGCCACGACGCGGCATTCCGGGTTCTGGCCCGACTGCGCAGCCTGGCTTACGCCCGTCTCGAGAAGCTGGCGCCGACCGGGCTGGCCGCCTTCCGGTCGGGCGACCTCCTGGCGCGACTTGTCGAAGACGTCGACGGCCTCGCCGACCTGTGGCTGCGCGTACTCATCCCCTACTTCACGGCCGGCGCCGTGGCGACTGTCGCGGTCGCCGGCATCTGGCTCCTCGTGCCCGGAGCGTCCCTGGCTCTGGGCGGATCGCTGCTCTTCGTCGGGTTCGTCGTGCCCATCTTCACGATCAAAGTCGCTCACAACGCCGACCGCCGGATTTCCGGAGCCCGCGGCCAACTCGCCGCCGAGACGCTCGAGGTTCTGGGCGGCGCCCCGGAGTTGCTCGTCGCCGGCGCGACCGAGGCCCGACTCGCCGGTCTGGCCGAAATCGACCGGCGCCTCACGGCCGCCGAGAGTCGCACCGCTGCCGGAACCGGACTGGGAGCGTTGCTCGCCGGCCTGGCCGGAGGAGCGGCGATCTGGCTGTCGCTGGTAAGCGGAATTGCCGCCCTGCGGGCGGGCACGATCGACGGCGTCGTCCTCGCCGTCGTGGCCCTGACGCCAATCGCCGTCCACGAAGCCATGTCGGGGTTGGCGTCCGCGTCACAGCACCTCCCAGGGCTGGCGGCGATGGCCGAGCGGTTGCTGGACGTCATGTCGACACGAGATCCGGTAGAGGAGCCGGCGAGTCCGGATCCACTTCCAATCGGCCCGTATGGGCTTCGAACGCGAGGCCTGCGCGCTCGCTACACGAGTGCCGGACCCGACGCCCTGGTGCTGCCGGACGTGGACCTCCAACCCGCCACTCGCATGCTCGTGACAGGGCCCAGCGGTTCGGGTAAGAGCACCTTCGCGGCGGTGCTGGTGAGATTCATCGAACCGTCGGCTGGGTCTGTGGAACTCGTCGGCAGCAACGGGACCGAGGATCTGCGACGTCTCGCCGGCAACGACGTCCGGCGGATCGTCTGCCTGTGTGCCCAAGACCCGCACATCTTCGACACCTCGATAGCCGAAAACGTCCGCCTGGCCCGGCCGTCTTCGACGGACGCGGAACTGCTGGTGGCTTTGGAAGCGGCCCAGCTATCCACATGGATCGACTCTCTGCCCCAGGGCATCGCCACCATGGTCGGCGAGCATGGAGTTCGGTTGTCGGGCGGTCAGCGGCAGCGCCTCTCGCTGGCCCGCGCATTGCTTGCCGATGCCCCGGTCATCGTGTTCGACGAACCGACGGAACACCTCGACGAAACCATGGCCCAGTCCCTGGTTCACGATCTGATCGAAGCCACAGCCGGCCGAACGGTCGTCATGATCACCCACCGGCCCGAGCTGGCCGGCTCGATCGCCTGGTCGGCACGCGTGGAGCTCGGAGTCGGAGCCGCTGTTTCGGGCTGACGCTGACGAATCGACCGCGATCGGGCATTGGGATTGCAACGGACACGGCCCTGAATACCCGCAGCCGCGGCCGGGGAAGTGGCCAGTACCATCCCCTCGGGCAACCGGAGCAGACAAACAAGAACCCGCGCTGCCTGCCGAAAGGCGCGCGGGTCGATGTTGCGTTTGGTGCTTTGTTCGAGCCGACTCTCAGTCGGCGAGAAGCCTAGAGATGAGCGGAACTCGTCAGAACTACTTCGCGGCGTGGGCGCGAGACGGGGCGATGAACCATGCCACGACCAGGACTCCAAAGCTGACGAATGCGACTGCGATCATTTCTGGGCTCCTTCGGCTGAAGCTGCGGGATCCGCTCCCGTTGAATGAAGTCTAGGTAGGGAGTCGGCGCAAATCAGTAGCGCACAGGTGGACCATCGGTAGCGCTCAGGTGTCGCGACGGTTGCGGTTGGGGACGCAGCACCGCCCCGAGACACATTTGTCCGGCCCACGCAACCCACCGGGCCGCGATGCGGTTCGCGGGTTGTGACATGGATACGCAGAGCAACGGAAATTGCCCCGAAAACGACCAGGACCTACACGATGGACGCCGCTACGCGCCATCCGGCAGGCCCTGGGTATCGAGTCGCTGGCGCCGAGTCTGCCGCGCCGCGGAGCCGCTCTACATTTGCCAGGCGACCTCGCCGTGCTGCGAAGCGTCCAGGCCTTCTTCCTCTTCCGACTCCTCAACTCGCAGCCCTACGAGCCTGTCCACGAGTTTGAGAATGATGAATGTGGCCGTGCCGCTGTAGATCCAGGTCGCCGCGATCGCTATGAGCTGGACAACGACCTGATGAGGGTTGCCGTCGATGAGACCGGAGTACCCGGCGTTCACTGCCGCAACGGCGAATATGCCGGTGAGCAGAATGCCCAGCGTCCCGCCAACGCCGTGGACGGCCCAGACGTCGAGCGCATCGTCCACCTTGAGCCGCTCGCGCAGGAGAATCGCGCCGTAGCAGACGACCCCGCCGATGAACCCGATCACGATGGCCGAGCTTGGGTCGACAAAGCCCGAGGCCGGAGTAATGGCGACCTCGCCCGCAATCGCGCCCGAAACGGCGCCGATGATGCTGGGCGAACCCTTGTGCATCCAGCTCATCGTCAGCCAGGTGAGAGCACCCATGCCGGCGGCGGTGTTTGTAACCAATACGGCATTGACCGCGTGACCGTCAGCCGCCAGGGCAGACCCACCGTTGAAACCGAACCAGCCAAACCACAGGATGCCGGCTCCGATCACCGTCAAGCGGACGTCGTGCGGCTCGAACCGATCCGACTCCCGCCGAACGCGAGGACCCAGAACTAGTGCGGCTACGAGAGCGGCAACGCCGGAGCTGATGTGGACCACGGTTCCGCCGGCGTAGTCGAGCACTCCCAGGTTGCGCAGCCAGCCGCCGTCGCCCCAGACCCAGTGGCAGATGGGCGAATAGACGAACAGACTCCACAGGAGAGCGAACAGCACGAATGCCTTGAAGCGCTTTCGCTCGGCGAACGCACCGATGATCAGGGCGGGGGTGATGATGGCGAACATCATCTGGAACAGGGCGAACGCAGCCGCCGGAATTGTTGGCGCGTACATGCCCGGGGCGGACCCGATGCCCTTGAGGCCGATGTTGTCCAGGTTGCCGATTACGCCCCAGCCGTTCAAGTCCTTACCGAAAGCCAGCGTATAGCCCACCAGCACCCAAGTCACGCTTACCAGCGCCAGGATGAACATGCACTGCATGAGAATGCTCAGGACGTTCTTGCGGCGGACGAGACCGCCGTAGAACAGTGCCAGCGCGGGCGTCATCAACATGACGAGCGCCGTGGCTGTCAGTACCCAGGCGGTATTGCCCGCGTCGATAGTGGGGGCCAAGCTCGCGACTCCTTCGCTTCCAACTCGCAACGAAACCGGCTCTTAGGTTTCGACTCGGTGAAGCGTAGGGAGCGGAACGGCGTCGTTCAGTGGCGACTCGGTACCGTGCAGGTACCGTCTAGGTTGCGGGCTGGTTTCGGTTCGGGACGTGTAGATCAGGCCCCAATACATCCGCCTGGTGGAACCAGCGGGGCTGGCCGGGTTGGAGCCGACCCCGGAACGCCAGATGCGAGCGGCGGCAGTCTGGCCGCTTCGACCCGGCCCGCTACTGCCAGGCAACCTCGCCATGCTGTGAGGAGTCCAGGCCTGCGGCCTCCTCGTCCTCTTCGACACGAAGGCCCACGAATCGATCGACCAGCTTCAGGATGATGAACGTGACGATGCCGCTGTAGACCCAGGTGGCGACGACCGCGATGAGCTGCTTGCCCACCTGGCCGGCATTGCCGTCGATCAGGCCGCTCGCCCCGCCAACCGCGGCGACGGCGAAGACACCGGTCAGGATGGCACCGAGAGTGCCGCCGACTCCGTGGACCGCCCACACATCGAGCGCATCGTCGACCTTCATCCTCTCACGAAGCAGGATCGCCCCATAGCAGGTTGCGCCGGCCGCCATACCGATGACGATCGCCGCGCTCGCGTCGACGAAGCCCGATGCCGGGGTAATCGCCACCAGGCCCGCTACGGCACCCGAGATCGCACCCAGCACGCTGGGACTGCCCTTATGAAGCCAGCTGACCGTTACCCAGGTAAGAGCGGCCATGCCGGCGGCCGTGTTGGTTACGACGATGGCGTTGGCGGCCGCCCCGTTGGCGCCCAGCGCGGAACCGCCGTTGAAACCGAACCAGCCGAACCACAACAGGCCGGCGCCGATGACNNGCTGATGTGAACCACGGTTCCACCCGCGTAGTCGAGCACTCCCATGTTGCGCAGCCAGCCGCCGTCGCCCCAGACCCAGTGGGCGATCGGCGAGTAGACCAGGAGCGTCCAAAGCAAGGAGAAGATGACGAACGCCTTGAACTTCTTGCGTTCGGCGAAGGCGCCGGTGATCAGGGCGGGCGTGATGACGGCGAACATCATCTGGAACGCCATGTAGGCACTGCCGGGAATCGTGGGGGCGTACGACAGAGGATCCTTGCCCACGCCGTGCAAGCCCACGAAGTCCAAGCCCCCGATGAGACCGCTGACGTGCTGGCCGAAACCGGGAATGCTGAACGGAAGATCGAAGCTGACGGCGTCCTTGGCGAAGGCCAACGTGAACCCGAACAGGACCCATGTGACGCTCACCAGGGCAAGAATGAAGATGCTCTGCATGATCGTGCTGAGCACGTTCTTGCGACGGACAAGGCCTCCGTAGAACAGAGCGAGTCCTGGCGTCATCAACATGACGAGGGCGATCGACATCAGCACCCAGGCCGTGTCGCCGGTATCGATCTTGGCTCCCGTCAGTACCACGAGCTACGCTCCTTGCCCTATCCATTGGGGTTAACCCATCAGTCGGGCACGGCGACAACCGCGACCCGTTCGGAAGCGTAGGGATGCGGTTCGGGGGAATCAGCAACTTCCCGGTTAAGCCAGGGTGGCGGTGAGGTGCCGTCGAGGTTGCCGTTCAGTACGAAGGTGGCGGATGTCGCGGGGCGCAACGCATGGGACAACCTTCGCCGAAGAGCGACACAAAGCGATTGGGGCTGGGAACGAGCCGGCGGCCGAGCTTTTCCCCTAGAGTCCCAGTCGCTCCCTGGCCTTCGCGAGGGCCAGTTCCACGCGACGGGGAGCGGTGCCACCGGTGACGTCGCAGCCGGCCATGGCACCTTCCAGCTCAGCGGCCTTGCGCAACTCGGCCGGCACTCCTCCATCGCCGGCCAGCTTCTTCGCGGCGGCGTCATCGGAGGCGGCCAGAGCGGCGGCGATCGTGGCGTCGTCCAGAGCATCCAGCGCCACTCCGGCGCGCTCCGCTTCGCCGACCAGCCCCCCAACGACGTGGTGGGCCGCTCGGAACGTCACTCCCCGCCTGACGAGCGCATCAGCCACGGCCGTGGCGGTCGTAAAGCCCTCGCCAGCCGCGGCGCGCATGCGGTCCCGATTCACGGTCAGAGTCGCCACCATCCCGGCCATCACCATCAGCGAAGCTTCGAGCGTCGCCGCCGCGTCGAACAGGGCCGGCTTGTCGTCCTGCATGTCCTTCTGGTACGCCAGCGGCAGTCCCTTGAGAAGCGTGAGCATCGCCGTCACCGAACCGATGACCCTGGCCGATTTGCCGCGGACCAGCTCGGCCGGGTCAGGATTCTTCTTGTTCGGCATCATCGACGATCCGGTGGAGAACGAGTCGGCGGCGCTCACAAAGCCGAAACGCGGGTTCGACCACCACGTGATCTCCTCAGCCAGCCGGCTCAGGTGGACCATGCACAGGGCGAACGACGCCAGGGCCTCGACCACGAAATCGCGGTCGCTGACACCGTCGAGCGAGTTGGCGGTCACGCCCTCGAAACCCAGTTCCGCGGCCGTGGCCTCGCGGTCGAGCGGGTAGCCGGCCCCGGCCAGCGCCCCGGAGCCGAGCGGCGAAACGTTGGCCCGGCGCCGGCAGTCGGTCATGCGGCCCCGGTCGCGTTCCAGCATCTCGACATATGCCAGCAGGTGATGAGCAAACAGCACGGGCTGGGCCGGCTGGATGTGGGTCATGCCGGGCAGGATGGCATCGCCGTCTCGGACGGCCAGACCCACGAGCGACTTCTCCATCTCGACGACCGAGCCGTCCAGGTCGTCAAGCGTCCGGCGCAGCCACAAGCGCATGTCCGTGGCGACCTGATCGTTGCGCGACCGACCCGTATGGACCTTGCCGCCAACCGGTCCGATCCTGGCGCGCAGCGCCACCTCCAGGTTCATGTGGACGTCCTCGAGGCTCGGATCCCAGGTAATCGAGCCGTTCTCGACGTCCGCCCGCAAGCTCGCGAGCCCTCGGACCAGGGTCTCGACCTCGTCCTCAGTCAGGAGATCGGCTCGTTGCAGGCCGTGGACATGCGCGATCGAAGCGGCAATATCATCGAGAGCGAGGGCATGGTCGAAGTCGATAGAACGGGTAAACTCCGCCATTCGCTCGTCGGAAGTACCTTGGAACCGACCGCCCCACATCCGCATGGATACTCCTCCTGTGAAGGCCATGGTACCGGCACGCCAAAGGCAGCGCGCGACCGGCGAATGCGAACGGCGGCCGGACAACGCGAAGGGCGTACTATCGCGGCGTGCCCGACCAGCTCAACCTCAGCCTCTCAGGCGATCAGGCCCGGCTGCCCCGATCCTTGCGACCGATGCTGGCCAGACCCGCCGACGCCGCGTTCGACTCCGACGACCACATGTTCGAGCCGCGCTGGGGCGGCCGGCGCGTTCTGGCGTTCATCGAGCCCGATGCGTCCGCCGGCCGGCCGAGGCTGCGTCTGGTCGACGACAACGGCCGCGACCTCACGTCGGCACTGCCCGAACTGGCCGGCATAGCCGATCTGGTCGGCGATTTGCCCGCGATCCTCGACGGCGAAGTCGTCATCCCCGACAAGATCGGCCGGATGGACGAGGACGCGCTGGTGGCCCGATTGACCGACGGCGACAAAACCGAGTCGGTGCCGGTCTATCTCGCCTTCGACCTGCTGTGGGCGGGCGGGCGGCCGATAATCGCCCAACCACTGCTGCGCCGACGCGAACGCCTGGCCAAGATCGTCCACCCAGCCGCCGAACTGGTGCTCCTGCCTGGCGTCGTCCGAGACGGCCTGGATCTCTACTCTGCCGTTGCCCAGCAGGGCTTGCGCGGAGTCATGGCTCGCCACCTGAGAAGCCCCTATCTGCCGGGCCGCCGCAGCGAGCTGTGGCGCTGGATAGCCGCACGGCCGGGAGAGATGCCGCTGCACGCGGTTCCCGACCCCGTGGAAGCTCCGCCGTTCAGGCCGGTCCTGGCCCTGATCCAGCGGCTGCCGCTCGAGGACTAGCCGCAAACGCGCGCTCGCTCGCGCCACCCGCAGCGTGGCCACCGGACGACACGATTCCAGTGAACCGGGCGGGTCGTGGGGCGGTCTTCCATGTGTGAACAGAGCAATGCCGCCCGAGGACGTCGTAGCCGTGGCGAATGCAACCCGCGACAAATCGACGAGGATCTCAGCGGGGCGGCTCATAGAATGGACCGATGAGCCAAACACCTTCGATTGTACCGACGAACATCAAAGCGGAACGCGAGGCGGGACGGGTCTCGATCGACTGGGCCGACGGCCATCACAGCGAATTCGAGGCAGAGCCGCTGCGTCTCATGTGCCCGTGCGCTTTCTGTCAGGGCGAGGCCGGCCGGCCCGGCTGGCTCGACACCAACCCGACACTCACGCCGGAGCAGATCCAGCTTGTGAACATGCATCTGATCGGCGCGTACGCCATAGCTCCGACCTGGGGCGACGGCCACGACACCGGCTACTACACCTTCGACTCGCTGCGAGCCAGCTGCCCATGTGAGAGGTGCACCGCCCTCCAGGCCATCGCCAACGCATTCGTACCGACCGAAGCCAACTCAGCCACACAACCCGAGGAGACCCGATGATCGTCGCTACCACACCTTACCTGCCCGGCTATCGAGTCGTTGAAGTCAAGGGCCAGGTCTTCGGCCTCGTCGTCCGCAGTCGCGGTTTCGCCGGCAACCTCGCCGCGGGTCTGCGGTCCATCGTGGGCGGCGAAATCCACGAATACACCGAACTTCTTGAGAACACCCGCCGCCAGGCCCTCGACCGTATGGTCGCCAACGCAGGCCAGATGCAGGCCAACGCCGTCCTATCGATGCGATTCGACTCGTCGGAGATCGGCAACACGATGTCCGAAATTGTTGCCTATGGAACCGCCGTCGTCGTCGTTCCGGACGCAACCGCAGGTACACCCAGAGCCGAGTAGGCATCGGCTCATCCGGGAGACGCGCCAGATGCTTCACCGAGCGATCCGAATAGGGGCCTTTGCTCTGGGGGTGTTCTTCTTCCTGGCAGGAATTCTGGTGGTCGGTGTGGGTGGTGACGCCACTGTCGCCGGCATCGAGTCCCTCGCCCTGGGATCCATCCTGATGATCGCGTCTGTGCTCCAGAGATCCGGGTACAGGTCCGAGGCCGCGGAGCGGGAACACGCCGCTCCCGGCCCGGGCGGAGGTGAGCCCGACTACCTGGAGCCGCGCTTCCTGGCGACGAACGAAGTCTTCGTCGACCCGACGAGCAATCTGCTGATTCGGGTCTACGAAGATCCTCGCACGGCCGAACGCCGCTACAGGGCGGAGCCGCCGCGCGGCGCATAGCGGGCGCACAGCGCCGCGGTGCGCAATCGCCATACTTGCCAAGCGACACGGACCGTTGAGAATGTGCCGATGCGTCGAGCCGGGCGGCCCCGGGTCGGGACTCTCTGACAGGTGATCAGCACGTGACGTCGATCATTCGTAGAACGGCAGCCAGTGCGACGCCCAAACCGGGCGACGCGGCTTCGACGTTCCCGTACATCAATCGTGAGCTGAGTTCACTTGAATTCAACCATCGCGTCCTTTTCGAGGCCGGAGACGAGCGCAACCCACTTCTGGAACGCGTCAAGTTTCTGGCCATATTCGCCAGCAACACGGACGAGTTCTTCCAGATCCGCGTTTCCGGGTTAATGGAGCAGGCCGAGGCACGAGCAGCGTCGTCCATCCCAGGCGAGAAATCTGCCGCCGAGCAGATCGCCGCCATTCGTGCCCGCTTCCGCGCCCTTTTGAGCGAGCAGAGTCAGACCTTTCGGCAGGTGTGCGCCAGTCTGGCCTCGGCCGGAATCCAGCTCGTCGAGTACGCCGAAGTTCCGGAGTATCACGACAGCCTGCGGCAGCGCTTCAGTGAAGAGATATATCCGGTACTTACTCCCCTGGCCGTCGACCCCGGTCATCCGTTCCCGTATATCAGCACTCTCAGCCTGTCGCTGGCGATCCGGATGGAAGACCCCGAGGACGGCGAGGAGCGCTTCGCCCGAGTCAAGGTACCGCCGGTGCTGCCGCGCTTCCTGGCAATCGGACACGGCAAGTTCGTCCTCCTCGAACAGGTCATCGCCGCGAATCTGGAGATGCTCTTTTCTGGAATGAGGATCCTGGAAACGCATTTCTTCCGCGTCACTCGAGACGCGGACCTGGAACTTCAGGAAGACGAGGCCGACGACCTCATGCTGGCCCTCGAGGAGGAGCTGCGCAGGCGGCGTTTCGGCGAGGCCGTTCGCCTCGAAGTGGACCAGGCCATGCCCTCGGAGATGCGGCGCATTCTCGAGAAGGGCGTGGGCGTGAGTCCCGAGGATTGCTACGAGATCGCGGACATGCTCGATCTCACCGGGCTATGGCAGATCGTCGGTCTGGACCGGCCGGATCTGAAGCTGCCGCCGTACACGCCGGTGGTCCCCGCCAGGCTGATGCCGCCGGAAGAGGATGAGGCCGTCGACGTTTTCGCGGCAATTCGCAACGGCGACATTCTGGTTCATCACCCGTACGAGAGCTTCGCGGCATCCACGCAGCGATTCATCTCCCAGGCCGCCGAAGATCCGGACGTTCTGTCGATCAAGATGACGCTGTATCGCACAAGCGGCGATTCGCCGATCGCCCGCGACCTGATTGCCGCCGCCGAGCGGGGCAAGCAGGTGGTGGTCCTGGTCGAGATCAAGGCTCGCTTCGACGAAGAGGCGAACATCGTCTGGGCGCGCAAGCTCGAGAAGGTCGGGGCTCACGTCGTCTACGGCCTGGTGGGCCTCAAGACCCACTCCAAGACCTGCCTCGTCGTTCGACGCGAAGGCTCCACCCTTCGACGCTACGTCCACATCGGCACCGGCAACTACAACCCGGGAACGGCGCGCCTCTATACGGATTTGGGGCTCCTGTCCTGCCGCCCCGAGTTGGGCGCGGACGTGAGCGACCTCTTCAACGTTCTGACCGGCCTGTCTCGCCAGCGCGACTTCCGACGTCTGGTCGTCGCCCCCATGAATCTGCGCAACTGGATCCTGGAGATGATCGGGCGAGAGGCCAACCACGCCCGCGCCGGCAAGCCTGCCCGAATCATTCTCAAGCTCAACTCTCTGGTCGATCCGGCGTGCATCGCCGCCCTCTACGAGGCCTCTCAAGCGGGCGTGCAAGTCGACCTGATCGTTCGCGGTATCTGCTCGCTGTGGCCCGCGATTCCCGGGGTAAGCACCGGTATCCGGGTCCGATCGATCGTGGGCGAGTTCCTGGAACACTCGCGAATCTTCTCTTTCGCGAACGACGGCAAGCCCGAGTTGTTCATCGGTTCGGCGGACCTGATGGAGCGAAACCTCGATCGCCGCGTCGAGGCCATCGTCCCAATCGAGGATCCGGACGCGCGCGGCCGTATCCTCTCGGTCCTGGACATCATGGTGGCCGACGATCGGCGATCGTGGCAGCTGCTCGAAGACGGCGCTTACCATCGGACCGAGGTAATCAACGGCGCCGCGGGTACCATCGACACGTTCGCGGAACTCAAGCGGCGAGCGGCAGCCATGGCGGCCAGCGGGGCTGTGGAGCCTCACCGACCGCACGCCGGGCTTGGGTCGCTGGACCCGAGGGCATAAGGGCTACTTCTGGGGTGAGAGATGGCAGCCGGTCGCAAGATCGAAATCGAGATGAAGTACGAGGTTGCGAAGCCGCAAGGCGGTGACCGGTATCTGGTCGCGCCCGAGATCGGCTCGTTCGTGCCCCGTGGCCCCGTCAGCTCCAACCGGGTCGTCGATACCTATGTCGACTCGGCCGATTGGACGCTGGCTCGTGCCGGGTTCGCGGCCCGAATGCGCAAGACCTCGCATGGGACGGAGATCAGCCTCAAGGGCCTCGGCGTTTCGGGCGAAAGGCTGCAGCGACGCGAGGAAATCGAGGGGCCGACGGACGCCGGCCTCGACCCCCGGCACTGGCCGTCGTCACCCGCCCGCGATGTGGTGATGGAATTGTGCGGCGACGACAAGCTAGTCGAGTACGTCACGATCAGCCAGCTGCGTCGCGTTCGGAAGCTCCAGTCAGGCGACACGCGGGTCGAACTCAGTCTCGACGACGTCGAGATCCTCGGCCTGGGCGGCGTTCTTGAAAGGTTCGAGGAGTTGGAAGCCGAGCTGCGGCGGGGACCGGAGACGCCACTCGCGGAGCTCGTCGCGGTTTTCGACCGCGACGGCGATCTGACGCCGACGTCCCAATCCAAGTTGTCCAGGGCAGTCGCCGCCCTCGGTGCCGCGATGCCGGACGAGTTGCGCCTGCGCTGGCTGTCCGCCCCAACCGAACTCCTGTCCGGAACTGCGGCGGATGCCGCTAACGGGTCGGAGCGTTCAGTCTCAACCGTGAGCGCCGCACAGCACGGCGGGCCGGTCCGCGCCGCCACGGAGACGATCGCGGTCTCCGACATTGCCTTCCCCAACGCCACAGCCGACGCCGCCACCGTTGAGTCCGCCACTCCCCGCCACCACCGGGCGCGAGGAGCGGGTCACGTGCCGGCTTCTCGGACCATCGGCATTGTCGCCGAAGACACCATGTCCGAAGCCGCCCTCAAGGTCCTGCGCTTCCACCTGGGACGGATGCAACGTCGCGAGGCCGGCACCCGGTCGGGCATTGACGCCGAGGACCTTCACGACATGCGCGTCGCCACTCGCCGGATGCGTGCGGCGTGGCGCGTCTTCGACGGCGCGTTCAAGGCGGGCAAGACCAAGAAACTTCGCCGCCAGCTCGAGGCGGTCGCCGATCGCCTCGGAGCCGTCCGCGACCTGGACGTGTTGATCGAAGGACTCGAAGCTTACAGCGTGGGGATCGACGAACCGCTCAGACCGGGCCTCGAGCCGCTGCTTTCGTTGTGGCGGCGCCAACGCACGGCCGCCAGAGCTCAACTCATCGGCGAGTTGGACTCGGACCGTTATGCCAGCTTCCTGCGTGACATGACCCAATTCGTCGAAGTTGGAGCGAACTCCGCAATTGCTCTCGGTGGACCGCTCGCGCCCCATCGAGTTCGCGACCGCGCCGCGTCGGAGATCTGGTCGGCCTACGAAACCATCCGCGCGTACGAACTCGTGCTGCCGTGGGCAGACATTGAGACCCTGCACGAACTGCGAACCGCCACCAAGTGGCTGCGCTACGCCATCGAGTTCTTCTGCGACGCCCTGGGGCCAGACGGATCGGGGCTTCTGACGCGAGTCGTCGCCATGCAGGATCACCTCGGGAGTCTGCACGACGCGGACGTGGCTTCGAAATTGGTGCGTGACCTACTGGTTGCCCGCGCGGGCCACCTGTCCGCCACGGAATCCGATGCAATCGGCTCCTACCTGCACTCCCGGGAGCGCGAAGTCGCTCGCCGGCGGCGCGGACTCGGCCCCATCTGGCGCACGGTCGACGGCATCCCGTTCCGGCGAGCTCTGGGCAGGGCGACCGCCGCTCTCTAGTGTCCCGGTTCACACGTCCCTCGCCGAGGATACCCAAGCGCCAATCGATCGCACCCAATCTCTCGTTTAGCCGCGACGCGACCGATATCGACCCGGGGCGGCCTCCAGGCTCTCGTCTAGCCACCACGCAACTGATATCAAAGTTCGGGGCGGGTCGAGGGCGGGTTCCGACCATTTCGACGCCGCGCTTGAGCGTGGTTCGGGCCCGACGCGGCGCCTCAGACCGCTCGGGGGGCGTCGCGTGTGGATATGAGTCGCGTGTTGAATAGGCGGGAATTCGCCGGTGTCTCGATCCAGTGGGAAGCGCAACGCTGCCGATGGCCGACCGTGCTGCGTCGTTGCTTGACCAACTGCCGAGCGATCCGCGAAATCGGGACACTAGCGGCTAGCTGGTCCGCAGAGGGTCCGGAGCCCCGCGGCGCCACAACTCCACTTCCACTGTTAACCGGTGGATCACGTGGCGTTCATTCGCGCCGTCCAGGATGCTGTCGGCACGGGCGTACGCCGCACCGATGCAGTTGAGCCGGCTCTCCCGGCACCCATTCGGGTCGACGACGTGCCAGGCAAGGGAGACCACATTGACGCTCCGCGCAGTGGCAACCGAACCCGACGCTCAAGCGGCTCTGGCCGAGAGGATCGCGACGGTTCGAGCCCAACTCGAGCCCATCCGGAGCCGGAGTGCCCTCCTCGATTCTTATCGCCGCGAATCCCTCTGTCGACTTGCGTCCGGGACTCAGGCTTCCGGATCCGCAGCCGATGTACTCGATATGGCCTACGCGATGCGTTGGCGCGACCTCGAGGCAGAAGGCTCTCCCGGCTACATGTCGGCCTACGGGCAGAATGGATTGGTGGATGAATAGCCTCTCTTCCGTTTCCGGAGCCCCGATCGCGCTTCCTCCCGACGCCGCTGCCGGTTCCACAGCAGCCCAGTCCGACTACTACGCCCGGGCGCTGGCCCTGTGGCCTCGAGTCGATCGATCCCGGCTCGCGCGCGTTCGCCACGACCCGGCACGCGTGGCCGTGCTGATCTCGCACCGCACCAACCTATCGCTCGGGGCAATCCTCGAACTGCTGGGCGTTCCCATCGTCGCCCTCGGTTCGGCCGAGCGAGACCACTGACCTCAGCCGGTCTCGCTATGCTTCGGTTCTAGAGCGTCACGATCGCTCCAACGACCGCAGCATGGTCACACTGTGCAAGAGACCAATCGCTTCGTAGTCCACGGCCACCGGCGCGACTTCGACCGCGAGATGCTCACCGTCCGCGAGGGCATCGTCAGGATGGGAACCCTCGCCGCAGCCGCCATCGACGCCGCCGTCGGGGCGCTGTCCCAGCAGGATGTCGCTGCCGCCGCGGCGGTCGTGGCCGGCGACAGAGCCATCAACGACACCCAGACCGAGTTGACCGCCCTGATCGTGACGACCATCGCCACTCAGTCGCCGGTCGCGGGCGATCTGCGGTTCGTTCTTGCCCTCGCTCACATAGCGTACGAACTGGAGCGCATCGGCGACCACGCGGCCGGTGTGGCGAAGCAAGTGATGAAGCTCGGGGCCCTGGGGACCGCCGGCCCCACTGGAACGCTAGACCAGATCGGCAGTCTCGCCAGTTCGAGCCTGCACGGCATCTTGCGGGCCCTTGTGGACCTCGATGCCGATGCCGCCCGACAGACGGCCGCTCAGGACGACGAGATAGATCGGCTATATCACGCCTATTTCGAGCGCTCCCTGGACCGGATGCGCGCCGAACCGGACTGGGTCAACACCGGCGCCCATCTGCTGTTCGCCGCCAAGGATCTGGAGCGCATCGGCGACCGAGTCACGAACGTGGCTGAGGAGATCGTGCTCCTTGCTACCGGCGAGGTGGAGGATCTCAACCCCTAGGGTCAGCCACCGGCCGTCGACGGTGAGATGATCAACTCATGAGTTCGAGCCGCGAAATCCAGCTCTGCCTGCTGCGCCACGCTCACGCCGGCGACCCCATGAAATGGTCCGGGCCCGACGACCTGCGGCCGCTGACAGAGAAAGGGCGGCTCCAGGCGACTCGCATCGGGGCCCTGCTGGCCGCATCGGGCCAGATTCCCGACACGATCCTGAGCTCGCCAAAGGTGCGAGCCCTCGAGACTGCTCGTCTGGCCGCCGCGGAGCTGGGCATGTCCGTCGGTGTGGTGGACGAACTCGGCGGCCCACTCGACCTGCGCACCGTTGGCGACATCGTCCTCGCCGCAGGCGGTTCGCGGCGACCGTTGCTCGTGGGCCACGACCCGGACTTCAGCGCCCTGGCCGCAGAACTGGCGGGCGTATCACAACTGCCGATGCGCAAGGCGGCACTGATCAGGCTGGACGTCTACCTGCCGCTCCGCCCGGGAGCCGCCGTTCTGCGCTGGCTGGTTCCTCCCGACCTGCTGTCCGCCGAGGTCTGATCGTGACCTCCCGCATGGCCGTGGGTTGACGGACAAGCCAGCGGGAATATGCTTCGGCAGCTGCCGTGTGCGCGCACCATCGGACGGGCATGTCGCCGCGCGGAGCTACGCAAGAGGTTGGAGATGGCAAAGGCGCACTCGAAGAAGGGTTCCCCAGCTGGGAAGCGGGCGACGAAGGTCGACGACAAGAGCGTGGTAGAGGGCGGCTTGAAAGCCGACCGCAAGACCAAGACGCGTGAAGTGGCCGCTTCGGTCAAGGTATCGCCTGGACTGCGCAAGCAGGTAAGGCGCCTCGAGCGACAGCTCGCCGACGCCGCTCGCGAGGAGCTCAAGCGCGTCCGCAAGCTCGAGAAGGCCCATCACCGCCTACAGCGCGCCGAGGCCGCCCTCAACGAACTGCGGACGGTCAGCGCAGCGTCCGTGCCGGCCGCGACCCAAACGGACGCGCCCGTGACTAAGGCTGCCCCAGCATCTGCACCGGCTGCGACAAAGTCGGCCGCCAGAACCAGGGCAGCTGCGCCCAAGGCAGCGCCCAAGGCAAAGGCGAAGCCCGAACCTGCAGCCGCGGAACCGACGCAGGACGTCGCGCCCGAGTCGTAGCCCAGCAGAGGCAATAACCTCGCCCCAGATCCGAGGCGTCTCCCCTACTCCACGGGGCCGCCCTGTCCCGCCTGGGGCAGCACCAGGATGAACGTCGAGCCGGAACCATCCTCGGATTCCGCCCAGATTCTGCCGCCGTGCGATTCCACGACGTGGCGGCAGATCGACAGCCCGAGACCCGTGCCGCCTCGGCCGCGGACCCTGGCCCGGTCCACCTTGTAGAACCGCTCAAAGATCCGGGCCAGATCGGCGTAAGGAACACCGATACCCGGGTCGCGGACCCATACGCGCACCTCGCCCTGATCCTCGCGCACGCCCACGACTATTCGACCGCCGTCCGGACTGAACTTGACGGCGTTGTGCAATAGGTTCACCAGCACCTGCCCGAGCCTGTCCTCGTCGCCTCGGACGGGCGAGACGCGATCTGGCACGTCCAGGTCGATAGTCAAGCCCTGGCGTTCGGCAAACAGCCGCAGGCGCTCGGCCGTATTGCGGGCCAGTCGCACCAGATCGACGTCGTCCAGCATCAGCTGCACCGTCCCGCTCTCGATTCGCGAAAGGTCGAGCAGCTCGTTGACCATCTGGGTGAGGTGGCCCGTCTCGATCTCGATCTTGGAGATTCGGTCGCGCAGCCGGGGCGAGGCCGATTCCGCGTCGCGCGCGGCCGTCTCGGCCAGCAGACTGATCGTGGTCAACGGTGTGCGCAGCTCGTGGGACAGGTTGTCGATGAACTCGGCGCGCATGCGCTGCAAACGACGAAGCTCCGACACATCCTCGAGAACGAGCCAGACTCCCGCCACGGGAGAGCGCCGCGCGCGAACGGTGACTGTCGCACCGGATTGGGATCGAACAGTGACTTCACCGTTTGCCGAGCCGGATTCCATCGCCGAGCGGGCTATGCCCTCGATCCGGGCGTCGATGAACGCCTCCAGAGCCGAACGACCAGCCATGGTGCCCGGCTTCCGCTCGAGCATCACGTGAGCAGCGCTGTTGGCGAACTCGACCGTCAGGTCATCTTTGAGGCGCACCACACCGGCCGTCAGCAACTCGGTCAGATAGTCGGTGTCGTGGCCCGTTTGCTCGGCATGCCAGCGGGCGTCGTCGGCGTCTTCGATGGCTTTGCGGACCATGCGCTCGACGTCGTCGGCGTCTGACGCACCCGTAGCGTCGCGCAGGCGGTCGATCGCCCGACCGCGGCTTATCGCGACGGCTACGGACCAACCGAGCAGGACCGCCAGGGCGACGATGAACAGGATTTCGACGCTATCCACGCGCCGAGCATGGCACAGCCGAAGGCATTCGGCTGGGTGTCCGGACGCGGCTGGCGGTCGCGCCCGCCGGACGGTACCCTAGGCATGTTGTTTGCCAGAAGCGCGAGCTCCACGAGTGCGGCAGGGTGCCCCTCGCCAGGAGAATCGCGGCTCCTCGCGGAGGTTGTCCAGGTGCCCTCGTTTCGACTGATCCCGCGCGAAGAGCGCTTCTTTGACCTCTTCGTTGAGGACGCCGCGAACGTGCTGGACGGAGCCCGCCAGCTCGAGGCGATGCTGCGAAGCTTCGACAACCCCGACAAGGCTGCCAAGAAGATCCGCGAAACCGAGCACCGCGGCGACGACATCAGCCACGACATCGGCCGGCGGCTCGAGCAGACGTTCGTCACCCCATTCGACCGTGAGGAAATCCACGCCCTCATCAGCGGCCTGGACGACATCCTGGATCTCATCGAGGAAGTCGCCGACACGTTCGTCCTCTATCGGATCGAGGCGCCGACCAAGACTTCGGTCAAGCAGGCATCGCTCGTCGTGCAGGCCTGCGAGACGATTCACACGGCCCTCAGTCACCTGCGAGGCTTCAAGGATCTCGAGCGCTACATCGTCGAAGTGCACCGTATCGAGAACGAAGGCGACAAGCTCAGTCGCTCCGCGATTGCGGGCCTCTTCGACGACGGCACCAAGACGATCGACGTCCTGAAGTGGAAGGACGTCTACGCTCTCCTCGAAGACACGATCGACAAGTGCGAAGACGTCGCCGACATGATCGAACGCATCGTCGTCAAACACGCCTGACGCCGCCCACCGCC
Organism: Chloroflexota bacterium; assembly: GCA_003158875.1. Classification (GTDB taxonomy): domain Bacteria; phylum Chloroflexota; class Limnocylindria; order Limnocylindrales; family CSP1-4; genus Fen-1039. The sequence goes on from PMLK01000041.1 coordinate 52,489, forward strand.
GGGCCGACGCGAACCGCGCCAACGTCGTCCAGGCAAACCCAACGTTCACGGCGCTGGAACACGGCGTTAACACAACGCGGCGACATTCAGTGAATGACGCAGGCGCACGACGTCCCCACCGGCGCCGACGCCGGCGAATCCAGGGACCACCCCCAGTTCGCCCAGGAGCCTCAGCCATTCGGCGGCTGGCTCGCCCTGGCCGATCCGGACGGCCAGTTCGACCTGCGGCGCTACTTCCCCGACATTGAGGTCCGGGTCGAGGCTACGTCGGCCGACTTCGCCCAAGCTCTCTCGCAGTCGGATCCAAGCCTCGTAGTCCTGGTCACGCCGCCTGCCGAGCCCGGCGATCTACAGCGCGTTGCCAGCTGGCTGGCCGCAAACCCCGTCGCCTGCGCCGTGCTGTTGAGCGCCCACCAGGCCGTCGCCGTGAGGCTTCACGCCCTCGAACTCGGCTTCGCGGATGCCCTGGACCTCTCGTCGGACCCGATGGAGGTGGTCGGACGCCTCTCGATAGCGGGCCGGCGACGCCTTCCGGCGGGCCAGTCCCCTGAAGATCGAATCCTCATCGGTGAGGGCGTCGAACTCGACCGCCGAGCGAGAGCGATCCGGCGCGACGGGCGGCTGATCTCGCTTCGACCCAAGGAGCTCGCTCTTCTGGAGTACTTCGCACTGCACCCGGGCCGCGCCTTCAGTCGAGAGGAACTCCTGCGCCACGTCTGGCACGACACGGTCGAGAACGTTCGAATGGTCGACGTGTACGTGTTCTGGCTCCGAGCCAAGGTCGAACGTGACGCCGCCAACCCCGCCCACCTGCTCACGGTACGTGGCTCCGGCTATCTATTCGACCCACCCAGGTCGGGGTCCGGCCGAGTCGATTTGGAGGCGCGCGGCTTCGTCGAACGTTAACGAACGACGAACACCGCGTTAAACGACCGGCTCGACCATCGCATCTGGACTGGGAGCAGGTTGTTGCCCATAGCTCCACAGACAAGAGGAGACACTACGTTGCTAAACGGAACTCGACGCTTCGGCGCCCTGGCAATCGCGGCCGCGATGGTCGTGGGAGCCTGCAGCTCCACCGCCACGGCCTCGCCGGCCGCCACCGACGCCATGGCCGCGGCCACGCCGTCCGCCGCCGACGCCATGGCCTCCACGCCGGCTGCCGCGCCGACGACCAACTGCGTGACCGGCAGCATAACCACCGCAGGCTCCACCGCCCTGCAGCCGCTCATCCAGGATGCCGCCACCGCCTACGCGGCGGCCTGCCCCGGCGCCACAGTCACCGTCAACGGTGGCGGTTCCGGAACCGGCCTGAGCCAGGTTGCCGCCGGCTCGGTGAACATCGGCGCATCCGACGTTCTGGCCGCATCCAAGCTGCAAGCCGCGGACGCCGCTAAGCTGGTCGACCACGTCGTGTGCCGCCAGGGCTGGATTGTCGTCACCAACCCCGACGTTACCGGCGTCACGAACCTGACCACTCAGCAAAATATCGACATCTGGACCGGTAAGGACACCAACTGGAACCAGGTCGGCGGCCCGGATCTTCCGATCGTCCTGATCTTCCGCCCCCAGTCCTCCGGCACGCGCGCCACGTTCCTGAAGCTGGTCCTTGGCGGTGCTAAGGAAGCGACCGGCGGCCAGACGCTCACCGAAGACTCGAACGGCGCGGTCACGACCGCGGTCACCAAGACCAACGGCGCCGTGAGCGTCATCGGCTTCTCCTACTACAACGACCCGGCCAACAAGTCCCTGCTCAACGGGCTTCAGCTGGACGGCGTCGACGCCACCATCGCTAACGTCGGCAACAGCTCGTACAAGCTTTCGGCCGATGGCAACCTCTACACCAACGGCACGGCCTCCGGCCTGACCGCCGCCTTCCTCGACTTCATGATGGGTTCGCAGGTCCAGGGAACGATCATCCCCAAGGACTCCTACGGTCCCGTCGCCGCTCAGTAGTCTCGATCTCCGCTCCGGGCCCCGTGGTGACGAACGGGGCCCGGAGCATTCCTGTTTCCCAGAGTAGCTCTCGAGGCAGCGCCGATGGCACAGATGACAACCACCTACGAGAAAGTAAGCCTGCGGGCGAAACGCCGCTGGCAGGACCGTATCGACATCCCGCAAGTCGTGGTCTTCATGGCAGCGGCCTCGATGATTGCCATCGTCGCTCTACTACTTCTGTTCATCTTCTGGCAGGGCATTCAGCTCTTCGTCAAGGACGGCCAGTCGATCGGCACGATCTTCGACTCGACCTGGAATCCGCTCGCCGACACGCCCGAGTACGGCATCCTGCCCTTCATCCTGGGCACGCTCGTAGTAACGGTGGGCGCCCTGGCGATTTCCACTCCCCTTTCCGTCGGCCTGGCCCTGTTCCTATCCGAGGTTGCACCCAACTGGGCCAAGTCCATCGTCCAGCCGGCGCTCGAGATCTTCGTCGGCATCCCCAGTGTCGTCTGGGGCTGGCTGGGCATAACCGTTCTCGTGCCCTGGCTGTCCGATACGTTCCCCAAGAAGATCGCACTCACATTGCCCATCGTTGGACAGGTCTTCAGCATGCCGGGCTTCCTGACGGGCTTTTCGTGGCTGGCAGGCTCGCTGGTCCTGTCGATCATGGTCCTGCCGACCATCACGAGCGTCTCGTACGACGCCTTCCGGGCGGTACCTCAGGAGTTGCGGACCGGCTCTCTGGCACTCGGCACGACTCGCTGGCAGACGATCAGACATCTACTCATCCCGGCCGCCTTGAGCGGCGTGCTGACCGCCGTGGTGCTGGGCATGACTCGCGCCGCCGGTGAGGCGCTGGCAGTCCAAATGGTCATCGGCAACTCGCCGACGCTGCCCGCGGCGATCACCCAGCCGGTCACGACTCTGACGTCGCAGATCACCCTGGACATGGGCAACACCGTCTTCGGCGAGCCGTGGCAGGACGCCCTGTGGACCATGAGCCTGGTCCTGCTCATTATCTCGGTCACGTCAGTCGTTCTGGTACGCGTGATCAATAAGCGGAGGTTGGGAGCATGACCGCAGCCGCCAGACCAGCGCCGATGCCGGGCACGACGCCGAAGCCAAGCCTTCGACAACGGACTTCGCGCGGGAGCGCGCTGGCCGACCGAGCGGCGACCGTAGTCCTGTGGGGCACCGGCGCATTCGTCCTGCTGCTCCTGGGCAGCATCATCGTCCACTTCGCTCTCGCCGCAGCCGGAGTGCTCTCCCTCTCCTTCCTTCTGGATGACCCGAGCGGATCCTCCCTCGGCGGCATCATGCCCGTTCTGTGGAACTCGATCTACATGCTCGTCCTGACGATGCTGATCGCGGTCCCGGTGGGCATTCTCGGCGGGATCTATATGTCGGAATACGCGCGCGAGAACGCCGTCACCGGCGCCATCCGGTTCGCCGAAGAATCGATCAGCTCGGTGCCGTCGATCGTCGTCGGCTTGTTCGGGCTGATCCTCTTTGTGGACAACGCTCACTGGGGCTTCACCGCCCTGGCCGGCGCGCTGGCGTTGACGTTCTTCAACCTTCCGCTCATGACTCGCCTGGCCGAGCAAGCTCTCCGGTCCGTGCCCCAGGAGGAGCGCAGCGCCAGCCTGGCGCTTGGAGCGACCAAGTGGCAGACGATAAGACACGTGGTCCTGCCGCTGGCGATCCCGGGTTTGATTACGGGCGTGATACTCACCGCCGGCCGCGTCTTCGGTGAGGCTGCGGTGCTGCTGTTCACCGCCGGCGTCGGCACGCCGCCGCATTACGACTTCACCAATTTCGACCTGAGCAGTCCCGTCTCACCATGGAGTCCGTTCCGGCCTGCCACGACCCTCTCGGTCTACATATACAAGCTCAACTCCGAGGGTCTGGGAGCGTTCAAGAACCAGATTGTCGACGGCTCCGCAGCGGTCCTGATCGCGATGGTCCTGATCTTCAACCTCGGGGCGCGCTTCGTCGGCCGCCTCCTGACTCGACGGATGACAGCCGCATGAACACCGGAGAAGACATGCCCGCAACCGCCACATACCCCGAACCAGTGATCCGACGTATCGACGTCACTGCCCCTGCCGGGGCGGCGACTGCCACTGAAGAGACCGCCGCGGCTGGCGACGTCAAGATCTCCGCCGAACACGTCTCGATCATGTACGGCACCAAGGTCGCCGTGCGAGATGTCAGCCTGACCGTGCAGGACCGCTCTATCCTGGCCCTCATCGGCCCTTCCGGCAGCGGCAAGTCGACTTTCCTGCGTTGCTTCAACCGCATGAACGACCTGATCCCCGGCGCCAGTGTTCAGGGCGACGTTTGCCTTGATGACGAGAACATCATGGATCCGGACGTCAGTGTCGTGGAGCTGCGGCGTCGTGTCGGAATGGTCTTCCAGCGTCCAAACCCGTTCCCAATGTCGATCTATGAAAACGTCGCCTACGGACCACGGCGTCGCGGCCAGAACGACAAGCGCAAGCTGGAAGAGCTGGTCGAGACCAGCCTGAAGCGAGCTGCGCTCTGGGACGAGGTCAAGGACGACTTGCGACGCAAATCCGGACTGGCTCTCTCGGGCGGTCAGCAGCAGCGGCTCTGCATCGCCCGAGTCCTCGCCACCGATCCCGAAGTGATCCTGATGGACGAGCCCGCGTCGGCTCTGGACCCGGTTTCCACGCTGCGCATCGAGGAGTTGATGCGCGAGNNGAGGCCTACACGATCGTCATCGTCACCCACAACATGCAACAAGCCGCTCGAGTTAGCGACATCACGGCGTTCTTCACGATGGCCGAGGATCGCGCCGGCTACCTGGTCGAGGTTGGGCCCACCGGTCGCATCTTCACCCGCCCCAACGAGCGGCTCACCGAGGACTACATCTCCGGACGGTTCGGATGAGCGGCAATCAGAACGAGGAGACAACGATGCAGTCGACTGAGAAGATCGCCGGCTCCACTCCCGAATCCACTTCCGACGCCGTGTCGTCCGTGATCGAGGCGGCCGTCGACGTCGACCGCCGCACCCAGGGAGCCCGTGAGAGCCTCGATCTCGAGATGCGCGATGTCAAGGAAAACGTCCTGCGAATGGGGTCATATGTCGAGGAGCAGATCCTCGCCGCCCACGACGCGATTATGAATCGGGACGCCATTCGAGCCGCCAAAGTGATCGCCGACGACGGTCGCGTCAACGAAGTCCAGAGGGCCGTCTCCGGCGTCGTGGCCATGACCATCGCCACACAGGCTCCGGTCGCCCGCGATCTCCGGTTCCTGATGGCCCTCGACAGGGTCACCTACGAGCTGGAGAGGATCGGCGACCATGCCGGATCGGTGGCCAAGCAGGCCCGCAAACTGGCCGGCGTCACGAGCATGGTGACGTATGACGAACTGACGCCCATGGCCCAACTCGCGGCGCAGCAGGTTCGCGACGTGGTCATGGCTCTGGTCGACATCGACGAGGACAAGGCCCGACTCGTGGCTTCTCGCGACGACAAGATCGACCGCCTCTATCACCGTCTATTCGACGACGTCCTGACAGAGATGCGGTCCGATCCGGCCAAGGTGGATCCCGGGACACGGATCCTGTTTGCGGCCCACTATCTGGAGCGAATCGGCGACCGGGTCACGAATATCGCCGAAGATGTCGTGTTCCTCGCTACGGGCGAGGTCGAGGATCTGAATCCATAGCGTCACGGGCATTTGACCACCGTAACGCTGGCGTGCCTTATCGCCACCGAGCGTTAACGGCCGGGAAACGGGTGGGTAATGGACCTGCCCCATCGTGTAGCGATCGGCTCGGGTGTTGGGTTGCCCGCACCCACTGGCCGCGTCAACACCGGGGAAGTGAAATGCCCACCGCCGCCCGCTCGCTCGACACGCATCGCTCGCCTGCCCAAAACGTTCTCTGGGTTGCGGAGGCTGCGCTGGGAAGACTGCGCAAGACCGCGCCAAGCGGCGGTCTCGTGGACGACGGCGACGGGTTCGTCTTCTTGATCGACGATCCCGACGAGCTGCAGCGGGCAGTATCCGAGCTTACCGCCGGAGCCGCCTTCGGGGTCGCGCAGGTTCACGGGACGACCGGCTACAACCTCATGCAGGCAGTGGCCCACGCGCGCCGCGAGGGGCGCCAGAAGCTTCGTGGCGGCCCGGATCGGACGCCACGCATGGCTGCCATCGCCACGCCGGCGGTCTTCGTGCCGGCCTACATCTCCGGCGAGGATGCCCGCCGCCTTTTCCTGGACGACGAGACCCTCACCACCCTCGTCTATGCCGACGACCGCCACCGCCCTCTCGCCGCATTGGGTCGGGAACGCCTGTTTCGTATGTTCAGCGGTCAGTACGGCCACGCGGTCTTCGCCAATCGCCCGGTCCTGGAGACAGCGGATCCCAACCCGCGTCTTATCGACTCCGACGCGACCATCGTTGAAGCGGCGGTGACCGTCGCCAATCGCGACAGCGAATCCCTGTTCGACGACGTCCTGGTTGTCGATGCCGCCGGGCGCGTGGTCGGGATTGTGAGAGTGCGGGATCTATTGCGGGCCCTGACGAGTCTCGGCCTCGACCGGATTCAAGCCCTCAACCCACTCACCGGCATGCCGGGCACGACCCGCACCGAGCAGGCCCTCTCGGAAATCATCGACACCGGCGAGACGCTCGTCGTAAGCCGCGTCGACGTGGTCGACTTCAAGGCGTTCAACGAACGGGCCGGCTTCTCGGTCGGTGACCGCACCATCCAGATCCTCGGCCACGCCGTCGCCGGCGTCGGGCGGGGCCGAGGGGCACGCTTCGTGGGCCATATCGGCGGCGACGACTTCATCGTGGCCTGGAATGACGAGGACGAGGCGCTCGTCGGCGCCATCGAGATTGCCGCCGAGCTTAGTGCCGGTATGGCACCTCTCGGGCCACTCCCCGAGGGAGTCATGAGTCCGGAGCTCGCGGTCTCCACGTTGACTGCGGAGCCCGGCCAGATCCGCGACGTGGCGACCCTCGCCAATCGGCTCGCCGCGCTCAAGGACGAAGTGCGCCGGCACGGTGGAGCCGTCCACGCCATGGCCCGCCTGGAGACGCTCGAAACTCCGGCCTGGCGGCCGCTGGACGCCGCCTACGTTGCGGTCGCAGGCAGGGTCGCCTCGCTACTGGGGCGGTAAGGCGAGGCTCTCCAAACTCCCCTCATCCGGCCGATTCGAGCTCGGCAACTTCGAGCAGGTCGATGCCGTCCGCATCCGGCAGTTCGATGCCGAGCAGATTGGCGATCGTCGGACCCCAGTCGCGCAGGCGTGGAGGCCGCTGGGCGATGGATGCCGCCAGTTCGGCCACAATCGGGTGCCCGCCGCCGACGATCGCCAGAGTCGTGTCGGTCGAGGTTGAGCCGTGAATGCCGGCCAGCGGTATCCACGGAGCCGAGAAAGTGCGCCCCGTGGCGGCCAGCAGCAGCAGGACGTTCGGCTCGCGCCAGCGCCAATTCTCCACTCCATCCAGCGCTGACAGGCGGTTGATGGCCATGTGAGCATCGACACCGGGCGTCAGCCTGAGCCAGGCGGCGCAGCCATCGGCGATCCAGTCGTCCACGAGGCCGGCACATTCGTGCGATGCCGTCGGATCGATGGCCGGGAACGGCAGCCGGCGAGTCATGTCGTGGTCGGACACGACCATCACGACCGTTCGACGCCAATCCGGCGCCAGTACCTCGAGCAGCCGGCCGACGATCGCGTCGGCGGCGCGAACGCAAGCCAGGGTTTCAGGAGCGTTCGGTCCGTAGTCGTGGCCCAGCGTGTCGGTTTCGTTGAGATGGACGAACAGCAGGTCGGTGTCAACGTCGGCCGCCGCCGCCAGCAGATGCGGCAGCACGGCGGCGTTCGTGGGATAACCGTGGGAGTCGAGTTCCGTCCCGGGCGGGACCTCCGCTGCCGGCGGCCAGGCGTCTTCAAGTTCGTCGAGACGCAGCACTTTCTGGAGCTTCTGATCGCCCATGACCACGGCGGCCCCCAAGCCTGATTCCACGGCCGCATGCACGACCGTCTTCACGTGGACTCGGTTATCGCCGGCCCAGCCTGGGACCGCACCGAACTGCTGGGAGGTTGTCCTGATCCCGGTCTTGCTCTGGCTTGCGCCTGTGAGCAGTGACGCGAACGACGGATATGTAGTCGACGGCAAGGCGGTCAACCCGCCGGTTGGAGCGGAGCATCCAGTTTCGCCGAGGCGCACGAGATTTGGCGTGGTCTCAGCGCGCAGGGCGCCGATGGGAAAGCCGTCGAACGCCAGGAGGACGACACGGGGTCTGTCGGTCACGGTATGCCTCAGGATGGGAAGCCAGCTTGGCAAGATCCTCGGCGACGGCAATTAACGAGGCGTTGTCGGCGCGTTAATGCTGGCGGCGCAACCTCCAGTCACGAGTCCAGCCCGCGAGAGGGTCGGACGATTTCGCCAAGGAGGTCCCGCGCAAAATGCCCTACGCCGATACGATCGCGACCGTTCGGTCATGGTCGAGGGACCGTGCCATCGCGGTTTGGGCGCTCTTCGCGGGCGATCTCTCAACCTCGGCACTCGCGGTGCTCGACTCGGAGTTCAAGTCGGTTCGCAAGGACGGGGCCTCGATCGTGCTGGTGATTGCCGACGACGTGACCCCGACGCCCATCGAGCGCCGTCTTGCGGATGTCGTCGTCCGAGGGCCGCGCCCGCCCGCTCCGTTCGGGCTGCTCGTAGCCCTGGCCGCGGCCAACATCCCGGATGTTCGCCGCCTGGGCGTGATCGGCTCCACTTCCGAATCGCTCGTCGCGGGTCGTTGCGCAGGTTCCGGAGCCGTTGTGGGCATCGCGGCCGAAGGCACGGCCGGCAGACACGACCTGCTGCTGGGGCAGCCCGACCGAATCCTCGAACCGGGCGAGTTCGCGGCGGCCGACGCCGAGCTTTACGGCCGCCACCGAGCCCACCGCCAGCGAGTGCTGCTCAACCCCGGGCCGGCGGTCGTCAGCGATCGGATCCACAGGGCCATCGGCGGCCCGGATCTGTGTCATCGAGAGCCGGAATATTCCGAGATATTCGCCCGTCTCCGCGAGAAGCTGTTCCGCGTGGCCGGCGTCGGCAGCGACTGGGAGTTGGCTCTGATCGCCGGTTCGGGCACGGCCGCGATGGAGGCCATGGTTGGTGGCGCAACCCGCGAAGGCAGGCGCCTTCTGGTGTGTCGCAACGGCATATACGGCGAGCGCCTGGCCACGATTGCCACTCGCCTCGGTGTCGAGACCGTCGATGTCCGGGCCGCCCAGACGGAACCGATCGACCCGGCCGCGGTGGCGGCCGCTCTGGACGCGGACCCCACCATAGACGCCGTGGCGGTCGTTCACCACGAAACCACGACCGGGCTGCTGAACCCGGTTCATGAGATCGCGGCCGAAGCAAGAGGGAGAGGCGTAGCCACGATCGTCGACGCCATCAGCTCGCTCGGCGCGGAAGAACTCAGGATCGCCGACTCGGGCATCGACATGGTCGCCTGTACATCCAACAAGTGTCTGCACGGCCTCCCGGGAGTGGCTTTCGTTCTTCTCTCGCCGGCGGGCGTGGCGCGCGTCGCGGCGGCTCCTCGCCGATCGCTCTATCTCGACATCGCCGGCTATCTGGCCGCCCAGAAGAAGGACAGCGTTCCGTTCACACCGGCCGTGCCCGCCGTCTACGGACTCGAAGCCGCCCTGGACGAACTGTTGGACGAAGGAGTCGCCAGCCGCCGGCGAGCCTACAAAGCCCGTGTCGGCCTGCTGGACGCCGCGTTCGAACGTCTCGGGCTGACGCCTATCGTCGCGGCCGAAAACCGCTCTTCATCGGTTCGCAGCCTGCCGCTGCCCGCCGGCGTGGACTACGGTGACCTGCACGACGCTCTGAAGAGCGACGGCTACGTCATCTATGCCGGCCTCGGTGACGCGGCCAGAACGACATTCCGCGTTTGCACGCTCGGCGCCATAGAACTCGAGGTTCTGTCGGACTTCGTGGCTGCCCTTGAACGAGCGCTCGAAGAGGCCACTCGCGGAGTCAACCCCGGCGACATGAGACATGCAGCGATATCCCAACCGGTCGGATCGGGAGTATCAGCGTGACCACCACACCCGAGATGAGCACTCCCACCATGCCCGAACCCAATCGCCTCCGCAAGATCCGGGCCGTCGTCCTGGATTGGGCCGGGACTACTCAGGACTTCGGGTCGCAGGCGCCGGTCGGGGCTTTCATCGAGGTCTTCGCCAGGAACGGCGTCGAGATCACCAAGACCGAAGCCCGTCGCCACATGGGCATCTACAAGCTTGATCACATTCGCGCTATCGGGGCCATGCCGACCGTCGCAGAACGCTGGCACAAAGCTCACGGCACGTGGTTGAACGAAGGCGACGTGCAGGCCATGTATCGCCAGCTCGTCCCGATCCAGGAAGCGGTCCTGCCCAACTTCTGCGACCTGATCCCGGGAACGCTCGAAGCCATGGCCGAGATCCGGACGCGAGGCTATGCCATCGGCTCGACCACCGGCTATCCCCGATCGGTCGGGGCGATCGCCGCCCAGCACGCCACCGCTCAAGGTTACGAGCCGGACGTCGTCGTCTGTTCGGATGAGGTAGCCGCCGGAAGACCCGAGCCATGGATGCTGCTGGCGGCCATGGAGAAGCTCCGCGCGTTCCCACCGAGCTGCGTTGTGAAGGTCGGCGACACGGAAGCCGACATCGCAGAGGGGCTGAACGCCGGCACATGGACGGTCGGCATTACACGTACAGGCAACTATGTCGGACTCGGCCGGGATGAGCTGGCGGCACTGCGGCCGATCGAACGCGACCAGCTGATCGCCCACGCGGCCGGCGTCCTTCGGCGCGCCGGCGCCCATTACCTCATAGGATCGATCGCCGAACTGCCGCCCGTCCTGGACGCCATCGAGATATCGCTCTCTCTCGGCGAGCGGCCCTGACCTGATGGGCGCCACAACATCGCCACCGGCCGGTCTGGCCGAGGGCGATTCCAACGCCAGCCCGCGAAGGGCGGACTGGCAAGCTCGCACTCTTGACGCCGAGGCCCGGCAGATACTCGCCGAGGACGCCCGCTATTTCCTGCATCAATCGCTGAGCACTCCCTGCCTCAACGTCCTGGACAAGGCCGAGGGCGCGTGGATCACCGACACGTCCGGCCGGCGATACCTCGACTTCCACGGCAACGCCGTGCATCAAGTCGGGTTCGGCAACCCGAGAGTGATCGCCGCCATTGTCGAACAGCTCACGACACTCCCCTTCTCGCCTCGGCGATACACCAACAGACCGGCAATCGCCCTCGCCCGCAAGCTCGTCGAACTTGCGCCGGGTGACCTATCGCGGGTGCTGTTCACCACTTCCGGCGCCACAGCCAACAGTGCGGCGATTCAGCTGGCTCGAGTGGCAACCGGCAGACACAAGACGATTTCCATGTGGGACGCCTTCCACGGCGGGACTCTCGACACGATTTCCATCGGTGGCGAGGCGCAGTTCAGGGCCGGCATCGGGCCTCTCCTGGCTGGTACGGAACACGTGCCGCCACCCGAGCCATATCGCTGTCCTTTTCGGTGCTTGGATCGCACCGGGGCCTGCGACCTGACCTGCGCCCGCTACCTCGACTACGTTCTCGACAAGGAGGGCGACGTCGCGGCCGTCGTCGCCGAAACCGTCCGCAACACGCCCTCGATACCGTCGCGGGAGTACTGGCAGGCGATTCGAGAGAGCTGCGACCGTCACGGAACGCTCCTGATTCTCGACGAGGTCCCGCACGCCCTGGGCCGGACCGGGCGTTTCTTCACGGTCGAACACTTCGGCATCGTCCCGGACATCCTGGTCATCGGCAAGGGACTCGGGGGCGGAGTCATGCCCCTGGCGGCTTTGATCGCCCGGGAGGAGTTGAACGTCGCCGCTGACCGCGCCCTGGGCCATTTCACTCACGAGAAGAATCCGGTGGCGTGTGCCGCCGGTCTCGCGACCATCGCCGAAATCGAGGAACGCGGCCTGGTGCAACGGGCCGCGGAGCTCGGCGCCTTGGCTCTCGACGCGTTGAAGGAACTCGCTTCCCGCCACCGCTTGATCGGCGACGTGCGCGGCCTGGGCCTCCTGATGGGCGTGGAGCTCGTCCGCGACCGGGCTACGCGCGAGCCCGCCGTCGACGAGGCGGACGCGGTTATGTATGAGTGCCTGTCCCGCGGCCTGAGCGTCAAGGTGGCGATGGGCAACGTCATCCACCTGTCGGCTCCTCTGATCGTCAGTCGCGAGGAGCTGGCCGAGGCAATCGCCATCCTGGACCTCAGCATCGGCGCCTTGGAGTGCGCAGGCGACGACGGAGCAGACCGCAACTAGCGCCGCCTCGCTCGGGCTCAGGCTCGGTGCGAGCCCGCAACATCGGGCCATGCGACTTCCGCTCCAAAAACTGCCGAGTGCTAAATATTCGCTAATTGGAGTAGCCTCCCTGACTTCCGGGGAGCTTCCGCCGCCGCGCGTCCAAGTTCCCGGCCTGCCGGATCCAGGCGGGTTCTCAAGACCAAGGAGTCACTAATGGCAAACGCGACCAAACTCGGAACCGTCAAGGCCGACGACGCCACCAAATCGAAGGAAGGTCGGACCGCCCGCAAGCTGGTTCCGCTCGAGAAGCGTCTGGTGCGATTGCGCAAGGAAGAGGCCAAGCGCCGCCAGCAGCTGGACGTCGTCAAGGCGCGGTCCCAGAAGACCGAGGCCAGGATGTCGACGCTGATCGCATCGGTGGACGCCTGGGTCAAGAATCCCCAGCAGTCGACAGCCGATGGCCAGACCAGGTAAGGCCGGTGGCCGTGGTGGTCATCGCGACGCGGCCGGAATGGCTCAACCACTCATTCCGCTCGAGAAGCGACTCCGGCGCCTCCGCAAACTCGAGGCCAGACGACAGCGCCAGTTCGACGCCGTTCACGCCAGGGCAACGGAAACCGCGGCGGAGATGACCGGGCTACTCGCGGCAATGCGCAGTTGGACCGCAGGTTCGGCATCGGCCGACCCGACGCGCGACGCAGCTAGGCCGGCTCAAACCACGCGAAGCGGAATCAGGCGCTTGATCGGCGCCTGACATACGGACGATCACCGAAATCGGCGGTGCCGCCCAGATGGCGTCGCCCAGATTCAGCCGAACCAGTGCTCCAGGTCGGGGACGCCCGGAGTCGTCGCCGCAGGCGTCGCCTCCTGAGTCAGGTAGCGATAGATCGACGCCAGCCAGTCGTCACCTTCGGGGTCGATCCATTCGCTGCCGGCAACCCCAGCCTGGAGTTCGATCTCGCCGTCGGCCGGCTCGATAACCGCAACGTTCATCTCGCGCACCTCGGCTGCCCCGGATCGTCACACCGGGAATGCTTGGACATGGTCCGGGTCGACGTCCACCCGGACCATTTCTCCTTCACCGATCTGACGCGCCCGCCGGCTGGGCAGATCGCCGAAGAGAGCGATCGGTTCGCCGTCGGCCTCGCCGACAAGATGGAGGCGTGTCGTGGCCCCCAGGAAGATCTTCAACTCGACCCGGGCCGCCATGCCGGGCCCGTCGTCGCCGACGGACACCTTCACGTCTTCAGGCCGGAAGAAGGCCAGGGCGTGGCCGTTCGAACCGGCCGGCGCATCGATCTGGAATGAGCCAGGGATGCCGACCTGCCCGTTCCGAACGGCCAGCTCCACAGCATTCCTGCTGCCGACGAACTTGGCGCTGAACTGCGTCGACGGCATGTCGTAGAGGTCGGCCGGAGCGGCGATCTGCTCCACGCGGCCGGCGTTCATGACCGCCACCCTATCGGCGATGGCCATCGCCTCGGACTGGTCGTGGGTGACGTAGATCGCGGTGATGCCCACGAGCTGCTGCACGCGCCGGATCTCGTCTCGCAGCCGACCCCTTACGAGGGCGTCCAGCGCCGAGAGGGGCTCGTCCAAGAGCAAGACCTCGGGGTTGGGTGCCAGCGCCCGACCAAGAGCGCATCGCTGGGCTTGCCCGCCGCTGATCTGCTTGGGATAGCGGTCCCCCTGCTCGGTGAGGTGCACCAGGTCCAGGAGTTCGTAGACTCGGGCATCGATCTCTGTCCGGGGACGGTGGCGAACCTCGAGGGGAAAGGCGATGTTCTGGCGGACGGTCAGATTCGGGAACAGGGCGTAGTTCTGGAAGACCATCCCGATCGGCCGCTCCCGCGTAGGAGTGACCGTAATGTCAGCCTCGCCGATTTCCACGCTGCCACGGTCGGGCCGCTCCAGGCCGGCCACACATCGTAGAAGGGTCGTCTTGCCGCAGCCCGAAGGTCCCAGGAGGGCGAGAAGCTCGCCGTCGCGGACATCGACCGACACGTGATCGAGGGCCTTGACCGCACCGTACATCTTAGTCACGCCAACCAGGCTTACACCGCTCATTGCCGGCCTCCTTGATCGCTGGCGCCAGCGCCCGGCAGCAACCGAACGGTCTGGCCGCGGTTCCAATAGACGACCAGGGCCGACAGGACGAAGAGGACGGCAAAGGTCAGAAGGGTGACGACGGCCAGCCTGTTGTAGGAGCCGGCTGTGTCGGTATAGGAACGGATCATCTCGGCGCTCCACAGCGGAACCGTATCCAGGCTGCGGCCGATGATCTGGGCCATGGCGAATTCGCCGAAGCTGGCCGCGAACGAGAGCAACCCGCCCGTAACCAGACCGGCCGAGATGTTGGGCAGCACAACCCGCATGAGAGCCTGGTACGGCGACGCTCCGCAAGCCTCGGCGGTCTCCGTGAGACGCTCGATTCCGGCGGCGGCCATGGCTCCGTCAACGGCCCAGTAAACGAACGGGAACGCGATGGCTGAGTGGCCGGCTACGAGCAACGGGAACGTCCCCTGGAACTGCGGTGCCACGACGCCGCTGAACTGCATCAGCCCGAACGCGATGACCACATAGGGCAACGCGAACGGCACCGCGGCGGCAACTTCCACCACCGGCCGAATTCGGGCGTTCCTGACACGCGACCAGTACGCCGCCGGCACCACGACGGCGATGTCGAGGATGGCGGTGAGACTGGCCAGGGAGATGGATGTGAAGAACGCCGATTGGATGCGTGGGTCGGCGAGCGTCGCACGCCACCAGTCGAGCGTGTAGCCGTCCGGAAGAACGTTGGCGGTCCAGCGGGTCGCGAACGAGTAGATGAGCACCGCGGCCATCGGCACGCAAAAGTAGAAGAGGGCGAAGCCGAAGAACACGGCCCTGCCCACTCGGCCGACGCTCTTCCGGTCGGAACTTCGAACGCTGGCCGCCGCGCGACTCTTGGTTACGGCCGACGACCCCGCCTCTACAGCCATCGCGTGGCCCGCCTGAGCAAGAGCCGGTACAGCACGAGCGACGTCGAGGCGAAGAGCATCAGCACGACCGCCAGGATGGCCGCCCGGCCGGGCCCGAGCAGAACGTCGGACTGCAGAGCAGACCCGATCTGCAGAGTTATCAAGTGAACTGCCGTGGCGCCCGACTGGCCGGCCAGTCCGTAGGCGATGCCGTATATCCCTAGCGTCCACGTAAAGATCAGAAGCCAGCCGGCCAGCAGGAATGGCGACAGGATCGGCACGCCGATCCGCCGCCAGAAGACCAGCCTCGTGGCGGAGGAAACCTGGGCCGCCTCCCACCAGTCGTCGCGCAGAATCGACATCGCCGGGATTGTGAGAAGCACGAACAGCGGCACGTTGGTGTACTCGTAGGCCATCAGCAACGCCGGCATCGAACCCTCTCGGGGCGCCTCGAAGCCGATGCCCAGGCCCTGGACGATGAGCGTCAACATCCCGACCGTGCCGATCGTGGCCATGTAGGCGAAGGCCAGGCCGATGCCGCCAAAGTTGGCCGAAACATTCAGCAGGCCGAGCCAGAAGGCTCTCTTACCCCGAAGCATTCGGCTGATCATCCAGGCCAGCGGCGCTCCGAGCACCAGAGTGACCGTAGCGCAGGCGGCGGCCAGCACGAGGCTGGTCAGTATTGCGTCCTGGTTCGCGTGCTGGCCGAGCACCCGGAACCAGAGGTCGAGGGACAACCCCGTCTCACCCATACCCGTGACCGACTGCCAGACCAGCATTACAACCGGCGCGATCAGGCAAGTCGCCACGAGAAGCAGAAGCGGAATGGCCGGCAGCCAGGCTGCCAGCCATCCACGTGTCCTGGCGATGGGCGAAGGCGCGGCCGAGCCGCCGGTGGACTCGAGTCCACCGAGCTTCTCGTATGGCCGGCTCAGCGTCGCCATCTTCATCAACCGCCCGCGCCAACCTGGTTCTGCCAGATATCGGCGATGTTGCTGATGTCGATCTTGGAAGTGTCGATCTGCTTGACCTGCGTGTACTGGGAGTCCGGCAGCCAGAGCGTCTTGGCGCTGTCGGGGAGCTGCAGGTCACCGAGCACGTAGCGGATGGGGCGAGCGCCGAACTTGGCAAAGTCCGTCTGGCCCTGGTCGGTCAGGATCCAGTCCATGAACAGGCTGCCGAAGTCCGAGTGGGCGGAGTCGTACTTGTTCATGATGATCGCAGAGGGGGCGTAGATCGAGCCGTCGCTCGGGATTACGACCTGGGCGGTGATGTTCTTGGCCTTCTCCTGGTTCGCGAGCGCGATCAGGTTGAAGTCGTACTTGATCTGGATCGGAACGGCGCCCTTCTCGAACTGATCGGCGT
This sequence comes from Chloroflexota bacterium, assembly GCA_003158875.1. Taxonomy (GTDB): domain Bacteria; phylum Chloroflexota; class Limnocylindria; order Limnocylindrales; family CSP1-4; genus Fen-1039. The sequence continues at coordinate 69,085 of PMLK01000041.1, forward strand.
TGCCTTCAGGCACGCCCTGAATGTTCGGCAGGAGCTGCTTGGCGTAGGCGATGCCCTTGCTGTAGTCGTCGAGCGTGCCGCCGGCGGCCAGGTTCATCGCCACGAAGGCCATCGTCGCCGTACCTGAAGAGCCCGGCTTGCCGAAGCCCACGAGACCCTTGTACTCGGGCTTGGCGAGGTCGGCCCAGGAGGTCGGGACGGCGATGTTCTTGGACTTGAGATAGTCGGCGTTCACGACGAAACCGGGCACGCCAACGAAGGTCGCTTCCCAGCCACCGTTCTTGCCGTAGAGGTAGGAAGGCAGTTTGGTGGCGGCCGCCGGCACGTAGCTGGACAGAACGCCCTTCTGCTCGGCGGCGCCGGCGAAGAGGATCCCGATGTCGGCCACGATCGCCTTGGGATTGTTCTTCTCCGAGTCGAATGCCGCGATCTCCTCAGCCGAGGACATGTCCTCGCCCTGAGACCGATCGGCCCGGTTGCAGTCGAAGCTGAACTTTGTCTGGCAGAAGTCGGTGAACTCCTGGCCGTAGTTGGCCCACGAGTTCGGTGCGCCGTAGGTCTCGAAAGTCTTGGCCTGATCGGCGGCCTTTGTGGCGTCCGCAGCCCCGGCGGTGGACGAACACCCCGCCAGGATTGCGGCTATCGCAACCACCGCGAGGCCGTGCTGGACCTTGGGTCTGATCACGGTTACGAACTCCTCCGTTGTCGTATAGCCGGCGCCGTAGGCTGACCGGTCCTCCGTCGGCATCCTCGGATCGGCCGGTTAACGGACCTCGCCGCCGGTAGTTAACGGGCCCCACACCGCCTGTTAACCGTTCCCGCACGCCACCCCTCCACGAACCGCCGCGTGACCTGATAGCCTCTCCCTGGCGGTGCCGTATCCGCTCCTCCAATCACGCACGCGAGGTCGTGACGGCTTGACTCAAAGCACCTTCATGGGCCTGCTGGCCATCTTTTGCCTGGCAGTCACCTTCGACTACATCAACGGCTTTCACGACACGGCCAACGCCATCGCAACGTCTGTGGCGACACGCGCGATCAAGCCCGAGTTCGCGATCCTGCTCTCGGCGACAGCCAACTTCGTCGGTGCCCTGGTCTTCGGCACCGCGGTCGCGAGTACGGTCGGAAGCAAGATCGTCGATGACCACCTGATCCTGGAAAACGGTTCAACCGTGCTGATGGCCGCTCTCCTCGGGGCCATCGCCTGGAACCTGATCACGTGGCGGCTCTCGATCCCCAGTTCCAGCAGCCACGCCCTCATCGGCGGGCTCATCGGTGGAGCATGGGCTGCGGCAGGCTCCGGCGCGGTTCAGTGGGACCAGTTCGCTGGGAAGGTTCTCGTCCCACTTTTTTCGTCGCCAATCCTGGGACTCGTTATCGGGTTCGGGCTCATGATCGCCATTCTCAACATCTTCGTGCGGGCCAACCCAAGGCGCATGAACGACCGGTTCCGGAAGCTCCAGATCGCCTCCGCCACGTACATGGCCCTGGCCCACGGCTCCAACGACGCCCAGAAGACGATGGGAATCATGACCCTGGCCCTGTTCACCGCGGGTTCGATCCCGGACAAGACGGTGCCGGTCTGGGTCATCCTGATCGCCGCAACGGCCATGTCGCTGGGCACGGCGGCAGGCGGTTGGCGGATCATGAAGACGATGGGACAGAAGGTAGTGAGGTTGGATCCGGTCCACGGCTTCGCCGCAGAAACCACGGCAGCTTCAATCATCATGGTCGCTTCTCACTTCGGCATGCCGGTTTCCACAACGCACGTGATCTCTAGCGCCATCATGGGCGTCGGCTCCAGCGAGTCCATGAAGGCCGTCAGGTGGGGCGTGGCCAGAAGCATCGTCACCGCTTGGGTACTGACGATCCCAGCTTCCGCCGTCATCGCCGCGGCGTGTTACATGGCACTCCACCTGGTCGGCGCCTGAGCCCCCGCCAGGAGCCCGCTCCTAATCCGCGTCCGGCCGCCTCAACACGTAGCCGACGCCCCGCACGGTCTCTAGGTATACCGGATTGGCCGGGTCCGCTTCGATCTGGGCCCGCAGCCAGTGGACGTGGACGTCAACGGTGCGCGTCTCTCCGGCGTAGTCGTAACCCCAGACGTGCTCGAGCAGCTGGTCGCGAGTGAAGACGTGACCCGCGTTCCGGATCAAGAACAGGAGCAGCTCGAAGGCCTTCGGCTTCACGGGGAGAGCCTCCCCGTCGCGAAGCAAACGCCGGCCGGCGAGATCCACACGGACGTTGCCCAGATCCACCGTCTCCGGTTCTGCGGTCGTTGCTTGCGTCTCGGAGCGGCGGAGCAGCGCTCGAATACGGGCAAGGAGTTCGCGGAAGCTGAACGGTTTCGTGACGTAGTCGTCCGCGCCGAGTTCCAGCCCCACGACTTTGTCAACTTCGGCGCTCTTGGCCGTGAGCATCAGGATGGGCACGCCGGATTCTGCCCGAATAATGCGGCAGACCTCCGTGCCGGATATCTCCGGCAGCATCAGGTCCAGCAGAATGAGGTCCGGGTGATGGCGCCTGAACGCCTCCACCGCCTCACGCCCGTCCGCCGCCTGTACGACGGCGAAGCCTTCCAGCTCCAGGCTGTCGGCCAGGGTCTCCCGCAGCGTCTTTTCGTCGTCTACGACCAGGATCGTTCGAGCCATACCCAGGTTCCCTCCTACGTACTGGAGGCCGCCTGAGCTCCGAGTTTCTCGATAGCTCGGTCCAACCGAGCCAGCGTCCGCTCGTAGCCAAGCGCCACCATCGTGTCGAAGAGTGGTGGTGTGGCTGTCCGGCCGGTGACGGCGACGCGGATGGCCATGAACAGATCGCCTGCTTTCCAGCCGCGATCTTCGACAAGACGCCGCAACGGCGCCTCGATCTCTTCCGCCTCCCAGGCAACTTCGCCCGTGGCGGCAATGGTTCGACGCGCAGCCTCGAGTCCAACCGACGTCGTGGCTACGTCCCAACGCTTAGGGACGAGCAGGGCCAGGTCCGGATCGAGATCCTTGACGAACAGAAAGCCGATCAACTCCCCGACCTTGGCCAGAACTGGCAGGCGTTCCTGGACGACCGGCAGCAACGACCGAATCTCTTCGTCCGTGGGCAGCCAGTCGATCCGGCCCGCATCCGCCTCCGCCTGCAGGAACGGTCGCAGCCGATTTACCAGGTCGTCCGGAGGCAGACGCCGGATCCACTGGCCGTTGAGCCACTCCAGGCGTTCCCGATCGAAGACTGCGCCCGCCTTGTTGACCGTCGCCAGGTCGAACTTTTCGACCAGCTCGGCCGACGAGAGAACTTCCTCCTCGGTGCCCGTGGACCAGCCCAGCAGCGCCAGGTAGTTGACGAAGCCTTCCGGAATGAACCCCTGGGCCCGGTAATCGGCCACGGCGGTCTGACTCTTGCGCTTGCTCATCTTGGTCCGGTCCGGGTTGAGGATCAGGGGCAGATGGGCGAAGCGCGGCACAGCCACACCCAGAGCTTCGAACAGAAGGATGTGCTTGGGCGTATTCGACAGATGGTCCTCGCCGCGGATGACGTGGCTGATCGCCATGGCCGCGTCGTCCACGGCAACGGTGAAGTGGTATAGCGGCGTACCGTCCGAGCGCACGATGACGAGGTCGCCGCCCAGGGCGTCGGTGTCGATCTCCACGTGACCGCGGATCATGTCGTCGAAGGCAATTACGCGGCTCCGGGGGACGCGGAACCGCACCACGGGTCGGCGGCCCTCGGCTTCGAACGCGGCTCGCTCGGCGAGTGTCAGGTTGGCGCAGCGGCCGTTGTAACGGGTCGGCTCGTGCGTCTCTTCCTGCCGCTTCCGCTCAGCGTCCAGTTCGGCCGGCGTGCAGTAGCAGTAATAGGCTTTGCCCTCGGCCAGCAGGCGATCGGCCGCCTCAGCGTAGCGAGCCACGCGCGCCATCTGGCGGTATGGTCCAAAGGTGCCCCTCTCCGGCTCGTCCCCGACGGCCGGACCCTCGTCCCAGGTGATTCCCAGCCAGTGCAGACCGTCCAGGATGTCGCGCTCGAATTCGACGCTGGAACGGGCCTGATCAGTGTCCTCGAGCCGGAAGATGAACGTCCCGCCGGTATGGCGCGCGAACAGGAAGTTGAAGAGTGCCGTCCTGGCCGTGCCCAGGTGAAGCGGCCCGGTTGGGCTGGGCGCGATTCGGACGCGAATGTCGGTCATGAGTTGAAGTGTACGGGACGCGTGCGACCCGGCGCGGTCCAACGGTCTAGAGCCGGCCCGCCTTGAGAACAGCGCCGGCCGTCCCGCATGGCGTAACGCGACATCGCGGCCGGGCCGACCCGGCTACGGCAGCAATTCCCCGACCGGCGCGAGTTCGAATTCAGCCACGGCCTCGCCCGCTACCTCGCCACGTGGATCGACTGCAGGCGGCCTGTGGTATCGACCGAGAGCCCTCAGCGCCGCCCCATCCAGAATGCCGATCTGGTGCAGCGTCTCGACCGCAGCAGCGGACGAAGCTCGACTGTACCCGCCGCCATCCTCGATCTTGATCGCAACGCCGCCCGGCATGGGGCACCCAGGGCCGGCCATAACGGCAATCCCTCTCAGCCCCTCCGCGCCACCCTTCGAGATCAGTCGGCCGGGCAGAGCCTTCATGGCCGATGTATCCAAACGGTCACGGCTGCCGGCGACCATCTCCGGATGCTCGAGCATCGCATCGCGAATCAGGCATAGCGCGTCGGCCAGTCCGGAGCGGCTGTCCTTCTTGGAAATAGCCGCCGGATCGGCAAGCATGGCGAATGCGCGGGCAACCTCGTGAAGACGGAAGGCGTACGTCGGCACGCCGCACGAATCCGTGGCCTGGATGAGCGACTCCGGGGTTGTCGAGAAGGCACGGGCGATCGTGGCTGAATACAACCGCTGGACTGGATGCTCTGGTAACCAGTACTCATCGAGCGGCCAGCCGTTGATCCGGCAGAGCAGGAGGATGGAGGCATGCTGGCCCGAGCACATGTGGCGGACCGGGCTAGGCTTCTCGCCGTCGCGAGCAAGCCGGGCAGACGTCAGGGCGTCCAGCGGCGCGCCCTCTGAGCCGCAGCCCAGCAACTGCTGGGAAACGCCGGCGCGCCGTAACACGGCCTGCAGCGTTCGAACGTGCAGGTCCTCTCCGGAATGCGAACCCGCCATGATCGCCAGCTCGGCCGAAGACAGATCAAATTCGCCCACGCCGCCGGCTTCAACAAGTGATACCAGCCCGAACGGCTTCGCCACCGACCTCAGGTTCACTATCGTCTCAGGATCGCCCAGCAACCGCCGGACCGTGCCGTCGGCGGCGACCTCCACGATCGAACCTCGATGGCGGCTCTCCTCGACCTCACCTCGAAATTGGCGGACGAGTACCGGCGGCGCCGCGGCGGATCCGCCGGCTCGCACGGATTGCGAGCCACGGACGTTCAGAGTCCGAGTCCGCGTGCGCGGAGCCGGACGAGAGGGGCCCTTGCCGTCGGCATCGTTCGGCTCGCGGAATCGATCGGCGTCGGGCTGCGCCTGCATCATCTGCCCTCTGATCCGCTTGCGATTACTGCCATCGCGCTGCCTTTCGCTCCGTCGACGCACTTATGCCCGAGCATACTCCGGCCGCGAGCCGGCGGCCGCGCAGCAAGGTCCTCAGACGCGGCCGCGGCTCAGAGTGGCCTGCTCGGCGAAACCGACGCCGTGGACTGACGGCGCGCGATGGCGTCACGGCGGGCCGCCCGCGCCCGTGGCACCGTCTGAACGACTATTACCGCCGCGAGCATGAAGACAAGGATTGCGTGCTCGGCGCGGAACGGACCCACCAGCGAGGCATCCCGCCAGGCGAAGACGGCGACGAATCTGGCCACGGCCCAAAGCACGATCATCGTCGTGAAGCCGGCGCTCCCGGTCAGCAGTGGCCACTCGTGCCAGGGCGACCATCCGAGCCGTGCCAGTCGCCACCACGGTCTAACGCGCAGGCGCAGAACGATTGGAACGATCATCACGGCCGCGGCAATCGCGAGAACGAGACCACCTTCGAGGGCCTGCGCAGGCAGGGCCGGGAAATCTGGCCTCATACTGCCCCACGGTCCATCGCCCGAGTAGCTCGTGGCCCACGACGCGTCCGAGTAACGGCCCTGTCCAGTGCCTCCAAGCATCGTGGCCAGCTTGCCCAGCCCCAGTCCCAGGAGTACCGGCAGACCGGCTACGCCCAACCATCGACCAATCGGAGCCGCGAGCAACCGGGCAACGGCAATCCCGGTAACGATCCCGCCGAGGACCGCCATTGAAAGACCCAGGCCACCCTGCCCAGGATCCGTTACGGCGAGTGGATTCGATGCGTAGTAGTCCAGGTGGAGCAGGCAGTAACCCAGCCGTCCACCGACTATCGCCCCGGGAACGACGCCGAAGGCGATCAAGATCAGGTCGTCGCGCCGCAACTTGCCATCGGGACTCCGAACGCCCGCGGCGGCCTCCAGTCCCTTGCCCTCACGACCTGCCCGAAGCGCAATCAGAACGAGCACGAAGAAGATGACCGCGCCCAAAGCCAGGGTCTCGAGACGGACCGAGAGGCCGAACGGCGAGACCGTGGGGTCGAAGTCGAAAGTGATCGCGGCGGGCATGTGCGGCAGTGTACCGGCCCCGTGACTACACGTTCTAACAGGCACGGCCCCGGCGGACGGCGGACCCGCGTGTCGCCTGGACGACACGTCCGGTGTCGGCCAACCGCTCCGTCGCGAGGTTCTCGCGTGGCTTCATTAGGGTGTTCACGAAAACGTCCGGGCGCCGACGCGTTGGCGGCCGCCGTTGAATACACAACGACAGCACTGGTCCCGGGATCCAGGGGGGCCGGGACCAGAGCTATCTGATCGTTATGCCCTGGGAAGCCCCGGCAGGACGGGACCGCCGGGGCTTTCCTATGCCTGTAGGAGCGCTCGGGGCCGTATCAGACGGGCTGCTTGGCCATCGTCTCGACCAGGACGCGGACAGATTCGGCCGAGGCCAGCAACGCCGCCTGCTCTTCTCCGGTGAGCGAAATCTCGATGATCCGCTCCACACCATTGGACCCGAGAACGATCGGTACGCCGACAACAAGGCCGTCGACCTTGTACTCGCCGGCGAGAAGCACGGCGCAGGGCAGGACGCGCTTCCGGTCGTTGAGGATGGCATCGACCATCTGGGCGACAGACGCGGCCGGCGCGTAGAACGCACTGCCGGACTTCAGGAGAGCAACGATCTCAGCGCCACCGTTGCGGGTGCGGGCCACGAGAGCCTCTATCCGGTCGGGCTTCATCAATTCCGGGAGCGGGATGCCGGCCACGGTCGAGAAGCGCGGTAGCGGCACCATCGTGTCGCCGTGACCACCCAGGACGAACGCCGAAACGTCGGCCGCGGAGACGTCCAGTTCTTCCGCGATGAACGTCCGGAAGCGGGCGCTGTCCAGCACCCCGGCCATGCCGATGACCCGGTTCTTGGGGAAGCCGCTCGCCGAAAGCGCTACATGGACCATGGCGTCCAGCGGGTTCGTGACGACGATCAAGATGGCATTCGGCGAGTGCGCGGCCGCGTTCGCGACGACAGTCCGGACGATCCCCGCGTTCTTGAGAAGCAGGTCGTCGCGCGACATACCGGGCTGGCGGGCCAACCCGGCCGTGACCACGACTATGTCCGAGCCGGCGGTATCGGCATAGTCGTTCGTGCCCACGATGGCGTGATCGTGGCCCTGAACGGGCGACGATTCGGCCAGATCCAGAGCTTTGCCCTGCGGCAGCCCCTCGACGACGTCGATAAGGCAGACGTCGGCGAGGCCGCCTTCGGCAATCCGTTGAGCAGTAGTCGCGCCGACGTTACCGGCGCCGATGACCGTGACTTTGCGACGAGAGACTGGCATGTAGGATTCCCTCGCGTTGTCGGTGCTTCGGATTGACGCCGTCAGGCGGCAGAAATCGCCTTCTTTACGTGCTCCAGGTGAGCCGCCAACGGGGCGGGAAGCTTCGAACCGAACTGGGAATAGTGCTCTTCGATGGCGGCTAGTTCCTGAACCCAGGCCACCGGATCCACATCGAACAGAGCCGACAGCTGGGCCGGAGTCATATCCAGGCCGGTCGTGTCGATCGCACCCGGCGCGGGCAGCATCCCGATCGGTGTCTCGACAGCGTCGTCCTCGCCGGAACATCGGCCGAAGATCCACTCGATCACGCGGCTGTTCTCACCGAAACCGGGCCACATGAACTTGCCGTTCTCGTCCTTGCGGAACCAGTTGACCAGGNNGTCGAAGCGCAGCTTGCCGATCGTCCCGAAAGCGGCGGCGGTCATCTCGGAACTCATGATCGAGCCGAGGAAGACGCCGTGCACCCAGTCGAAGCCTTCGCGCACCAGAGGCACGACGGAGGCGCGGCGGCCGCCGAACATGATTGCGTCGATCGGCACGCCAGCCGGGTCTTCCCAATGCGGGTCGATCGCCGGATCCTGGCCGGCCGGAGCGGTGAACCGGGCGTTCGGATGCGCGGCCGGAGTCGTCGAAGCCGGCGTCCAGTCCTGGCCCTTCCAGTCGACGAGGTGGGCCGGCGGCTCCTTCGTGAGCCCCTCCCACCAGACATCGCCATCGTCGGTTAGAGCGCAGTTGGTGTAGATGCAGTTCGCATAGAGCGTCCGAATGGCGTTGGCGTTTGTCGACATGCTCGTGCCTGGCGCGACGCCGAAGAACCCAGCCTCGGGGTTGATGGCATAGAGCCTGCCGTCGGCCCCGAACTTCATCCAGCAGATGTCGTCGCCGATCGTCTCGACCTTCCAGCCCGGGATCGTCGGTTCGAGCATGGCCAGGTTAGTCTTGCCGCAGGCGGACGGGAAGGCGCCGGTGATGTGTCGCACGGTGCCGTCCGGGGAAGTGACCTTGATGATGAGCATGTGCTCGGCCAGCCANNGTAGCACTTCTTGCCGAGGAGGGCATTGCCGCCGTAGCCGGACCCGAACGACCAGATCTCGCGGGTCTCGGGATAGTGGACGATGTACTTCGTCTCGGAATCGCAGGGCCACTGGCAGTCTTCGTCGCCGGGTCCGAGAGGCATCCCAACGCTGTGGACCGCCGGCACGAACTCACCGGACTTGACGACTTCGTCGAGAGCGGCCATGCCCATGCGGGTCATGATCCGCATGTTCACGACCACGTACGGTGAGTCGGTTATCTCGACTCCCAGGCGGCCGATCGGCGAACCGACGGGGCCCATCGAGAACGGAATGACGTACATCGTGCGGCCGCGCATGCAACCCGTGAAGAGTTCCTTGAGCGTCGCCCGCATCTCGACCGGATCGCGCCAGTTGTTGGTGGGTCCGGCGTCCTCCTCCCGTTCGGAGCAGATGAAGGTGCGGTCTTCAACGCGTGCGACGTCGGAGGGATCGGAACGAGCCAGGAAGCTGTTGGGCCGGAGTTCCGGGTTGAGGCGAATGAACGTCCCCGACTCCACGAGATGCTGGCAGAGCTTCTCGTTCTCGGCCTCGGAACCGTCGCACCAGTGGATAGCATCGGGCGTAGTGAGAGTCGCGATCTCGTCAACCCAGCGAACGAGCGGATGCGACTCCGACAGACCCTGCGGCTGTCCCACCACGGCACCAATGCTAGTCACGGTCTCTCCTCGCGCTAACCCGGATGTGACCCGCGTTGCGGCGTGAGCGGAACGAACTCAAGCAACCGACGGAGGCGGGCGTATTTCTGTCAAGTTTCACGTACAAATTCCTGACCCGGGAATTGTACGGACCCGGACGGCAGTCGCGCAAACCAGGGCGCCACAAAGCCCCCAAGGATGGGCGGACTGCCCCAATTCGTCTGGATATGGGCATCGAAGGGCGGTCGGTCGGTCGGTCTTGCGCCGTCGCAACCGCCGAGGTTGGGCGCAGGCGAATGCCGGGCTGTGGGACTCAGGCCCGGGGCGAGTCTCCAGAGTCGGTGCCGGTCGCCGCATCCGTGCCGCCAGACGCGGTCGCGGCTGGTTCCGTGCCGGCCCCGGTCGTGGGTTCCGTCACGGCGTTGGCGTTGGGTGCGCCGGGGCCTTCGTCTGGCCCATCGGAACCGCGGCGATGTCGGACCCACAAGTGGCGAATCACGATAGTTACGATCGCGGCCGCAGCAGCGCCAAGACCGACCAGCTGAGCGGTTGCGAGCCCGAAGAAGGTCCAGTTCCAGCCGCTCCGGAACGTTTCCAGAACGCTGCGTTCGACCCCATACCACACGAAGTACAGGAGTCCGATGTCGCCGGCGATGAGCAAGCGCTTCTTAGCCGTGAACTTGCGCCACAGGAACAGCATCACGAAGACGCCCAGCAGACTGAGCATCGACTCGTAGAAGAAGAGCGGAATGAAGTGCGCGTCGGCAGGCGTGGTGCCACCGTACGATGGACAGGCGTATTCCTGGACTCGGTACTGGCACCCAATGGCGATGCCCCAGGGAAGATTCGTCGGCGGGCCGTATAGCTCCTGGTTCATGAAGTTGCCCCACCGGCCCACGGTCTGGGCCACCAGGATGCACGGCGCGATGATGTCGCCCCACCGCCAGAAATCCACCTTGTAGTGGCGGACCAGCCAGATCACGGCCAGAAGTCCCGTGAAAAGGCCGCCGTAGATGCCGAGACCCGAGTACGGCGGCAGGAAAATCTGCGAGATGTGGTTCTGGTAGTAGGCCCACTGATCGATTACGTGGTAGGCCCGCCCGCCGATCAGGGCCGCGATGGCCATCGCGATCAGGGAATCGACGATGATGTCCGTTCGCTCGCCACGCTTGCGCGCTTCGTAGAATGCCAGCCACGTGGCGGCCAGAATTGCCACGACGTAGCCGATGCCATACCAGCGGATCTCGATAGAACCGATGGCAAGTGCGACTGGGTTCGGGGTGAAATCGATCATAGTCGGGAAGTGTAACGGGCGGCGACGATCGGCTCGCAAACGTTGCGCAGTTCGTATACTGGCCCGAGACCGGCCGGCGGCCGCGCATCGGGCAAAGTCACGGCCAGCAGAAGGGCTCCCAAATGCCGTTCTACTTCTTCTTCTCGATCCTGGGCCTGCTCATCGGCGGGTTGTTGACCTGGTTCTTCCTGGCAGATCACCCATTTGAATCGCTCGAAGTGCCGGGCGGTCCCGTGGATGAAGCCGAAGGTCCGCTGCTCGCCAAAGAGATGGCGGCAGATGGATACCCGATCGACGAGGACATCGTCGTCAGGCTGCTCCACCTGCATGGCAATTACGTGGACGGCAGGATTCGCGAGGCTCAGGCCGCGGCCGAAGCTGCCCGCTTCCAAGAGGGCCAGACTCAGGAGTCCTAGCCGGGCTCGCTGACCGGGCTCGCCGACCTGGCGCGCCGGCCGCACGGCTGAGTGGGCCGAGCTGCCTAGCGAACCGTTCCCACGTGCAGGGCCACCGCGCCGAGCGCGAACCTCTTGAACCACACGTCCGTGAGACCGGCGTTGCGCATCGTCGCCGCGATTTCCTCAGCCGCCGGAAATCCTTCCAGAGACTTGGGGAGGTACGTATAGGCCGCCCGCCGGCGGAAGACCGTGCCGGCCACGGGCGCGGTCACTCGGAAGAGCCCGCGGTAGATGGTGCCCAGAAAGCGAGGCCGTGGAACCGACAGTTCCAGGCAAACGACCCGACCGCCGCTCCGGACGATGCGAGCCATCTCGCGCAGCCCGTCTTCAAAGCTGGCCAGGTTTCGAAGCCCGAACGCGATCGTGGCCGCGTCGAACGTACCGTTCTCCGCCGGTAATGCCAGGGCGTTGCCGAGAACGAATTCCACTCCGCTCAAGTTGCCGTAGACACGCCGCGCTTCCTCGAGCATTCCCGCGGACAGGTCCACTCCTACTACTCGCCCGCTGGGACCCACGGCGGCAGCCAAGTCAGCGGTCAGCTTGCCCGTCCCGCAGGCCACGTCCAGAGCCACTCCCCCACCGGCGAGATTCGCGGCGCGGACGGCGGCTCGTCGCCAGCGACCGTCCATGCCGGCGGTCATGATCGTGTTCATTCGGTCGTACACCGGCGCGATCGAATCGAACATGGACGTCACGCGGGGTTCCGGGACGGTATTGCCGGCCCGTCCGGTTGCCATTCCGTCGACCGGCTGCTGCACCGACTCAGTCTGGGAGTCAGCAGCTTCGACTGATTGCTTCCCTCCGACCATTCGCGGAGCGCCGGTCACGAAGCCGCGGTCGGGGCAGAGACGGAAAGAGGTTCCGGCTCGCGCGGCATCCGCAGGGGTCGCCGCTCGAAGGCACTCGAGAACACCATCTGAGTCTCGGTCGTAAAGACGTGGGGCACCTGCTGGATCAGATGCAGGACCCGTTCCAGGTGGCGAGTATCCGTTGCCCGAACCTTCAGCAGGTAGTCCGCCTCGCCCGCCAGGTGGTGGCACTCTTCGATTTCATCGATGGCGACGAAGTCGCCCGTCATGTCGGTCGCGACCGTTCCGGGGACTTGCTTGATGAATATGAAGGCCAGTACGCCGTAGCCGAGAAGCATCGGATCGACCACGCCGGCGTAACCTCGAATGAGGCCCTTGGCTTCGAGCTTCTTCACCCGCTCGTGGACCGACGGCCCGCTCATACCCACGGCCTGTCCTACCTCTGCGTAGGATTCGCGGCCGTCTCTCTGAAGGATCTCGAGGATTCGAGCATCCGTCTCGTCGATCCGTTCGAAAGACCCCATATCCCGCCTATGCCCTCGGCCGATTAAGCTGCTCCGCGTCCGATCACGGTCCGTGTCAGCCTAGCCGATCCCTGAAGAATCGACAGCGCGCCGCCGGTTACCAGCGGTAGCCGCGACCTCGAGCCTTGGTGCCAAGGGTTCCCGCGGCCAGTCGAGCTTCAAGGCAGGTGACGCCCTTGGGGCCGACTACAGCCTCGTGCGGGATATTTGCCGGCAGATCCAATCGTTCGCCCGGTGTGAGCAGGAAGCCGACCCCGTAGCCGCTCAGCCCATAGGTAATGGAGCCCTCGACGACGACCACGATCTTGTCGAAGTCGTTGGTCCTCGACTCGAAACGTTCACCCGGCAGGGTCGACCATGGCGAGGCCTCCAGCCCCTCGGCCTTGAGACGCGCAGCCAGACTGTCGCGATCGACCGGGCTCACTTCGACACCGCCACTTGGTCGCTGCCGGCCACGACGCCATCCGTTCGTCCGCGTCCGGCTCTGGCTGTCTTGGGCCCATTCTCGGGCCCCGGGATGTTCGATTGGTCGCGTTCCATGGCTACTCGATCGGAGAACGGCGGCAGATCCGGTGCGGCTTCGCGCCAGGCGTCATCCGCGGCTGCGTCGCCGGCATTGGTGGAGGTCGACACGACCAGGAAGATCGCGAGTCCGATGACCGCGCCGATGATTACAGTGAATTCGCGGGTCGCGTGCAGCCACAGATACATCAACAGCGCCACCGGGCCGCCAACCAGGAATCCCGCCCCCAGAGCCCGAACACGCCGCAAGTTGTCTCCTCGTCGAAGTGGGCTCACCCAAAGGCGGGTCGCAGATGCCCATCTCGGCTCTGGCGGCCATGACGGCCGCGAACCTCAGGGCGACCGGACCATCGTAACGCTACACTCGCCCCGTGTGCACCGACTATCGCGACCGGCGTCCGCTGATGAGGCCGTGGGGTCACGGCAGGGCCCACGTGTGACGACCTTCAGGCACCTCACGGCCGCCGAGGTCGCTGCTGCGATGCCTCCGCTGGCTGACCGCCTGGCGCTCGCCGATCTGACCATGCGCGCCCTCGGCGTCGACGCGGAACTGCCCCCCAAGATTGGCGTTCATCCCCGGCAGCCCGGGTCGCTGGCTCACGCCATGCCCGCGCTCCTCCGCGGTGACTCCTCCGACGGCTCCGACGATCTCCTCGGGGCGAAGTGGATCGCCGGCTTTCCGGCTAATCCCGCTAGCGGCCTGCCGGCCTATAGCGCCCTGGTGCTGCTGAACGATCCGCTGACGGGCCAACCCATCGCGGTCATGGATGCCGCGGCCATCACCGCTCAGCGGACAGCCGCAATCAGCGGCGTCGCGATTAGAGCCGTCCTGGAAGCACGACCGTCGCTGCGGGAGCAGGCAGAAATACGGATCGCCATTCTTGGGGCAGGGGTACAGGCTCGGGCCCATCTGCCTGTCATCGGGACGCTGCTTCCCCGAGCTGAGGTCGCGGTGATGGACGCCGACGGCGCCCGAGCCGAGTCGTGCGTGGAGGAGGCTCGAGCGGTCGAGGGCATCCGGGGGGCGGCGGTCGTGGGATCCGTGCGCGAAGCCGTCGACCGGGCGGACGTCGTGGTCTCGGTCGTGTCGTTCGGCCCGGACCGCCAGAGCATGGATCCGGCGTGGCTGACGGCCGATGCCGTGACGGTCGCTGTGGACTACGACATGCAGGCGCCGGCTGCGCTGGCGCGCGAAGCGTTCTTCGCGGTAGACGACCGTACCCAGTTCCTCTCGACGCGCGACGAGACGACGTTTGCCGGGTACCCGGATCCAGCCTTCACCATCGGCGACCTCCTGAGCGGCAGGGCCTTGCCACCAGATACTGGCCGCGTCCTCGTCGCCCATCTGGGCGTGGGGCTCGCCGACGTCGTCTTCGCAGCGGCTGTGCTCGCCCGAGCCGAGCAGCTCGGTATCGGCCGAATCCTGCCGCGCTAGGGTCGTCGGCGGAGCAGCGCCGGCCGGAGCAAGCCGTCCGAGGCACGCCGGCCGCGGCATGCCGCCTGCGGTTCTCGGCTAGCGGTTCACCTGAAGCGGCCCGGCCGGAACCTGAATGACAACTCGGCCGCCCTCGACGACCACCGGATAGATCACCAGCGGTAGTTCGGCCGGTGGATCCGTGACTTCCCCGTCGATCAGTGAGAAGCGAGACAGGTGCAGCGTGCACAGGATCGAATCGCCGGTCAGAACGCCCCGGTCCAATTCGAAGTACTCGTGCGTGCAGACTCCCTGCGCGGCATGAAACTCCCCCTCGACGTTGGTCACGAGAACCAGCTCATCGTCTACCTCGCACAACTTCATCGTGCCCGGCGGCACGTCGGTGGCCGCGCAGAGATCCACCCGGCGTAGATCGGGCGGCGTGGCGACCATGGGACTACCGGCTCAAGCCGCTGCGGTGCTGGCCGGTGCCGCGACGACGCTCGCCGACCACTTGGCTTCGAGGAGTTCCCTGAGGCGCTCCCGGGCCGCTTCGAGAGGAACGCGAGCCACCACCGGTTCCAGGTAGCCCAGCACGATGAACTTGCGAGCTTCCTCAGCCGTGAGCCCGCGACTCTCGAGGTAGAAGAGCTGCGTCTCGTCGATCGGCCCTACGGAACTGGCATGGGCTACGCGCCGGCAATCGGGCTGGTCGATCTCCAGGCTGGGAATCGCCACTGATCGGGCCTTCCTCGAAAGGAGCATCCCGAACTCGCCCAGGTAGCTGTCGGTGCCGTGGGCAGTGATGTCGATAGTCGCGAGGCCCTTCATGTAGGCTCTCGACCGATCCGCCAGCGCTCCCTTGGAGAGAAGGTTGCCGGTCGTGTCGCGGCCGATGTGGCGCGTATACGAGGTCAGGTCGAAGATCTGATCGGCCGACCCGAAGACGATCTCGGCCTGTTCCACCGTGGAGCCATTCCCTTCGAGGCTGTTGTCGATGCGGCTTCGAATGACCCGGCTGCCCAGCTGAGCCAGAGCCCATCGAACGCTCGCGGACTTGCCGACCACGGCCGAGCGGTGCTGGAAGGCGATCTGGCGGAGGGACAGGTCCTGGAGGCCGGCGAACGACAGGTTCGACCCGGCATCGATGCGGACTTCGGTTGTGCCGGCGAAGAACGCCTGCGGATCGGTCGGGCCGCACGGCGCGTCCGACGACGACAGCTGCTCCTCGAGGACCGACACTTCGGCGTCGCGGCCGATCGAAATGACCGTCCTGGCGAATACGGCCGAGCCCGGCGTACCGACGACGTGGCGCATGACCACGGGCTTTTCGAGGCGCAGCCCATCCGGAACCCGAAGCAGTATCCCCAGCGACCACAAGGCTCGAGTCATCTGGGCGAGCTTGTCGTGTTCGGGCAGGGCGCAGCCACCCTCCAGCAACTCGCGAAGAAGCTTGGGGTCGCGGATCCGTGTCGAATCGAGCGTTTCGAGGATGAGTCCGCCATCCCGTGCCTCGGGCGACATCGCCAGAGCGGTCACGTGGTTGTCACGGATCTCGATGACCGCGGCTGCGCCTTCGGGCAATGCGGCGGCGGCCGCGCCTGCGTCGATCGCGGGAGCGGCGCCGTACGGCTTCACCGCCGCGAGGCGGGCATTGCGCAGGTCGATGTACGTGGTGTAGAGCGGGTTGACTTCGACCGGCAACTCGTTGAACGCGGCGAGCCCGGCGAGCCGATCGGCGATCAGCCACTCGTCGTCGCTTCCGGCAGCGACGATGTCTCGCACCGTGGCTTCGTCGACGAACGTGAGAGTCAGTTCGGAAGGACCTGCCGGAACGGCTGGGGCGGCGACCGCTGGTTTAGTTTCCGCGGTCATCCGAGCGAACCCTCCATTTCGAGCTTCACCAGACGGTTGAACTCGATGGCGTACTCCATCGGCAATTCCTTGGTGAACACTTCGAGGAACCCCTGGACGACGAGGTTGGTCGCCTCGTTCTCCGTCAAACCGCGGCTCATCAGATAGAAGACCTG